>JAKDMO010000024.1 GCA_030452305.1 Alcaligenaceae bacterium | reverse complement strand
GATGGCGTCTTCGGTGCCCAACAGCATTTGGCGTGCACGCAACAGCCGCAATTCCAGGTAGTACGCCCCGGGCGTGCATTTCAGGTGTTCCTGGAACAGGCGTTCGAGCTGGCGAGGGGAGACATCCACGTAATGGGCGATCTCGTCGGCACGCAGCGGTTCTTCAAGATTGCTTTCCATCAATGAGACCGCCTCGATCAGCTTAGGCTGTCCTGTGCCGATACGCTGGCGCAGCGGTATACGCTGGGCGTCTCCTGATGATCGGATACGTTCACATACCATCAGTTCGGCGACAGCGGCCGCCAAGTCTTTATCACCGGGCTGCAGGCCGATCAGACCGATCATCATATCCACTGGCGCAATACCACCACTGCAGGTATATCGGTCGCGGTCGATCTCGAATATCCGGGTTGAAACCACAATATGGCGGAAATCGGCCAGAAACCGATCGGCATCCTCCCAGTGAAGCGTGCAGCGGTAGCCGTTCAGCAGGCCTGCCCGCGCCAGCCAATAGCTGCCGGTACAGATACCACCCAGCGCAGTTCCCTTGTGCGCTAGACCCCTGAGCCAGTCCAGATGAATCGATTCGATATGGTGCGGCACAGGGTTTGATCCACAGACAAATAGGGCATCAAGCTGCGGCGCGGTAGCGATTGAGTTATCAGGCTGGACGATCACACCGTTGCTCGCGCATATCGGCCCGCCGTCACCTGAAATCGTCACCCAGTGGTACGGCCGGGCGTCCCGGCAGGCCATATTGGCCATGCGTAGAGGCTCGGTAGCTGAGGCAAACCCGATGAGGGTGAAGTTTGGAACCAGTAGAAAGCCGTAACAGCGGGGTCGTTTGGTTTTTCTTCTCCCTGCCACCGGCTCGGTGTTCAGATTGCTCATCCTGCATGCCTCCGCCCGAATCGTCAGTTCGCTTTCGGGCTATTTACTGTCGGTTCCAAAAAAATTCGATGAGGCCTTGGGTGCCTAAGATGAGAAATATGTCCAATGCCCCCCGCCACTCCATTATTACTCATACACGGAGACCAAAATGACTGATACAAAATTTTCGAGCGCAAGCGGCGCTGCAGAGCACATGTGCCAGACTCGGCTGTTGAGCATCAAAAATGGTGAGCCGGTCACACCGACGTTTTCCAATGCTGAGATGACCCGCCGTGTGGACGCATTACGCAATTACATGGCGGCTCAGGATATCGACGCTGTATTGTTTACTTCGTACCATAACATCAACTATTACGCCGATTTCCTATTCTGCCACTTCGGTCGTTTCTATGGCCTGGCGATCACCCAGACGGTGCACTCTACGATCAGCGCCAACATCGATGCCGGCCAGCCGGGGCGGCGCAGCTTTGGGGATAATATCGTCTATACCGACTGGCAGCGGGACAACTACTTCCATGCGGTCAGCACATTGCTGGGCAAGCAAAAGCGCGTGGGGGTCGAATTCGATCACATTACGGCCGAGAATCTGACGAAGCTGAAAGATGCGCTTCCGAATGCCGAAATGGTCGATATCGGAAAGGCGTGCATGAAGATGCGCATGATCAAGTCCGATGAAGAAATTGCGCTGATCAAGCAGGGAGCGCGGATTGCCGACATCGGCGGGCGGGCCTGCCGCGATGCAATTGCTGTAGGTGTGCCCGAACATGAGGTCGCACTGCACTCTACGCAGGCCATGGTGCGGGAAATCGCGAAAACGTTTCCGCATGCCGAACTGATGGATACCTGGACGTGGTTCCAGTCAGGCATCAATACAGATGGTGCGCATAATCCCGTCACGTCGCGCAAAATTCAGCGTGGCGATATCCTGAGCCTGAACTGCTTTCCCATGATCGCCGGTTACTACACGGCGCTTGAACGCACCCTATTTGCCGAAGAGTGCTCCGATGCCCACAGACGCATCTGGGAGATCAACGTCGAGGTTCATGAGGCAGGCCTGCAGTTGATCCGGCCAGGTGCCCGGTGCTGCGATATCGCCGCCGAGCTCAACGAGATCTATCATCGCCACGGTGTCTTGCAGTATCGCACGTTTGGGTATGGGCACTCTTTTGGCGTATTGAGCCATTACTATGGGCGTGAGGCGGGGCTTGAGTTGCGCGAGGACATCAGCACAGTACTGGAGGAAAACATGGTGGTTTCGATGGAGCCAATGTTGACACTGTCAGAAGGCTTGTCCGGTGCGGGCGGCTACCGGGAGCACGATATTCTGGTCGTGACCAACGACGGAGCCGAAGACATCACCAAGTTCCCATATGGGCCTGAGCACAATATCGTTGTGAGGGGATAGCCCAACAAGGGTCGGATGGGCCTGATTGTTGTATTCCGGGCATAGTTCGTTTCCAGACTATTTATTGTCGCTTCTAAAAAAATGCCTTGGCGTCAGACCCCTAACATGGGTATTGGGTCAATAAGAAATATCATCGTACACGGAGACAAACGTGACAAATCCTAAATCATTACAGGCGTGCGCAACGCCGCAAAAAATCCCCATAGCGTCCAGGCCTTTGGCCTCAGATCCATACCGGTGTTGATAGGCCGGCTGTGGATGTCATGAACCTCACTCGCCAGTCCTGGCACGGGTTTGGCATCGAGCGTTACCAGATAGACGGGGTCAACAGGGTAGGATAATGCCCAGGCTGCGCTCTTAACAGACATAGGAGTACGAAATGCGACATCGCTTAACAGGCTGCATGCTGACTTTGTCCATGGCAGCAATCACAGCGCTCAGCGCACAGCCCGCACTGGCTCAGGACGAAGTCTCGGTCATGAGTTTTGGCGGAGCATACCAAGCGGCCTGGAGGAAAGCCGGCTTCGAGCCCTACATGAAGGATACCGGGATCAAGGTCATTGAGCAGGAATACGGGGGTGAAATCGCCAAGATCAAGGCCATGATCGAGTCTGGAAACGTCACCCTCGATGCGGTGGACGTTGATGCACCTACCCTGTTGCAGGGTTGTGATGAGGGCATTTTCGAGAAGATCGACTGGGACAAAATTGGGCCAAAGGACGATTGGATAGACGGCACGACCTCGAGGTGCGGTGTTGGAACGATTGTCTATGCAACGATCCTTGCCTATGATGGCGCGCGCCATCCAGATGGCCCGAAAACGATCGCGGATCTGTTTGATACCAAGAAATTCCCGGGTAAACGTGGCCTGTGGAAAAATCCCGCCACTAATTTAGAGTTCGCATTGCTTGCCGATGGTGTTGCACCGGGTGACGTTTATGACCTGCTGGCCACCTCAAAGGGTGTGGACCGGGCCTTTGCCAAGCTCGATACCATTAAGAGCGACGTGGTGTGGTGGGAGGCCGGCGCACAGGCCCCCCAACTTCTGGCCTCTGGCGAAGTGGTCATGTCTACCGCATGGAATGGTCGCATCGACCATGCGAACAAAGAAGGCAAGGATTTCAGGATCGTTTGGGATCACGAAATCCTTGATTCCAACTATTGGGTCATTCCCAAGGGAGCAAAAAACATTGAAGGCTCGATGGCTTTCATCAAGTACGCTGTACAGCCCAAGATCTTGGCCAACGTCACAAACTATATTCCGTACGGACCGGTCAGAAAGTCAGCAACCGAGTTTGTAGAGCCCGAGGTCGCAAAGATTCTGCCCACCAACCCCGAGAATATGAACGGCGCACTGACGCTGGATAACGCATTCTGGGCAGATCATGGAGATGAGATCCGTAGGCGCTTCACGACATGGATTGCACAATAACCCTCAGAGCAAAACCACCCGAAGGAGACCTCCGGATGAGCCTTTCCCCCGCGATACCTTCTGCAATGGATGATTCAGCCGACGTTCTCGTTCGGTTCGAAGATGTGAAAAAATCCTACGATGGTGTTAATTTCGTGGTGGAGGGGCTTAATCTCGATGTTCAGAATGGCGAGTTTCTGACCATGCTGGGGCCGTCAGGCTCCGGTAAGACCACGACACTGATGATGCTGGGCGGGTTCGAGCGTCCGACGCTTGGGCGTATTTTGCTCAAAGGCAAACCTGTCGAGCGTTTGCCGCCTGAAAAACGCAATATCGGTTTTGTATTTCAGAACTACGCGCTTTTTCCACATATGACGGTCTCCGAAAATGTCGCGTTTCCGTTACGTTATCGTGGTATCACCGGGGCGCAGGCCCGGGAAAAGGTTCAACAGGCGCTCGGTCGGGTCAGCCTGGATGCGTTGGGCGACCGTCGTCCAGCACAGTTATCAGGTGGCCAGCAGCAGCGCGTCGCACTGGCGCGTGCACTGGTGTTTGAGCCCTCTCTGGTGCTGATGGATGAGCCGCTTGGCGCACTAGACAAGCAGTTGCGCGAACATATGCAGATCGAGATCAAGCAACTTCAGGTCGCGCTTGGCATTACGATGGTTTATGTCACACACGATCAGTCCGAAGCGCTGACGATGTCTGATCGCATAGCAGTATTCCACGACGGACGCATTCAGCAACTTGCAGATCCCGAAACGCTCTACAACGCGCCGTCCAACCGCTTTGTTGCGTCGTTTATCGGGGAAAACAATACGATGCAGTGTATGTTGGCTGGTCGGGAAGGGGACGTGGCCGTTGTGCGCATGGCGGACGGTACTGTCCTGAAAGCTGCAAGCACATGTGGGTCGACTGGTGGTGAAGTTAGCATTTCCATACGCCCTGAGAGCCTTTCACTTGCTGAGGCAGACGGCAGATCAGAGGTCAATCGCATCCCGGGGAAGGCGCGAGGTGTCTTTTTCCTTGGCGACCATGTTCGGCTGTCGGTTGAGGCCTTGGGTGGCCAGTTGTTGACTGCACGTATTCCGATGAGGCAGGCGCGTCCTTTTACGGCGGGTGAAGACCTTGTCCTGGAATGTGATGTGTCCGAGTGCCGTCTGCTGGAGGCGTGACGAAATGGTTAGCGCAGGCGCTTCCGGGGGCACAGAAATTTTCAAGGCGGTTCAACGGGCAGAGCGGCCGGGGCGGCGTGCTTCGTTTTCACTTGCGCTGCCACTGGTGATTTTCCTGGCGATTGTTTTTATTGCACCGATTCTTTATCTGTTGGCTACTTCAGTAGAGAACCCTGAAGTCCAGGAAGTGTTACCGACCACGCTGGTGGCACTTGAGCACTGGGATGGTGCGTCAACACCCGACGAGCCGGTTTATGCCGCGTTTGCGGCAGACCTCAAAACAGCTCAGGAAAATAGTACTGCCGCCTTGCTTGGGAAGCGGCTGAACTATGAAATCTCTGGTATGCGCAGTCGTGTGCTGTCTGCTGCACGAATGGTAGAGGAACTTGACGCCGGCCCGTATAAAGACAAATTTCTGAAGCTCAACAAGGATTGGGGGTCGTCCGATGTGTGGGCGGTGATCAAGCGCAATGGGCATGCATATACGCCGTATTACCTGCTGACGGCATTGGACTTGAAACAGCACCCTGACGGGACGATCGGTCAGGTGGATGCTAATCAGGCGGTCTTCGTCGATATTCTTGGGCGGACGTTCTTCGTCGCAATGCTTGTGACGTTGCTTACCCTTATTTTGGGGTACCCCGTAGCGTATGTCCTGACAATCGCCCCCAAAACCATTGCTGCGGTCATGTTGCTGATGGTGCTTTTGCCGCTGTGGACATCACTGCTCGTGCGTACTACAGCCTGGGTCGTCTTGCTGCAGTCCCAGGGTGTCATCAACGACATTTTGCTCGGACTGCACCTGATCGGTGAACGGGTGCAACTCATCTTCACTCGTGTCGGCACGATTACAGCGATGACCCATATCCAGCTACCCTTCACGATCTTGCCTATATATAGTGTCATGCGTGCAATTCCAACGACTCAATTGCGGGCTGCCCGATCACTTGGCGCGCCGCCTATTTCAGCGTTTTGGAGGATTTATGCCCCCCAGACCTTACCGGGTGTCATTGCGGGGTGCCTGATGACGTTCATCCTGTCCCTCGGCTACTACATCACTCCCGCTTTGGTGGGTGGGCCGCGTGACCAGATGGTATCCAATTTTATTGCCGACTTCATCAACCGTAATCTGAATTGGGGCATGGCTTCTGGCCTGGGGGTTGTTCTGCTGGTGGTGACGCTGGCTGTTTATGCGCTGTTCCTGCGTTTGGTTGGTGGCGCCGACAAGATAAAGCTGGGGTGACGCGATGTGGCTGCCTTTCTATGCAACGCCTTCTGAACGCCTGCTGCGAATACTGGTGGTGGGGTTTGCGGTCGCGGTGATGCTTTTTCTTATCGCTCCATTGTTCATTATTGTTCCGCTGTCTTTTTCGAAAGACCCCTTTTTCACGCTTCCCGTCCACGAGTATTCATTACGCTGGTCCACAGATCTCTTCGGCAATTCGCGTTGGATGAACGCTATTTTCAATAGCACTGTGACAGCGGTCCTGACCACCATCTTGGCGACCACGCTTGGTACATTGGCTGCACTCGGCATTTCGCGGCCCAACTTTCCGGCGCGACGGGTGATCATGGCACTGCTGATTTCGCCGATGATCGTGCCACTCGTTATCGTGGCGGTCGGCTGTTATCTGTTCTTTGGTCAATTTGGCCTGACGAATACCCGTCTGGGTCTGGTTTTGGCGCATACTGCACTGGCTACGCCCTTTGTTGTCATCACTGTAACGGCGATGCTATCGACGTATGACAACAATCTGACCCGAGCGGCCTTGAGCCTAGGTGCTCCGCCGTTGTCTACGTTTTTCCGGGTGACCTTGCCGAATATTCTGCCGGGGGTGGCTTCCGGTGCAATCTTTGCCTTTGCGATCTCATTCGATGAGGTCGTTGTAGCATTGTTCATGACAGGCGCCGAGCAGCGCACGCTTCCCGTGCAGATGTTTTCCGGTATCCGGGATCAGATCAATCCGACGATTATGGCTGCGGCCACGCTGCTGCTGGGGGTATCAATTATTTTGTTCATTGCCATGACCCTGCTGACGCAGAGACGCCCGAAACCGTCGACATAATGTGGTGCAAATAGTCTGAGGTACCGCTTCAGGGCAGTCCATGGATAAAATAAGCGGGCCTTGGGGCATGATCAGGTTCGAATTGAATGGCTTATGGACAAAGGTCCGGTACGCTTTGGCTTCATCCTGTTGTCGCATTTCACGCTGACCGCGTTTTCCGGTCTGCTGGATGTGCTGCGCCTGGCGGGTGACGAGGGCGACAACAGCCGCCCCGTGCGCTGCGCCTGGCAGGTGGTCGATGAAAGCCTCACCCCAGTCAGTTCCAGCAGTGGCATCCAGGTCGTTCCGTCAGAACGTCTGGGGGATCCGTCGCGATTTGACTACTTGGTGGTCGTGGGTGGCCTGCTGCATACGCGCCCGCCGGTCAGCCGGGCCTTGCTGGAATTCATACGCGAGGCCGCCAGGCACGACGTGACACTGGTGGGCCTGTGCACGGGCGTATTCGCCCTGATGCAGGCCGGCGTGCTGGACCACCATCGGGTCTGCGTCAGCTGGTTTCACTATTGGGATTTCCTGGAGCAATTCCCGGGGGCAGATCCCGACAATGTGGTGGCTGATCGGCTGTATGTGTGTGATCGGCGGCGGATCACGTGTTCGGGCGGGCGGGCCTCGATCGACGTGGCGGCCGAAATCCTGCGGCGCCATATTGACGCATCCATCGTGCAAAAGGCGCTGCGCATCCTGCAGGTGGACGATTCCGACCGCGCCAACGCGGCGCAGCCGCTGCCCCCTGGCATACAGCCCACCACCCATCCGCTGGTGCGTCGTGCCGTGCTGCTGATGGAGCAGCACATGGGCAGGGCGCTCAGCCTGGACGAGCTGGCGGAAAAGCTGAACATTTCGGTGCGCCAGTTCGAGCGTCTGTTCAAGGAAGCCACTGGTCGCAGCCCCCAGGCATACGCTCGGGGAATGCGGCTGCGCATGGCCGCCTGGATGCTGATCCACTCAAAGAAAACCATTTCGGCGGTGGCCTCGGAATGCGGATTTTCCGATGCGTCGCATATGGGCCGTGAGTTTCGGGCGATGTTCGGTGTGCCGCCCAGTGTCTGGCGCAGTCGTGCACAACTGCCGGATCCGCTGCTGTCCTCGCAGGCCGGCCAGCCCGATTACGTCAGTGAAATCTTCCCCAATCGTGATGAGTTCTACTGAGGCTGCGCGCGCCCTCGCAGGCCGCCCCGTGTCACGGCATAATTATTCCATCTCTACGGCGTAAAAGTTCTATCCGTGTGGATGTTGTTTTGATGTACTGGCACCAACCCGCGCCGCGTGCGCGCTTGCAGGCAATACCTAAAACGAGGACACAATGAGCAATCGCTATTCGATCTTCAGTGTGATCAGGAATGGCCTGAGCCACAACGAAAAATGGGGCCAGGCCTGGCGCAGCCCCGAGCCCAAGCGCGAATACGACGTCGTGATCGTCGGTGCCGGGGGGCACGGACTGGCGACTGCCTATTACCTGGCCAAGGTGCATGGCGTGCGCAATATTGCCGTACTGGAAAAGGGCTGGCTGGGGGGTGGGAATACCGCGCGCAACACTACGATCGTGCGTTCCAACTACTTGTGGGATGAATCCTCGCAGCTCTACGAGAAATCCATGCAGCTGTGGGAGGGCCTGTCGCAGGATCTGAACTACAACGTCATGTTCAGCCAGCGCGGCGTGATGAATCTGGCCCACACGCTGCAGGAAGTCCGTGACACGCAGCGGCGCATCAACGCCAACCATTTCAACGGTGTGGATGGCGAGTGGCTGGACCCCGAGCAGGTCCGCGAAATCGTGCCCATCATCAACCTGAATTCACGCTATCCGGTCCTGGGGGCATCCTTCCAGCGTCGCGCGGGCGTGGCGCGCCACGATGCCGTGGCCTGGGGCTTTGCGCGGGCGGCCGACCGCTTGGGGGTGGACATCATCCAGAACTGCCCGGTCACGAATATTCGCACCAAGGACGGCGCGATCGAAGGCGTGGACACGGGCCAGGGCTTTATCAAGACCAAAAAGCTCGCCGTCGTGGTGGCGGGGCATTCCAGTGTGCTGGCCGACATGGCCGGCATCCGCCTGCCGATCGAAAGCCATCCCCTTCAGGCCCTGGTGTCCGAACCCGTCAAGCCCGCCGTGCATACCGTGATCATGTCGAATGCCGTACACGCCTACCTCAGTCAGTCCGACAAAGGTGATCTGGTGATCGGTGCCGGCATTGACCAGTACACCGGCTACGGTCAGCGAGGCAGTTTCCACAACATCGAACACACGCTGCAGGCCATTGTGGAAATGTTCCCGTCCCTTAGCCGGGTGCGCATGAACCGGCAGTGGGGCGGAATTGTGGACGTCACCCCCGATGCCTGCCCCATCGTCTCGAAGACCGACATCAAGGGCTTGTACTTCAACTGCGGCTGGGGCACCGGCGGTTTCAAGGCCACCCCCGGTTCCGGCTGGGCATTCGCCCACACGGTTGCCCACGACGAGCCCCACGCCCTGAATGCGGCCTTTTCCATAGACCGGTTCTACACCGGCCACCTGATCGACGAGCACGGCGCGGCAGCCGTCGCGCACTAAGGAGACCCCCATGCTAGTGATCCAGTGCCCGTGGTGCGGCGAGCGCGCCGAGACGGAATTCAATTATGGCGGCGAGGCCGATATCGTCCGGCCCGCCGATACCGAGCAGCTGTCCGACCGCGAGTGGGGCGACTACGTCTTCATGCGCAAGAACACCTTTGGCGTGCACCGCGAACAATGGGTCCACACCCACGGCTGCCGTCGCTGGTTCATTGCCGAACGCGACACGCGCAGCTATCAGTTCACCCATTACGAAACCATCGGCGAAAGCGGCAAGGAGGCCTCATGAGTCAGCCTTATCGGCTCGGGCAGGGCGGGCGCGTGCAGCGCGACACCCCCGTGCATTTCTTTTTCAATGGCAAACCTTACGACGGCTTTGAAGGCGATACCCTGGCCTCGGCCCTGATCGCCAACGGCGTGCAGTTCGTCGCCCGCAGCTTCAAATACCACCGCCCACGCGGCATTGTGACCGCCGGCGTGCAGGAACCCAACGCCCTGGTGCAACTGGAATCGGGTGCCTATACCGTGCCGAACGCGCGCGCCACCGAGGTCCGCATCTACGAGGGCCTGCGCGCCACCAGCGTGAATGCCAAGCCCGATCTCGAGCATGACCGCCTGGCCATCATGCGCCATTTCGCGCGCTTCATGCCCGCCGGTTTCTATTACAAAACCTTTATGTGGCCGCGCCGCTGGTGGGGCAAGTACGAGGAACGCATCCGCGACGCAGCCGGCCTGGGCACCGTCCCCGAGGAACTTGACCCCGATCGCTACGAAAAAACCTATGCGCACTGCGATGTTCTGATTGTGGGCGCGGGGCCCGCGGGCCTGGCCGCCGCCCTGACGGCAGGCCGCGCCGGCGCGCGCGTGATCCTGGTCGATGACCAGCCCGAACCCGGCGGCAGCCTGTTGTGGTCGCAGGAAACCATAGACGGCCAGGCCGCCGACCAGTGGGTGCAGCAGGTGGCTGCTGAACTGGCCACTATGCCTGAAGTCCAGGTGCTGGCCCGTACCACCGCCTTTGGTTACCAGGACCACAACCTGGTTACTGCCTGCCAGCGCCTGACCGACCACCTGCCCGTCAACCGACGCGCGGGCGTGCGGGAACGTATGTGGAAAATCCGCGCGCGCCACGTCGTGCTGGCCACCGGCGCACACGAGCGCCCTCTGGTCTTTGGCAATAATGACCTGCCCGGCATCATGCTGGCCTCGGCCGTCAGCACCTACATCAACCGCTACGCTGCCATGCCCGGGCGCCGCGCCGTCGTGTTCACCACCAACGACAGTGGCTACCAGGCCGCACTGGATCTGAAGCGCAACGGCGCCGAGGTCACGGTCGTTGACCCGCGCGTCCACAGCGAAGGCAGCCTGCCCGAGCAAGCCGAGCAGGCCGGCATCCGCGTCATTCACCAGGCCGTGATTCGCCACGCCATGGGCGAACGGCATGTCAGGGGCGTGGTGCTGCAGGCACACGGCGCCCGCATCCCCGACGACGCCCAGTCCCTCAGTTGTGACCTGCTGGCCATGGCCGGCGGCTGGAATCCGGTCATCCACCTGTTCGCCCAGTCTGGCGGCAAACCGCGCTGGTGCGATACCCGTGCGTGCTTTGTGCCGGACCAGTCCGTGCAGAAACAAAGCTGCGCAGGGGCGGTCAATGGCGAATTCAGCCTGCGCGCCAGCCTGGAATCGGGTGCCGCCGCCGGGGCCTCCGCGGCTGCCGCAGCCGGGATCGAAGCCACAGGGCAGGGCACCGAGCCGCCCAGTTGGACAACCCAGGATCATGTCGAATCGCCCCTGTTGCCCGTCTGGTCCACCGGACGCGGCAAGGCCGCCACCCGCGGGGCCAAGCAGTTCATTGATTACCAGAACGACGTCTCGGTATCCGACATCCACCTGGCCGTGCGCGAAGGCTATCGATCCATCGAACACGTCAAGCGCTACACCGCCATGGGCTTTGGCACTGACCAGGGCAAACTCGGCAACATCAACGGCATGGCCGTGCTGGCCGACGTCCTGGGCCAAAGCATCCCGGAAACCGGCACCACCACCTTCCGGCCGAACTACACGCCCGTCACCTTCGGCACCATGGCCGGGCGCGAACTGGGCGATTTCTTTGACCCGGTGCGCAAGACCTGCGTGTACGACTGGCACGTCCAGCACAATGCCGTATTCGAGGACGTGGGCAACTGGAAACGCGCCCGCTACTACCCGCTGCCCGGCGAAGACATGGACGCCGCCGTCGCACGCGAATGCCTGGCCGTGCGCAACAGCGTCGGCCTGCTCGACTACACCACCCTGGGCAAGATCGACGTGCGCGGCCCCGATGCCGTCACCTTTCTGAACCGCATGTACATCAACCTCTGGACCAAACTGCAGCCCGGGCGCTGCCGCTACGGCCTGATCCTGGATGAAAACGGCATGGTCCTGGACGACGGCGTGAACCTGCGCCTGTCCGACCAGCATTTCGTCCTGACCACCACCACAGGTGGCGCGGCCCGCGTCATGAGCTGGATGGAACGCTGGCTGCAGACCGAATGGCCCGAACTGAAGGTCTACCTCACCTCGATCACCGACCAGTACGCCATCACCACCGTGGCTGGCCCCAACGCCCGCAAAGTCCTGCAGAAAGTCTGCCACGACATCGACTTCGGCAACGAAGCCTTCCCCTTCATGAGCTTCCAGGAAGGCACGATCGACGGCGTCTTTGCCCGCGTCCTGCGCGTCAGCTTCTCGGGCGAATTGTCCTACGAAGTCTACGTCCCGGCTAATTCCGGCCGCCACATCTGGAAACTGCTGATGCAGGCCGGCGAGGAATTCGGCATCACCCCCTACGGCACCGAAGCCATGCACGTGCTGCGCGCCGAAAAGGGCTTCATTATCGTCGGCCAAGACACTGACGGCTCGGTCACCCCCGTCGACCTCGGCATGGGCGGCATGGTCTCGAAATCCAAGGACTGCCTAGGCAAACGATCCCTGGCCCGCAGCGACACCAGCGGCCCCCACCGCAAACACTTCGTCGGCCTCATGCCCGTCGCCCCGAACACCGTCCTGCCCGAAGGCGCCGCCATCCTGAACGCCGAAACCCAGGCCTCGATCGCCCCCCTGCAAGGGCACGTCACATCCAGCTATATGAGCCCCGTCCTGGGCCGATCCATCGCCCTGGCCCTGCTGAAAGACGGCCAAAACCGTACCGACGACACCGTCTACATCGCCATCCCCGGCGGCGGATTCACCCAGGCCCGCGTATGCAGCCCCGTGTTCTACGACCCCGAAGGAGCCCGTCAAAATGTCGAATGAAACCCACCTGGACACCCCACTGGCCGGGCTGGGCGAAACCGGCTTCCAGCACGGCAACCCCGACACCGTACTGCTGGCCGAACAGCCCTTCGTCGGCTTCGTCAACCTGCGCGGTGACCCCCAATCAGCCGCCTTCACCGAAGCGGTGCGCAGCGTCATTGGCGTCGCACCGCCCTTGCAGCCCAACACTGTTGCGCAAGGCTCAAACGCCTGCATCATGTGGCTGGCCCCCGACGAATGGCTGATCCGTACACTGCCCGACGCCGCACCCGAAGCTGCGCAGTCGGGCAGTGCCGGCGCCGACTTGGCGCACCAGATCGAAGCCGCACTGGGCGAGGAATTTTCGGCCGTCACCGACCAGACCAGTGGGTTTTCCGTCATCCACCTGACCGGCCCTCACGCCCGCGACGTGCTGTCCAAAGGCTGCCCACTGGACCTGCACCCACGCGTATTTGGAATAGGGCAGTGCGCCCAGAGCCACTACTTCAAAACCACCGTCCTGCTGCGCAGAATCGAAGCCGACCGCGCCGAAGCCTGGGAAGTCATCGTCCGGCGCAGCTTCGCCGATTACACGGCGCGCATCATGATGGATGCGATGGAGGAATACCTATGAGGATTTTCCGCATATAATGTGACCCTTCCCGTCGCGGCACCCCAGCCGCAGCGGGCGTGCCCGGGTGGTGAAATTGGTAGACGCAGGGGACTCAAAATCCCCCGCCGCAAGGCGTGCCGGTTCGATTCCGGCCCCGGGCACCAACGACTTGTTCCATAACGGCGCAAGTTGCACCAAATCATCAAGAAAATCATGGAGTTAGAATTAAATTCTGACCCATGACGTTTCACAAAATATCAGTAAATCCCAACGTTGCACGTCCCCCAGAGTGTCCCCTAGACTAGGGATATCTTAATTTTTCCCGTGGGGGGACTCTAATGGGATTCCTGACCGATCTCAAAATCCGAACAGCCGCGCCGCGCGCCAAAGAGTACCTGATTGCCGATGGCGATGGGCTCTACCTGCGCATACGCGCAACAAGCAAAAGTTGGATCTATCGCTATAAGTCCGATAAGAAGCAACTCAAGATCGGCTTGGGTTCCTACCCAGCCGTAACCCTCGCCCTAGCACGTGAAGAAACGAGGAAGGCGAACGCTCAACGGGCCCAAGGTATTGACCCCCTGGAATTTCGTCGGGAACAGCAGGTGCAGACACAACTTGCCAAGGTCAATACGTTTGAACTGATGGCACGCGCCTGGCTCAAAAGCGCCAATAAAGACCGTGAGTGGTCAGATGGATACAAGGAAAAAGTCACCAGACACCTTGAAATTCATATGTTCCCATGGGTGGGCAACAAGATGATGGAAAGCATCAAACCGACGGAAATCGTACGTTGTCTGCATCGTATCAAGGATCGCGGCCACCTAGAGATGGCTCAGCGTGTCCGTGAAACGGTTCAACACGTTTACCAGTATGCGGTAGATACCGGAGTGCTGGAGCCTACTCAGAACTTCGTCAACAAAAACACAGGCGGCCTGCCAACGCCTCGAAGTCGTCATTACGCTGCCATTACCGACCCCAAACTGCTCGGCCAACTTCTGCGCGACATGCGTGACTACCACGGCAACTTCATCACCGTCGCAGCATTACGACTGGCTCCCCTGGTCTTTCAGCGCCCAGGTCAGATACGACTGGCTCATTGGGAAGATATCGACCTAAAGAGACAGCTGTGGCGGTGCCCACCTGAGAACATGAAGATGCGCGAATGGCAAAAACGCGATAGTCGTACTCCTGCCCACATCGTGCCTCTATCGCGTCAAGCTCGCCGCATTCTGGAAGATCTCCTCTCGATTACCGGACCATCTGGCCCCGTGTTTCCCAATATGGCCAGGCGCTCCGACAAATCGCGCTACATCAGCGACAACACCATTAATTCGGGGTTACGAACCTTGGGGTATGACACCAAGGAGCAGATTACCGGCCATGGTTTTCGGGCTACGGCACGCACCATGATTCGCGAGTATCTAGGCTGGGATCCAGAAGTTATCGAGCGCCATCTAGCGCACGTGTCCAAAGAGGAGCAAGGTGGCAGCTATGACCGGGCTACTTTCCTGGCTCAACGAAAAAAAATGGTGCAACAGTGGGCGGATTTTCTGGATGAATTGGAGGCGGGCAAGATGCCCACACTTGCAGAAAACGTCCTCTGGCTCAAGCGAGCATAGGCCGAATACACTCTCAAACTGTAACAACACCCCTTATCATCCCAGAAATGGTATATTTACGTGACACCTTCCTATATGAAAGCACTGCTCTGGCTTGGTAGCAGTAAGAAAGACCTGTTAGCCCTACCAGTTGATGTACGCAAATTCTTCGGCCATGCGCTTGACACTGCCCAACGTGGTGAACAACACGAAGCGGCGAAAGTATTGAAAGGATTTGGCAGTGCAGGCATATTAGAGATAGTCGAAGATGACTCTGGCGGCACTTACCGAACCGTCTACACCGTGCGTTTCGCTCAAGCTATCTTTGTCTTGCACGTCTTTCAAAAGAAGAGCAAACGCGGTATTGAAACGCCTAAACCAGACATGGATATTATCCGTCAGCGCTTGAAGGCCGCCGCGATTGTCGCGCAGGAGTTGGGAAATGAATAAACGTATTATTGAAGGAATCGAGGCCGAGGTCAGTTCAGGCAATGTATTCGCCGACCTGGGCCTGCCCGATGCCGACAAGCTTCAGATCAAATCAGGGCTAACCGTCGAAATTGCCAAGGCTATTCGTGAGCGAGGATTCACCCAGGCCGAAGCAGCAAAGCGCATGGGCCTCACCCAACCCAAGGTTTCGAGTCTACTGCGTGGTGAGTTCTCGAACTTCTCCGAACGTAAGCTTATGGATTGCCTGAATCGTTTGGGCTACGACATTGAAATCCGTGTACGAAAAACGCCGGAACCAGTCGGCCATTTGCTGCTGATGCACGCCTAAGACGAAATCGAGCTGATATCAAGGCCAAACTCCAATCACGGCCTTAACCTGCAACTATGGCCAGTGCCGCCACGGCCACTGAGCCGCCTATACACGGGCAAAACTCCATGAACGAACCTCTCTCCGAGGTCATCCGCATCCGGGTGACTTCGTCTCATGCTGCCCGTCTGGGCGAAGCGGCCGCCCTCTCTGGGCTGTCCCTCTCTAACTATATAAGGCGACGGCTGTCCGCCGACGACACGCTGCAGGAAGAACTAACCCTGCTACGCCAGATCGTGGCCGACTTGGGGCATCTGCGCGATACCCGGCAGGCTGCTATCGAAACCGCCCATCTGGTACGGGCCATGGCCAAGCCTGAACAGATCGCCATCGCCCAGCAGACTCTGCAGCGTCAACGCTGACCCATCCCTGGCCTTTCCACGGCCACCTGCTTTAGCCCTTCCCCGGAGACACCTTAATGCAATCCTTTCCCGTCCTGCGGGCTGGGACGCTGGCGCTTGCCTGCATCCTGGCTCCTGTCACCCACGCTGTCGCTGCTGATGTGCCGCACGCCGCCGTACTGGACGATCTGGCCGCTGCAGGCTTGACCGTGCAACGCAGCACCTTCGCCATCACGCTGTACCGCTGGCGCAAAGCCCAGCGAACAGCAGCCAGCCCTGCATCTTCCACGGTGGAGTCGTCCCCACCTCCTCCCGCACTTGATGCCATTCAAGGCCGACCGCGCAACATCCAGACACCTGGCGATCTACGCAAGATTCGCGACATGCAGGTGGATCTGGAAGCCCTGCGTCGTGAAGGTTTGGCCAATCACACCCTATCAGCTGACAACAACCCCATGAAAAGGAATAAACCATGAAAGTCGCCGTTCTGAACTACACAGGCTCCGTTGGCAAGACAGTTACCGCCTCTCACCTTCTGGCACCGCGCATGAACGGTGCTCAGATTTTTGCAGTGGAATCCACCAATGAAACCGGAGCCGACCTCGGTCTGAATGTCGATCAGTTGCGCGGTGAGCACTTTGGTCGCCTGTTTCGGGAACTACTCACCCGCGAAGACGCGATTGTCGATGTGGGTGCCAGCAACATCGAGGATTTCTTGACGCACATGATGCGCTACGAAGGTGCCCACGAGGAAATGAACTACTTCGTGCTGCCGGTCATCAACACCGGCAAGGCCCAGCGAGAAACCATCAAGACCGTGGCGGCCCTGGCCGAACTGGGTGTTGATCCAGAGCGGGTGCGGATCCTTTTTAATCGTGTCGATAGCAGCGTGCAAGATGAGTTCCCCTCCATCCTGGCCTATGCCGCCAAAACAGGCGAAGTGCAAGCTAGCCCCTACGCAGTCATCTACGAAAACGAAGTCTTTGAACTGCTGGCAGACCAACGCACGACCATTGCCGACATGCTGGCCGACCAGACGGACTATCGCGCACTGCTTCGCGCTGCCGATCCTGAAGACCATGTCCGCATTTCACAGCTAAGCAACCGGCATGCCCTACGTGCCCTGGCCAAACCTGTGGACAGACAAATGAACGCAGCTTTCACCGCCCTGTTTTCCTGAACCGCGCCACCATGGAATCACACCCGAATCCCAGTGGCGCTCGTACCAAGCTCGATTTGCTGTACCACGAGGTACTGGGTGAAGTAGCTGGCCTCGTAGATAGGTTGGAGAACGCCACCCAGAGCCTGGATGCTGTGCAAAAGCACGTGCAGGCCATGGCCGACGCGCAGCAAGTCCTACCTGATCAACTCAGCCACCACCTGGCCGCCACGATGGAAGCGGCAGCCAAACCCATCAACCAGCACACGCAACACGCCATTCAGGCCATGCTGAATGACACCGGTATGCCGCTTGGGTGGTTATGCGACATGATGATTGCGGCCGCGTCTAAGCGAAGTGCCGTTTTAACGATTTCGCGGGGGTATACGCTGGCCTGCGTCAGTGTGCCGTGGCTCATTTCCATGTAACGGATCACCTTAAGCTGGCTGTTCAAGTACAGCACAGCGGCAACCTCATGCCCCATGCCCGACAGTTTGGCCTGAAAATAGTGTTTTACGGCGTTCGGGTTTCCCATATCAGCCCGATCACCGATCAAACTTTCGGCGGCAATCCGTGCGGCGGCCAGTACGTGCGAATCGGTCGCGGCCTGATACCGCCCCGATGGACTGCGCACTCAGGGCTATGGGAACAGACGGCCCGTTATGCACTGATTGCGAATGCTGGCCCGCGCGGCGAGCGCCTCTACCGCCGGATGGGCGGTCTGACTTTGAAAGTAGCTTTTAATTGCTGCGGCCCCATAGTGCTCAATACAAAACTTGCGCAGAATGCTCACACTGAACGTTCAAATCACAGACATACCTAAGCAGTGGCGTACTTTGTACGCTTCCGGAACTATCCAGGATGTTCATACGCAGGCCGTGAAAGCGATCGAGTCAGAAGCGCCAAGAGCAACAGTAAGGTACATTTTCATGATGCTATCGGCGTATTCCGGCGCTCTCTGAGTCCAGTTATGAAGGCAATCGTGGAGCACCAGTGCGCTGTAACTGCTCACTCTTGGGGTTAAGCGCGTTACGAGCCATAGCTATTTCAAGTCACCAACTCATCGCTGCTTCGATTGCAAAAGCCAGTCACGATAGCTCCGCGCGCACAATAGCGACACCAAGAATACGGTGCATCTAATCAGCCGTAAGCTTTCTTTTCATATGTCTGACTGCGTACCAAATTAAACATATCAAGAACAATCTCGGCGATTTGCCGCGCCAGAAGAGGCGGAACGGCATTGCCAACTTGCCAGTATTGCTCCGTTCTGTTGCCCTCGAAAAAATAGTTATCGGGAAATGTCTGCAGACGCGCAGCCTCCCGCACCGTCAGGCTCCGGCACTGCGAGGGATCATGATGGATATAGTAGTGACCATCCTTCGCAATGTGCGACACAATAGTGGTAGAAGGCTCATTGCCACGCTGCACTCTGAACCGATCCAGAAAGGGAATGGTTGCCTCAAAGATATTGCTGTGCATAGGCAAAAGCCTAGGAGGAAAGTCGTTCAACTTAGGTGAACGTCCTATAAGCTTGGCATAGCATGCCGCAAATAGATAACGCCCGAGATCAGAGCGCATATGACTGCGCGTTTCATGCTGGAGCACCCCTGGCAACCGCGGATCCTCTAGCCAATCACATAAGGCTTCGGGCATTTTGGAGGAATCCGACCTGCCTTCAACCAATAATCCACCGGAGGATGGATGGCTCTTGGCATCAATGCAAGCCTGGATCATCATGTCTTCAATATCCTGGCGGTCATGATGGCGCCACATTTTCAAACCCTGCTTCGCTTCCTTCAAAGCCGACAGCCACGACTCATGTGTATCCTTCTCCCTAGAGAGCTTGCTGCGTAAAGCTGGCATTCCTGCCAACGCTTCCGCAACAGTCACTTTTCGGCCCGGCCCTGTTAGCAAAAAACGATGATTGTCCTGCCGGATGGGTAAGGTTTCAGCAATATCAGAACGAATACCGAAGAGGATGACGCGATGTCTCGCTTGCGGAAGACCATAATCTTCGGACTGAATAAGGAAATCTATGGGGTCCAAATCCTGGCCATCGGTCACAAACGATCGGATCTGATATTGCAGCCCATTTCCAGGATTGCTTAAGTCCGAAAGGATCCGGTCGAATATGAGCGAGCCACCAAGACGCGACGTCAAGATCCCTTTGACATTCTCCATAACGAATATCGATGGGCCAAATTTGCGCAAGATACGCAGATACTGCTCATACAGAAGGTGCCTTTTATCCTGCTCGAATTTCTTGGGATCCCCCGACCTCATCCTAGATCGCCCAGCCATTGAATAGGCTTGGCACGGTGGCCCACCAATAAGCACCCATTCGGAAGAGTTTCCCAAGGCGAGTTCAATCAGCCTAAGTGCATCGCGTTTGCCGCGCTTGTCAGGCACATGCAACTGGGCGCAGCGCTGAGCCACTGCGGTATCGACAGACAAGGTGCGATCGGCAAACTCGGGCAATACGTGCTGCTCTAGCCATGAGCGCAGTGCAGCCCCCTGCTTGGCGTCCTTTCGCTCAATCGCCAGTACGCCAAGCTCCAGCTCCATGATGGTGATAGCCGATACAAAAAGTTCGGCGGCATCGACGCTTTCCGTCCATGCGAATAGAAGAACGCCACGATGAGAATCACGACGACATCATCCACAATAGCCGCAGCTGTCAAGAATATTCGCAGCGCCACCGGCACTCGCCGGCCCATGGTTCGGAAGGCGCAATCAGAAGGTACAACAGCGCGGGAAGGGCCATGCCGCCAAATGCGGCCGCAACCGGTAGTGAAGCAGAGCGGCGCCCCGCCAGATGACCGACCGTGGGGGCAGGCGTAGCTGCCATATTCGACGATAGTGACGGCGGCGTCCGGCACGCCCTGGAAATGATCGACGCGAGAATCAATCGGCCGGTCGAGCCACGAGGCGGTGGTCAAATCCTCTGTGCCGGATGAGCTGGCGTCCGGTTCGAACCCGCGATTCTCCACCCCGTCTCCTTGCCAGACCAGACTGGCATTCTAGCGGGTCGATATTCGCCTTCTTGCTATGGTTGGGACCTCGACACGAAGGTGGGTTCTTGATAATGGACTACAGGGAATTTCAGTTATTCGAAAATTTGTTCAGAGACGACTAAGCAGAGCCTGTGTGACCTGCTCAATGTAATCAAATACCTCTGCCTGAACCGAATATTGGTATTGCTTACGACGCTTCTTCGAAACCGTCCCATTATTCGTCAGACACATCATCACGAGGTTGGCCAGGTCGCTGCCGCGCACGTCATAGGCCTCATTGACCGTCCGCGTGATTTGGTCATAATTTTCAAGAAAGATCATCTCGTCATGAAGCTCGACTTCGAGTGCTCGCTTCGCCATTTCCAAGGTGAACCGCACGCCGGGCGTAGCATCCCAGAAACGATAGATCTCGGCAGCACCAGTAAAGTCAAACGAGTACTGGCCCTGATCTATCCGGCGGACATCCCAAAATGCACGTGCAGGACGGGAAAATTGCTGCAGCGTCTCTAGGTACAGACGTTCCTCGCGCTTCATTGCGACAGAGACCGGTAGAAGCAGTCCGTTCTCCAGTGCGCCGGCGCGACACAAGGTTTGATGGATCAGAAAACGGGAAA
>JAKDMO010000161.1 GCA_030452305.1 Alcaligenaceae bacterium | reverse complement strand
GATGGCAGCCGGCCCGAGGATTCCGGCGGGGTCGATGCCTCGGTGATGCTGAATTTTTCCGTGCCGCTGTACGAGGGCGGGCAATTGCGTTCGGGCGAACGGGCAGCCGGCTACGCGGTCACATCTGCCCGGGCCGCGCTGGACCAGGCGCGCCTGAACGCCGATCTGGGCCTGCAGAATGCAATCCTGCAATGGCAGAAATATTCCGGGCGCATCGATGCGCAGGCGGCACGCGTGGACAATATGCGCGTGACCCGCCGCCTGTATCGCCAGCAGTATCTGCAGTTGGGCACGCGATCGCTGCTGGATCTGCTGAATGCCGAGCAGGAATACTATGGCGCGCTCAGCGACCAGATCGAAACCGAGCACGAGTTGTACCGGCAGGCAGTGGATTGCCTGTTCTACACCGGGCAGTTGCGCGCGGAGTTCGGGCTCGATTCGCTGGTCAAGCAGTCCGTGAGCCTGTCTGATGTGCCTGAGGAGGCGAAATGAAGCCTTCGGACATGCCCGGCATCGATTCGGATGCCGCAGACCGCCTGCCCCAGCCTTTGGCCGGCTGGCTGGATGCCGTGGTGGCGGTGGCCGCGCATTATCGCCTGAACGTGTCGCGTGAACGCATGCGTGTGGCCCTGAGCTGGGGGGAATCCGGCCGTTTGCAGGACAATGTCCGTGAGGCTGCGCGCCAGGCCGGATTGCGCCTGCAGTGGGTGCGGCCCCGCCTGGATGGCCTGACGTCCTGGCGTCTGCCGATCGCCGTCCAGTTGCGCGACGGGCAGGTCGCGGTGGTGACCGCGATCACCGACGAGGGCCTGCGCCTGGCGTTCAGCGGGGATCAGGGGCTGGACAGCACGGTGGACGCTGCGCAATTACACAGTGCCGTGGTCGCCATGGCCGTCATGCGGCCCCTGAGTTCGGCGCCCGATTCCCGCGTGGATGACTATTTCAAACCGGTCGAGCGCCACTGGTTGCGCAGTACCGTATTTGCCGACCTCAGGCCCTATGCCCATGTGATGCTGGCCTCGTTTGTGGCCAATCTGATGGCCTTGGCCGGTATCATCTTTTCCATGCAGGTCTACGACCGCGTGATTCCAGCGCAATCATGGCCGACGCTGTATGTACTGTTCTCGGGCGTGCTCCTGGCCATTGTGCTCAGTTGGGTGATGCGCGATGCGCGCCAACGCATCATCGATGTGGTGGGCAAACGATCCGATCTGCGGATTTCCGACCGGGTATTCGGCCACGCGCTGCGGGTGCGCAACAGCGCCCGGCCCCGGGCGACCGGCACCTTTGTCGCACAGCTGAAAGAGCTCGAGCCCGTGCGTGACATGCTGACCTCCACGACTGTGGCGGCCATTGCTGATTTGCCGTTTTTCCTGCTGTTTTGCCTGATTTTCTGGTATATCGCCGGCAGCCTGGTCTGGGTGCCTCTGGCTGCGTTTGTCCTGTTGCTGATTCCCAGCCTGCTGGCCCAGCGCCGCTTGCGGGCCCTGGCGCAGGAAACCATGCGCGAATCGTCGCTGCGCAGTTCGCTGCTGGTCGAGGCCGTCCAGGGCATTGAGGATATCAAGCTGACGCAGTCCGAGCCTGGTTTTCAGAACCGCTGGAATCATTACAACGCGGTGGATGCCGATGCCAATCTGCGCCTGCGCACCCTGATGCACAGGCTGGGCAACTGGACGCAGACCGTACAGGGCGGCGCGTTTGCCTTTGTGGTGTTCTTTGGTGCCCCCATGGTTATGGCCGGCGAACTGAGCACCGGCGTGCTGGTGGCCGCCTCGATCCTGTCGTCGCGCATGCTGGCTCCGCTGGCCGGGGTGGCCCAGGTGCTGAATCGGTGGCAGCAGGCCAGGGTCGCCACAGAGGCCCTGGATCAGCTGATGCAACTGCCCACCGATCATGCCGATGACAGCACACGGGTGCATCGTCCGGCCCTGATGGGGCGCTACGAACTGCGCCAGGCCCTGTTCAGCTACGACGGCACCGTGCCTGCGCTGCGGGTGGCGACGCTGACCATCGCGCCGGGCGAACGGATTGCCGTGCTGGGGCGCAATGGCTCGGGCAAATCCACGCTGCTGCAGGCCCTGTCGGGCTTGCTGGAGCCCCAGATGGGCTCGGTCGTGCTCGATGATGTGCCGCTGGCGCATATCGATCCGGCCGATGTGCGCCGCGATGTGTCGCTGCTGACCCAGAACGCGCGTCTGTTCTACGGCAGCTTGCGCGAAAATATCCAGTTGGGCGCCCCGCACGCCACCGATACCGAGCTGGTCACTGCATTGAAGCAGGCCGGGGCCTGGGAATTTGTGCAGCGCCTGCCTACGGGCCTGGATTATCCGGTCATGGAAGGCGGCCTGGGCCTGTCGGGCGGCCAGCGCCAGGGCCTGCTGCTGGCGCGCCTGCTTTTGCGCTCGCCCACGGTATTGCTGCTGGACGAACCCACCGCGATGCTCGATGAAATTGCCGAGCGCAGCGTCATCGCGCAGTTGCGCGAGCTGACGGCAGGCCGGACCCTGGTGGTGGCGACCCACCGACCGGCCCTGCTGGACATTGTGGATCGTGTGCTTGTGCTGGACAAAGGCGCTGTTGTGCTCGATGGCCCGCGTGACCAGGTCCTGGAAGCCCTGCAGCGCAAGCGTGGCCCGGGTGCCGGGTCGGGTCTGTCGGAACAGGACGCCTCGCCACGGCAAAGGGGGGGTGCATGAGTCGGCAGAACCCTGCGCAGGACCTGTCTGCGGTGCCTTCCCTGATGCCCGCACCCAGTACCGAGCTATCCAGCTTGGACGAGGCCGATGATTTTCGCGCCAGCGGCTCGGGCCGCGTCGTCTGGTTGCTGGCCCTGTTCATCGCCCTGTTTTTCATATGGGCCTGGAATTTCGAGATCGACGAAGTCTCTATGGGGCCGGGAAAAGTGATCCCCAGCGCACGCGAGCAGCAGATCGAATCCCTGGAAGGCGGCATTCTGGCCGAGCTGCGGGTCCACGTGGGCGACATCGTCCAGCGCGATCAGGTCCTGGCTCGCCTGGAGCCCACGCAGGGCGAATCCAGCGTAGGGGAAACAGCCGCGCGCTACCGTGCCGCCCTGGCCGGCCAGGTGCGGCTGAATGCCGAAGTCCTGGATCTGGATGAGCTGAATTTTCCGCCTGAACTGGATGATTACCCCGAACTGCGCAAGCGGGAATCCGCCTTGTTCCATTCGCGCCGCGACAGCTTGAACAAGACGCTGGCCGGTCTGAACGAATCGATGGATCTGGTGCGCAAGGAGCTGGCCATCACGCGATCACTGGTGAAAAGCGGTGCGGCCAGCAGTGTCGATCTGATCCGCATGGAACGCCAGCAAGCCGAACTGGAACTGAAGATCGTCGATACACGTTCCAGCTATATGGTCAGCAGCCGAGAAGAGCTCGCCAAGGTCGATGCGCAGGTCGAGTCCCTGTCATCCGTGGTGCGAGGGCGCGAAGACACTCTGGCGCGCACCACGCTGCGCTCGCCCGTGCGAGGCGTCGTCAAGCGTGTCGATGTAACCACCATTGGCGGCGTGGTGCCGCCCAACGGTTCGGTCATGACCAGCGTGCCGCTGGATTCCCAGCTGCTGGTCGAGGCACAGATCGCGCCCAGGGATATCGCCTTTATCCATCCCGACCAGGAAGCCCTGATCAAGGTCACCGCCTACGACTATGCCATTTATGGCGGGCTTAAAGGCCATGTGGTGACGATTTCGCCCGATACCGTGCGCGACGAGGTCAGGCCCGAGATCGTTTACTACCCTGTCTATATCCGCACCGATTCGGATGTGCTGGTCAATAAGGCAGGCAAGGAATTCCCGATCGTACCGGGCATGGTGACCACCGCCGACATCCGTTCGGGCAGCAAAACCGTCTGGGACTACCTGACCAAACCGTTTAACAAGGCGCGTGAAGCATTGCGCGAGCGCTGAGCCCGCAGGCCCCACACTGATCGAGGAAAGCAAGAGGACAAACTTATGAACATCATGCAGACACCCCGTTTTATTGCGACGAGATCCGCCCGCCTGGCCGCCTCGGCCCTGCTGATTGGGGGCCTGGCTGCCGGCGCCGCACATGCGCGCAGCAATCCGGTGGATCTGGTCAGCAACCCGGACAGACTGGATTATTCGAATGTAGAAATGGATGTCCCCGACTACGACGTACCCTTCAAGCGCGACGGCTATGTGAAGGACCCGGCGGTATTCAGGCAAATCACCGAGGGGCTGCCGGCCGCCAAGGTGCAGGCACTGATCGGCCCACCGCTGGAAAAAACCGATGAATCAGGCGGATCGGAATGGGACTACCAGTTCGCCTTTGTCCTGCCCCGTTCCGAGAACCACATTATCTGCCAGTACAAAGTGGTCTTTGACGGACAAAAACAGGTCGAGGAAGCCGTATGGCGGCGCCGCCAGTGCCAGGATATCGTTCAGGGAACGACGGCGGGGCACTGATGCCGTACCTGTACTGAGGGACAAAAGGGCCTTTGGGCAGCTCTTTTTCAGAGCGGCAACACGTACAGTCTGGGCATGACCCATGAAGACGATGCCTCGTACAAACTGCTGTTCTCATCGCCCGAGGTCGTGCGTGATCTGGTCTTGGGCGGACTATCTGCCTCGGTTAAAATATCTGTTGATCGACGAAAATGAGGTCAACCCGGTTGATCTGACGCAGATGCAAAACCTGATGGCCGCCATCATCCAGGTTGAGCGCCCCGACAGCGATCAGGCGCTGCAGCGGTTGCTGGCCAAACGCTTTGGCCCACTGCCATCGGACGCTGTGCAAATCATTTCATCGGCTTCGGCGGAACAGGTCGACGCTTGGCTGGATCGCCTGCTTGATGCCCACAGCCTGGACGATGTCCTTCGTACCTGAGGAATTACGGGCCGGCCCCACCGCGCACAGCATCAATAGCAAGATTCGGAGTGTATGCGGTCGCGCTCCGGCCTATGCTGGTGCCGTATTCAGGATTTCCAGGACATACGCCATGACCACTTCCACGCGTGTTCGCAGCGCTTCCGAGCGAGCTTCGCTGGTGACGCAGGCCTGTCGGCTGATCGAGGCCTCTGTCGCACCGCCCAGCCTGAACGATCTGGCCGCCCGGGTGGGCGTCAGCCCCGGCCACTTCCATAGGGTGTTCAAGGCCGAGACCGGGCTAACGCCAAAGGCCTACGCCTCGGCCTATCGCGCCCGCAAACTGCGCGACGAGCTGAATGCGCCGAATGCGTCGGTCACCGATGCAATTTATGGCGCGGGCTTCAATTCCAGCAGTCGATTCTATGAGGCCTCGGACGGCCTACTGGGCATGCAGGCGCGCGAGTATCGTGCGGGGGGCGCAGGGGCGGTGATTCGTTTTGCGCTCGGCCAGTGCTCCCTGGGGGCGATCCTGGTTGCCCAGAGTCGGCGCGGCATCTGCGCGATTTTGCTGGGCGATAGCCCGGATGCCTTGTTGCGAGATTTGCAGGATCAGTTCCCGAAGGCGCAGCTTATCGGGGGGGATGCCGGTTTTGAAATGCTGGTGGCCCAGGTTGTCGGATTTGTCGAGGCGCCTTCCAATGGTCTGAATCTACCCCTGGACATACGTGGGACCGCATTTCAGCAACGCGTCTGGCAGGCATTGCGCCGGATACCGCCCGGTGTGACGATGAGTTATAGCGAGCTTGCCGAGCGTATCGGCGCACCGAAGGCCGCACGTGCCGTGGCCCAGGCATGCGGCGCGAATTCGATCGCGGTCGCGATCCCCTGTCATCGTGTGGTGCGGCGCGATGGTGATGTATCGGGCTACCGCTGGGGCGTGGCGCGCAAGCGCGAACTGCTGCGGCGCGAGGCTCTGGGTGAGGTCGTGTCGTAGGCCTGCTTTATCTATTCAAGGGATTTCGCCCGATACCGTATCTTCACTGAGTGACAAAAGGGCCTCCGGGCAGATCCTTTCCCGGGGCGCGTCGCGTACAGTCCCAGGCATGACCCATGAAGACGACGCTTTCTACAAACTGCCGTTCTCATCGCCCGAGGTCGTGCGCGATCTGGCCCCGCAGTCCCGGCCAGCTTGCGTAATCTTATATTTAACCTTATATTTAACCTTATAATATAGTCATGAGCTCGATACAGTGGTCAACCAAAGCCATCA
>JAKDMO010000160.1 GCA_030452305.1 Alcaligenaceae bacterium | reverse complement strand
CACCGGCAGGGGTTCCCGTCATCGAGATGATGCTGGACCACGAATCCGAAGTCCGGGAAGCCGGGCAGATGCGCAAGGTCGAAATGCAGATTTCCGCTGTGGCGCTTGGTGAAATGGCTCTGATGCTGGTCGATACCCCGTTGGGCTGCCGTCTTGGCGTGGAAGGGTTTCTGGCCCCGACTCGCAAAGGATCCACCAGGCTGGTACTGCATGTTCAGCACGCCGCACGGCAAGGGCTTCCGACCGGGGTTTGAGGCGCGGTAACAAACGATGGCGCGCACGGTGCGGGCCGCATGAATATATATAAACCGGGCATGGCCCGGTTCACGAACGAGGCACATTATGGCTTACTTCAAGAAATCCAAGGACAAACGCAAGTTCAATCAACAAAATCCGCTGTTCAAGCGTCGCAAGTTCTGCCGCTTTACAGCCGCCAAGGTCGAGGAAATCGATTACAAGGATTTGGACACCCTGCGTGACTTCATCCAGGAAAACGGCAAGATCATCCCTGCACGTCTGACGGGCACCAAGGCGCACTATCAGCGCCAGCTGGATACGGCGATCAAGCGCGCCCGGTTCCTGGCCCTCTTGCCCTACACCGATAACCACAATTAATCGAGGCCTATCGTCATGCAAGTCATTCTGCTCGAAAAAATCGCCAATCTCGGCAATCTGGGCGAAGTCGTGCGCGTGCGCAACGGCTATGCCCGCAATTATCTGATCCCCCAGAAATTCGCCCGACGTGCCACCGAATCCGCACTCAAGGAATTCGAAGCCCGTCGCGCAGAGCTCGAAAAGCATCAGGCTGAAAAGCTGGCCGCAGCCCAGGCAGTGGGCGACAAGCTCTCGGGCTATACGCTGACCATCTCGCAAAAAGCCGGTGTAGACGGTCGCCTGTTCGGTTCGGTTACCTCTATGGATATTGCGGCGGCCCTGTCGGGCGCCGGCTTCGAGGGCATCCAGAAAAGCCAGGTCCGCATGCTGGATGGCGCACTCAAGGCCGTGGGCGAGTTCCCGCTGCAGGTTGCGCTGCACCCCGACGTCGTCTCGGACATCACTGTCGTGGTCCAGGGCGAAATGGCCTGATCTGCCGGTCGGCGCTGTGCTACATTTCCTTTTTGGGGAATGGTCGCAGCGCTTCGTAGTGCAGCAAAGCCGGCGCACCGCCGGCTTTGTTCATTTGTGCTGTGTGTATTGTGAGGGATAGGCGTGAATATGGATACGGATACGCAGCTTGATTATCTGCGCGTGCCGCCTCATTCCATCGAGGCCGAGCAATCAGTGCTGGGCGGGCTGCTGCTGGATAATTCCGCTTTTGATCGCATTGCCGATGTGCTGGTCGACGACGATTTCTATCGTTTCGATCACCGCCTGATCTGGCAGCACATCACGCGCCTGGTCGGCTTGTCGCGTCCAGCCGATGTGATTACCGTCCACGAATCGCTGAATACCTCCGGCAAGGCCGACGAGGCGGGTGGCCTGCCGTATTTGAACGCCCTGGCGCACAATACACCGTCTGCTGCGAATATCCGGCGCTACGCGGAAATCGTGCGTGAACGGTCCATGCTGCGCAAACTGGTGTCAGTGGCCGACGAGATCTCATCGACCGCCTTCAACCCCCAGGGCAAGGAAGCCCGCCAGATCCTCGACGAAGCCGAGTCCCGCGTATTCCAGATCGCCCAGGAAGGCGCCCGAGGCCATGCTGGTTTTCAGGAGATCCAGCCGTTGCTCTCGCAGGTGATCGAGCGTATCGACGAGCTCTACCACCGCGAGGGGGATTCGGATGTTACCGGCGTCCCTACAGGCTTCACGGATCTGGATCGCATGACTTCGGGCCTACAGCCCGGCGATCTGGTGATTGTGGCGGGGCGCCCATCCATGGGCAAGACCTCCTTCGCCATGAATGTGGGTGAACATGTCGCGATCGAACAGGGTCTGCCGGTAGCAGTGTTTTCGATGGAAATGGGTGCGGTCCAGTTGGCGATGCGGATGGTGGGCTCGGTCGGCATGCTCGACCAGCATAGAATCCGTACCGGTAAGCTCGCACAGGACGATTGGCCGCGCCTGACGCATGCCGTGCAGCGGGTTCAGGAAGCCCAGATCTACATCGATGAAACCCCCGCCCTGACCGCTATGGAAGTGCGCGCCCGCGCACGCCGTCTGGCGCGTCAGTGCGGCCAGTTGGGCATGGTGATCATCGATTATCTGCAGCTGATGTCCGCCAGCAGCGGGGGCGAGAACCGCGCCACCGAAATCTCGGAAATCAGTCGCTCTCTAAAGAGCCTGGCCAAGGAACTGAACTGCCCTGTTGTGGCGCTCTCGCAGCTTAATCGCAGCCTCGAGCAGCGTCCCAACAAACGGCCGATCATGAGCGACCTGCGCGAATCGGGGGCGATCGAGCAGGATGCCGATCTGATCGTATTCATTTATCGGGACGAGGTCTACAACCCGGATTCACCCGATAAGGGCACGGCCGAAATCATCGTAGGCAAACAGCGAAACGGGCCGATTGGAACCGTGCGCCTGACCTTTCAGGGGGCCAGTACGCGATTCCTGAATTTTTCGGGGATGTCGTAGGGCACAAGCTGGCGGATCGCGTGGTACGGCGCTACGCCGTACGACGTGGGGGCCAGAAGCCCTCGGATACGGGCAGGCTGGGCGAGCTATCCATGGGGCCGGGCGCCTGGTCCGGTACACAGTCCTTCAGGGCCTGGCACATGCGCTCCAGTGCAAGCTGGCCCGAGGCGCCATCGGTCACCCGGTCCCACCATGCACGGTGCACCGCGCGCACTCGCACAGGCACCTGTGGCAAACCCACCCGTTGGGCCATTCCCAGGCGGTGCAGCCCGCGATTGATCTTCAGAATGCGGCCCTCGCTGGAAATGGCTACGCCCAGATCATCGTGCGTCATGTCTGCCACATAGCCCTTGACCGCCATATTGTCCAGGTAGCCGATGTAGATCCTGAGGTAGGTTTTGATCTTTTCGGGGGTATCCAGCAGGATCCCTTGTCTGTGCGACGACCATGGCCTGCCCTGCTCGATGTGCCCCATCATTTCCCGAAAGAACGCGGTGCGTTCCAGATGATCACGGTTCTCATCAATTTCACTGATGAGCTTGTAGGTGTCCAGACGTACGTCATCGCGACGCAAATCCCATTGCCCATCCCAGATGAAAGCCAGAGAGGACGGGCGCTTTTCGACCTTTCTGGGTCGGAAAGCCACGACGCGGATCAACGCGCGCGGGTCGACGAGCAGCGTCAGCGCCTGCGCGCCCAGATGGTCTTCGAGGCTGTGGCGTGGCAGGCCGAAGCGTTCGATCGCGCCCGCACCGGGCAGGTCGCGCAGCCAGCATTTCAGCAGCAGGTGACCCACAGGCAGGCCCAGATACTGCTGGGTGCGGCTTTGTACGGCATCGGCGATACGCGCGATGCGCACCCTTCGTCGGATCTTTGGCGAACCCAGTTGTACCAATGCCTTGTCTGCCCTGGGGCCCATCAGCACCCGGCCTTCCGGATGCCGGACGGCTGACTCATTTTCCATCTTGCTCATAGATGGCAATTTTATGACACACCCCGGTACGCGAACAAACGAGGTCGTTGAGTGTTGTCAGGATGCTACGGGTGCCGGTCGGCTCATGCGTCGTGCCATCTCGTAGGCTGCACGCAGCGAGGCCGGATCGGCGATGCCCTGGCCGGCGATATCGAAGGCCGTGCCGTGATCCACGCTGGTTCGTATGAACGGCAGGCCTACGGTCACGTTCACACCCTGTTCGACGCCCAGGTACTTCACGGGAATCAGGCCTTGATCGTGATACTGGGCGACAACAATGTCGAATTCCCCGCGTCGGGCACGCATGAAGATCGTGTCGCCCGGCCAGGGTCCACTGGCATCCATGCCCAGGGTGCGCGCCTGGGCAATGGCCGGGGCAATGATGCGTGCCTCTTCGTCGCCGAATCTCCCGCCTTCGCCGGCGTGTGGGTTCAGGCCTGCGACGGCGATCCTGGGCCGGCTAATGCCGGCCATCAGGCACGCCTGCTGGGCCAGACGGATGGTGCGCAGTTCAGCCTCAATGGAAAGCTTTGCAGGCACTTCAGACAGGGCGATGTGAATGGTGACCAGGATCACCCGCAGCTCGGGGTTGGCCAGCATCATGGCGTAGTCTTTGGTTCCCGTACGCTCGGCCAGGATTTCCGTATGGCCGGGGTAGTTCAGCCCCGCCGCCTGCATGGCCAGCTTGTTCAGGGGAGCCGTCACCACGGCGCACAGATGACCGGCTGTGGCGTCGTCGATTGCCTGGCACAGATATTCGTAGGCGCCGCGCCCCGCGCGGGCGTCGAGTTGCCCGATGGGCAGATCCGGGGGCAGGGCCTGCCAGCGATTCAGCACGGGCATCAGCCCCTGTGTGTGTGGGCAATTGCCGGGGTGCTGGATGGATTCGATGCGCAAGCTGTGATCCAGCCCCAACTCGTGGCAGGTTCTGCGCAAAATGCCCGCGTCGCCGTAAACCACTGCGGGGCCGGCCAAGCCCTCTGCAAACAGCTTGACGAGCAGTTCGGGGCCGATGCCGGCCGCATCGCCCATCGTGAAGCCGATGATGTTCGGGCCGGCGGGCATGATGTCAGAGGGCCTCGCTGGCATAGTCGGCCAAGCGGGAGCGCTCGCCGCGCTGCAGCGTGATGTGCCCGGCATGCGGCCAACCCTTGAAGCGATCGACCGCATAGGTCAGGCCAGAACTGCCTTCAGTCAGATAGGGCGTATCGATCTGGGCGATATTGCCCAAGCAGACAATTTTCGTCCCCGGCCCCGCGCGGGTCGTCAGAGTTTTCATCTGCTTGGGTGTCAGATTCTGGGCCTCGTCGATGATCAGGAATTTGTTCAGAAAAGTGCGCCCGCGCATGAAGTTCAGGGATTTGACCTTGATGCGGGCACGGATCAGGTCCATGGCGGGTGTCTTGGACCAATCCTGACCGCTGCCGGGCGCCGTCAGCAGGCCGCCCGACCCTTGGTGCAGGACCTCCAGATTGTCTTCGAGCGCGCCCATCCACGGCAGCATTTTTTCCTCTTCTGTGCCTGGCAAAAAGCCGATGTCGTCGCCCACCGGCACGGTGGCGCGTGTGATGATGATCTCGGTATAGCGCTTGGTCTCGAGCGTCTGTGCCAGGCCGCTGGCCAGTGCCAGCAAGGTCTTGCCGGTGCCCGCCTGGCCAAGCAGCGACACAAAGTCGCATTCTGGGTTCATCAGCAGGTTCAGCGCGAAATTCTGCTCACGATTTCGGGCCGTAATCCCCCAGATGCTGTTCTTTGCATGACTGTAATCGCGCAGGGTCGCCAGCACGGCGCTTTTCCCTGTGACTTCGCGAACTTGGGCATACAGAGGCATATCGCCTTCGTAGTAGATGAACTCGTTGACGATGAATTCCGAGCAAAGCGGGCCGCGAACGCGGTAGTAGGTTGTATCGTTTTGCTGCCAGGATTCGATATCCTTGCCGTGCTTGATCCAGAAATTCTCGGGTAGCGGCATGACACCGTCATACAGCAGGTCCGAATCGTCCAGCACGTGGTCGTTCAGATAGTCTTCGGCGTGCAGACCCAGGGCTCGGGCCTTCAGGCGCATATTGATGTCTTTGGATACCAATATCACCTTGCGCTTGGGCATATCGGTTTGCAGACTGTGGACGCTGCCCAGAATGACGTTGTCAGCCTTGCCCATGGGCAGTTCCAGGGGCAGGCGCGTGTCCTGTGCACTGGTCTGGAAGTGCAGGGTGCCCAGCGCCTCAATGTTGCCCAGACCGTCGAGCGGGACGCCTTTTTTCAGATCCTGCTTGGTGTCGATCAGGCCGTCAAGGGATCGGCTGACCTGGCGCGCATTGCGGGCGACCTCGGACATGCCTTTTTTCTGGTGATCCAGTTCTTCGAGCACGATCATGGGCAGAAAGACGTCGTGCTCAGCGAATCGGAACAGGGAATTCGAATCATGCAGCAAGACGTTGGTGTCCAGCACAAAGAGCTTGCGTTGGCTGACCGGCAGGCGCTTGGTCGCCTTGGGCGACTTGGCCGTGCGTGCCTTACCCTGCGTACTGGGCGCTTTGCTTTCCTTTGCGGCAGCCGGTGGGTTGGCCGCAGGAGCTTTGCTGCGGGCTTCGGGATGGGCGGTGGGTGCCTTGGCCGGAGCCTTGATCA
>JAKDMO010000023.1 GCA_030452305.1 Alcaligenaceae bacterium | reverse complement strand
CTCAGCCGCATGATTGAACGCTACGAACCCAGACTGCGCCAACCACGGATCAGCTTTTCCGCCAATCAGGACGAGGTCCTGTCCCTGGCGTTTTCGATCTCGGGCATTGTCAGCGTCGACAACCACGACATACCGGTGCGGCTGACCTCTCAAGTCGCCTCGAACGGCAAGGTCTCGCTCAGGAGGCAATGAATCCATGCTGAACCGGTACTACGAGCAGGAACTGGGCAATCTGCGCAAGCTGGGCTCGGAATTCGCCCAGAACAACCCTGCGCTCGCCCCTCTGCTTGGCTCGGACCGGGCCAGCGATCCCGATGTCGAACGCCTGCTTGAAGGCGTGGCGTTCATGACGGGGCTGGTCCGCCAGCGGCTGGACGACGATTTCCCTGAATTCATCCAGAACCTGGCCCAACTGCTGTTTCCACACTTTCTGCGCCCTCTGCCGTGCATGACCATCATGCAGTACGTACCGCAGATGCTGCTCGAAGAAGCCATCACCATCCCTGCGGGCAGCGAGTTCGCTTCCAGCCCCATTGACGGGCAACGAGTCTTGTTCCGGGCATCGTTTCCCGTCACGATCGAACCGGTCGAGCTGGTCTCCACCCAATGGGAAGGCGGCGGCACCCAGGCCCGCACACTGCGCATGCGTATGCGCTACACGGGGGCCACGCCGGGTCGCTGGAAGGGCGACAGTCTGCGCTTCTATCTGGGCGGCACGCATGCAAACGCGACCCGACTGTACCGGCTACTGATGCGCGGCCTGCGCGAAGTGCGCATCAGCGCCGACAAGGGCCCGATCACCACCCTGCCGCCCTCGTGCATCCAGGCTGCCGGGCTGCGGCCGGACCTGAACCTGCTGCCTTGGCCCGACAATGCCCACCCCGCCTGGCGCATCCTGCACGAATACTTCGCTTTGCCGGAAAAGCTCCTGTTCATCGATATGACGGGATTTTCAAAATGGCCGGGCCGCAGTGCCGCACGCGAATTCTCAGTGCAGTTCCTGTTCGACAGCGTGCCGGACTGGGCGCCCGAGATGGACTCATCCAGCTTCGTGATGAACGCCACCCCTGCCGCCAATCTGATCAATGTCGATGCGCATCCCATACGCGTGGATCATCGGCAACCCGATTACCGGGTACAACCGGTATCGCGCGGCAACCACCAGACCGAACAGATTTACTCGGTGGACCACGTGCTCGCGCGCACACCCGATGGGCAGGAACAGGAATACCATCGATTCTCGGCGTTCCAGGGCAATGACAGCGCAAGCTATAACCTGCGCCTGCACCCCTCGGCACTGGATCGCGGCTACGACCACTACCTCAGCCTGCCCTACGCACCACAGGACAATCCGCAAACGCTGACCCTGTCGGCCCGGCTGAGCTGCACCCACGGCAACTTGCCCGAAGCCCTGCGCCTGGGCGATATCAAGGAACCCACAGACAAATCGCCGCCACGCATTGCTTTTCGCAATATCCACAGCGTGACACCCTACAGCCCACCGACGTTTGACAGCGCCCTGCTGTGGCGCGTGCTCTCGCACCTGAACGCCAACCATATGTCGCTGGCCAGCGGCAAGCAGCTGCACGACCTGATGTCGCTGTACCTGCCGCCACGCCAATCCGGAGCACAGCGCCATGAAGCCTCGCGGCGCATGATCGAATCCATGGAAAGCATACAGGTCGAACCCGCACGCCGCATCGTGCGGGGCATGCCGGTGCAAGGCAGCGAAATCACGATCGCGTGCCGCGGCGATCACTTCCCCGGGGTCGGCAGCCTGTTCCTGTTTGGAACGGTCCTGGATGAATTGCTGGCCGGCACAACCGCCCTGAACACCTTCAGCGCCCTGACGCTGGTAGACACTATCAACGGAGAGACTCTGAAATGGCCCGCGAAGATCGGCCGCTATCGCCTTCTGTGACACAGATCGAGCCCCTGCTGGACGAGGGGCATCGCTATGCGTTCTTTCAGGCCCTGCGCCTGCTGCGCCTGCACATGGGCGAGCAGGCCTTTGCCCAATCGGTGCGCGTACGCCCGAGGCTGGATCTGTCATTTCCGGAAAACGATATCGAGCACATCGCGCGCGATGGCGATACGCTGCACATCACGGCCAATTTCTTTGGTCTGTACGGGGTCACCTCGCCGTTGCCCACCTTCTACACCGAGGACCTGATCGACGAGCGACTGGCGGGCGCATCAAATTCACGCGACTTTCTGGATATTTTTCATGCCGCACTCTATCCGCTGCTGTTCAAGGCCTGGGAAAAGAATCGGATCTGGCTGGCCGTCACAGAAAAAAAGGACGGCACGCGCCTGAATCAGTTGATGGCCCTGCTCGGCCTGCATCGCAACGACGGGGCCCCGGCACCAGAGGATCTGCAGGCACTATTGCCGCACGCAGGCAATTTCAATCAACACCCGCGCTCGGCCCTGGGCCTGGAGGCACTGGTATCGGGCCTGCTCGACGGCCTGCCCGTGTCGGTCGAACCGTGCGTTCCCCGTGTCGTGCCCATTCCGCATCCCGCACGCACGCTGCTGGGCGCACAGGCCTGCACACTGGGCGGCGACGCACTATTGGGCAGCCGGATCGCCGAGCGCGCGGGGCAGGCCTGCATTCATGTCGGGCCCATTTCAGCGGCAATCCTGGACGACACACTGCCCGGCGGGCCCACGCACGCCAGGCTTACGCAGGCCATCTCGCACTATGTGGAAGGCCCCACTGCCTGCGTACTGGGGCTGCATGTTTCCCCAACCCAACGCGAACCGACCGCATTGGGCGCGGGCTGGAACCGCCTGGGCCTGAACACCTGGCTGCCCGAACCGGAACCCGGCGCCGCAGACTCGCCCGGCCGCCTCTGCGATGAAGTATTCCTGCCTATTGACCTTGATAACCGCCGACCAAACCTGAGGGTCTCATCATGATGCTGGTAGAACTGAAACCGCTGTTTGCCCACCTGAACGCCTATTGCTCGGGGGCACTCGAAGGCGCAGCCGGCCTGACCCTGGCCCGGAACCACTACGAGATCGGCGTCGAACACATGTTGCGCCGCCTGCTCGATGATCCTGACAGTGATGCGGCGCGCATCCTGAAGCATTTCGACATTGATCCCTTGCGTTTGGCCGCACAATTGGATGACAGCCTCGCCCAACTGAAAAACGGCAATCCGGGGCGCCCCGTGTTCGCAGGAGTGCTGACAGAATGGGTACAGGAATCCTGGCTGGCGGCATCGATCACCCTGGGCGAGCGCCGCATACGCAGCGGCGCCCTGCTGCTGGCGCTGGCGGCCCGGCTGGGCTATTACGGCGCGGGCACCCAGTGGGTCGATACCCTGCGCGGTATTTCAAAGGAAGCCCTCGCAAGCCACTTCGACGAGATCACCGCAGGATCACCCGAAATCGACCTGAGCAATGCAGGTGATGCGAGCGCCGGTGCGGGCGGCAGCACACCACAGCGTGGCGAAGAGGCCATCGGCCAGTTCTGCGAGGATTTCACCGCCAAGGCGGCCGCCGGAAAGATCGATCCGGTATTCGGGCGCGACAACGAAATCCGCCAGATGATCGATATCCTTGCGCGCCGCCGCAAAAACAACCCCATCTGCGTGGGCGAGCCCGGCGTGGGCAAGACGGCCGTGGTCGAAGGCCTGGCGCTGCGCATCGCCCACAATGATGTACCCGAGTTCCTGCACGGTACTCGGGTACTGGGGCTAGACCTCGGCCTGCTTGAAGCGGGGGCCAGCGTCAAGGGGGAATTCGAGAAACGCCTACGCGGGGTCATCGACGAGATCAAGGCCTCGTCCCAGCCCATCATCCTGTTCATCGACGAAGCGCACATGCTGATCGGCGCAGGTGGGCAAACCGGGGGCGCCGACGCCGCAAACCTGCTCAAGCCCGCCCTGGCGCGCGGCGAACTGCGCACAATCGCAGCCACCACATGGTCTGAATACAAGAAGTACTTCGAGAAGGACGCGGCCCTGGCCAGGCGATTCCAGTTGGTCAAGCTCGATGAACCCGATACGGCAACGGCTATACAGATCCTGCGCGGCCTGAAGGATCGCTACGAAGCCGCCCACGGTGTAATCGTGCGCGACGATGCAATTGTGGCTGCGGCGGAGCTTTCCAGCCGCTACATTACCGGCCGCCTGCTGCCCGACAAAGCCGTCGATTTGCTCGATACGGCTGCTGCACGGGTGCGTATCGGCATGGGCATCAAGCCCGCTGAACTCGAGGAATTCGAGCACCAACTTGCCGGGCTCGAACGCGAACGGGGCGCCCTGCAACGCGAGCTGGGCTATCAGCCCGGCGCACACAGCGAGCGTCTGGCGGCCATCACGGATGAAACCACCGAATTGCAGGCCCGGCACGATGCGCTGCATGCGCGCTGGCAGGCCCAAAAGGATGCCGCCGACGAGGTGATTGCACTGCGTGCGCAGATCGACGCGGCCCCTGAGGACCCGAAACTACTGGCGGCACTGCAGACTGCACACGACAAACTGATCGAACTGCAAGGCGATGAGCCGCTGTTCTTCATCGAAACCGACCCCGACGCCGTCGCTCGCGTGGTGTCCGACTGGACCGGGGTGCCCCTGGGCAAAATGCAGCGCGACGCGGTGGGTGACATCCTGTCGCTGGCCGAAAACATGAAGGCCCGGATTCGCGGCCAGGATCATGCCATCGACAAGATCACAGCGGCGGTCAAGGCCGCACAATCCGGCCTGCGCGATCCGCGCCAGCCCATGGGCATCTTCCTGTTGGTCGGCCCGTCGGGGGTCGGCAAAACAGAAACCGCGCTGGCCGTGGCCGACCAGTTGTTCGGGGGCGAACAGTCGCTGGTCTCCGTGAACATGAGCGAATTCCAGGAAAAACATACGGTCAGCCGCCTGGTGGGATCGCCCCCGGGCTATGTGGGCTACGGCGAAGGCGGGATCCTGACAGAGGCCGTGCGCAAGCGCCCCTACTCGGTGGTACTGCTCGACGAGGTGGAAAAGGCGCACCCCGACGTGCTGAATCTGTTCTACCAGGTATTCGACAAGGGCACATTGTCTGACGGCGAAGGTCGTGTGATCGATTTCAGCAACACAGTGGTCTTTCTGACCAGCAACCTGGCGACTGACGAGATCACTGCGTTGACGCGCGAAACCCGGCCCGATCCCGACACCCTATCCGAAGCGATCCACCCCTTGCTGGCCAAATACTTCAAACCGGCGCTGCTGGCGCGCATGACCGTCGTGCCTTACTACACCCTGCCACCCGCCTACCTGACGGGCATCGTGGATCTGAAACTGGGGCGCCTGGCGCAACGCCTAAGCTCGGCGAACCGCATCAGCCTGGACTTTGGCCCTGAGGTGTCCGAGACCATCGCCGCACGCTGCACCGAGGTGGACAGCGGTGCGCGCAACATCGACTTCATTCTGGGCAAGAGCCTGACCCCGGCACTGTCGGACGCGGTGCTCTCGGCCATGGCACAGGGCCGCAGCCTGACGAAACTGCGCGTCGATGCGGGCCAGGACGGAAACTGGCGCATTGAACCGGAATTCAACGCATCCGATGACCGGGCTGCCGCGCCGGGGACGGCTGCTGAAGAGGCTGCATCATGAGCGACAGCACCTACGACTACACATTCGTGTGCGATGCCCTGCAGGCGCTGGTTCCCGACCAGGACATCCTGGTGACGCAATGGCGCGGTACCGAGGCAGTCTCGCAGCTTTATCGGTTCGAGATCACCGTCGCCGTGCATGGCGCAGATCTGGCCCTGGAAACCCTGCTGGACCAAAGCGCAACGCTGCGACTGCGCCTGCCTGACGGCGCAACTGCCCGCTGGCACGGCATCGTCACCCAAGGGTCGCAATACGGTCACGATGACAGCTACGACTACTACCAACTGGTGCTCGAACCCAGACTCGCCCGGCTGGGCCTGCGCCAGTGGTCGGAAATCTACCTGGACCAGCAGCTCGATGATCTGATCACCACCCTGCTGAACGAAGGGCGACTGACGGAAAAATATCATAGCGACGATGCCCCCTATGATTACCGAATCGCGGTCACCGACCAGGACCTGGCATCCATGCGCCGGCCTTTTGTCTGCCAATTCGACGAAAGCTGCCTGGACTTCCTGATGCGCAAACTGGAATTCTACGGGGTGTACTTCTGGTTCGAACAAGGCGATGACCGCGAGGCTATCGTGTTTGGCAATGACGCCGGCCGGCAACCCGGCCAGGCGGACAGCGCCATCTACTATCCAAAAGGTGCGCTCGATCCGGACATACGGCAAATTGTGGTGACACGAATGGATCGCAGCGTGACCATGCGCCCCGCCACTGTCTCACTGCGCGCCCTGCACGACCAGGACAATACCCGCCTGAGCATGCATTCGGACGCCCCTGTACCATCCATCGCGGCCTCCGAGGGTGAAGTCCAAAGCGTCGCCGATCACTTCTCTGTGGTCGATGGCTCCAGCGATAGTGATTCAAACGGCGTGTCAGGCGAAACCCTGGCCAAGTGGCGCGCCCAGGAGGCCGCCTGCCAAGGGCTGATCGTACGCGGCGAAGCGCGCACACCCGGTGTGATGACCGGCCGGTTTCTGGCTGTGTCCGAGTTTCAGCGCCAGGCTGACGCCGCCCAATACCAATACTATGTGTTCAAGGTCGAGCACGAAGGCGTGCAAACCCTGGAGACCTCACCCAGCAGCGATGAGCCCCCCTATCTGGCGCGCTTCACAGCGCTGCCTCGCTGGCGCGATCAGACCAATCAGGCCGACCCGGTGCAGTTTCGCCCGCAACGCATCACACCGATTCCTCGTGTCTCCAGGCTGATGACCGGTTTCGTCGATATGGATGCGCAGGCCGGGCCGAAACGCTACGCGCAGCCTGATGACCAGGGCCGCTACAAGGTTCGCCTGCCGTTTGCCCGAAACGACCATGGCGGCTACCGCAATTCCGCCTGGCTGCGCCTGAGCACGCCCTACGCTGCGGGCTCTGGCAATACTGCTTTGGCCAAATCGGGGATGCACTTTCCCTTACGTGAAGGCACCGAGGTGCTGGTCGCCTTCCTGAATGGCGACCCCGATCTGCCTGTGATCGTCGGCACCTTGCCCAACGCCGAAGCCCCCAGCGTCGTCAGCCAGAAAAATTCCAGGGAACACGTGATCCGCACACCCGGCGGCAGCGGCATGGTCATACTGGATGGCGGCGGCAGCGTTACGGCCGGCACTCAGGATGCCGAAGGCGACGATGCAAACCAGCCCGAGTCCTACGTGGATGACGGGTCCAGTGTCACGATCACATCACCCACCACAAATGCCGTTCTGAATCTGGGTGCGGCGACGGCCGCCGCCAGCCCCGCCCCCGACGGTTTCGCCCTGAAGTCGAACACCAATGGCACGATTGTTGCCGGCGAGTACATGTTGATCGAAGTGCCAGGGCACTACAGGATGTGCGCGGGCGCGTCCGTGGACTCGGAAGGCAATCAGGACGGCGACACCCAGTCCAATTTTCTAGGTTCCAGCGCCAATCTGGCGCCCGGTGTCAATGCCAGCCAAAGCGGCGGCGTGGTCATCTCGAACTTCACGGGCGCGAAGTTCGAATCAGCAGAGTCGTTCACCGTGGAGGCCACGGTCGGAGCGGCCACCAGCGTATTTGCGGGCATCAAGTTCGACTCCATGTTCGGCGGCTCCGTCAATACACACTTCGCAGGGACCCAAGAATTTAATCTCAGGCGAAAAAAATACCTCTCGAATGGCGACGAACGCATTGCCACCAACGTGGTGACAAAATTCCTCAAGAAGACGGGGCTCTCCGGCGAGTACTCGCAAAAATCACTGACCCACAGCATCACGGCCATCAGGTCATACGATGTGACGAGCCCGGACCTGACATTATCGGCAGGGACCAGCGGGCTGGCGATGAGCACGGGCTCTGTCTCCCTCTATAGCCCATTTGGCGAGACCGACGTCAGCGGTAACGAAGCCGCGATTACCGGCAGCGTATCCACCACCGTGGTAGGTGGGAAGGGAAATCAATTGAAACTGGGCGTTGGGGTGGAACTGAAATCGGCTACGACCCTGGATCTTCGCTCCACTGCCAACGCGACCATAAATGGTCCCTTGATTCGAATAGGGTAGCCCTGAGATCCGACTATGCACATTCACAAATCCGACGACACCCTTCTGCTGCTTGGCTATTCCAGCCGGGCGGGCCGACCTGCCTTGACGGTCACGGTGGCCTACGTCTGCGGCGCAGACGGTGCACGGATCACGGAACAGGACGCGTGGAGCTGGCTGATGCCGCTGTTTCCGGACGAGGCTTTTGACCTGTCCGAAAAAAAGACACGGGGCGGCTTCGGGGTCGCGGGCGAGGCGTGTGCGCCGGCAGGCGGTACTGTCGAAGGCCTGACAGTGCGCGCAGGCGTGGGCGATCTGGAACGCAAGCTGCTGGCCCAAGGGGACCGGGTCTGGACTCGCAATCCGACGGGATGGCGCGCGACGCCCTGCCAGCCATTCCAGCGCATGCCCATCGGCTTGGCCCGCGCCTATGGCGGCGCCGAATGGCGCGACAACCCCTATGGCCGCGGCCACTGCGCGAATACCGATGAATTTGAAGGCGTACCGCTGCCCAATATCGAATTGCCGGATCAGCCCATGCTCAAGCCCGGCGACACCCCGGCCACGGCAACCCTGGGCCCACATTCCATCGGCAGCACGCTGCGCACGCAGTGGCTGGGTGCCGTGGATGAAGCCTGGCAGCGCAATCGCCTGCCCTGGCTACCGGATGACACCGACCCGCGCTGGTTCGACCGATTCGACCCACAACAATGCCAGGCCGCCTACTGGCGCGGCGACGAACCTTGGTTCGCCGAAAACATGCACCCGCAACACAGCATGCTGCGCGGCAGGCTGCCGGGCCTGCGCCCGCGGCTGCTGATGCGTACGGTCGCCCAGCCCGATCGCCACCTGGAGCTGGAGCTGGACCTCGATACCGTTTGGCTGATGCCCAACGACCAGCGGACCATCGTGATGTACCGCAGCCAGTTCGGGGTCAAGCGTGAGGATGCCGAGGACATCCTGGGCCTGGCCGCATTCACGGAAAGCCAAACCGAACCCCCACATTCCCTGGAGCACTGGTCGCAGATCTGGCGCGAAGCCGTCGATCAGGATGCGATACCAATGCCTGCTGTGCCGGTACCGGTGGACCCCGAGGCCTTGGCCCGGATCCAGGCTGCGCAGGACTCGGCTGAGCAGGAAGCCAAGGAATTCGAAGCCTCGCTGACCAAGGAGGTCACCCAGGAACTACAGGATGCCGAAGCAGAAGCAAGCGATCATCTACGCTCGGTGGGCTTTGATGTGGGTGCTCTGCGCGAGCGGGCAGCCAAGGAAACGCCTTTTGACTTTGACCCCCCTGCCGATCTGATCCTGCCCGATCAGCCCGATGCGTATGCCGCCGCACTCAAGTCGCACATCGAGGGTGAGATCAAGCTGGCCGAGGCCAAGGTCCGCACAGAACTGGAGAAACAAGGCTTTGACGTGGACGCGCTACAGGCCCATGCACAGGCTCATTCAAGCACCGAACCCGACGTAGTAGCCATGGTCGCCGCATCGGCCGGCCTGCTCCCAATGCCCGAATCCGAACGTCAGGCGCACATTCAGGCCTTCACGGATTTCCAGAAGGAAATGGACGGGCTGGAAGGGAAGCTGGAGGCCCAGTTTGAACAGGCCAGAAAAGAGGCGGTCGCCTCGGCCCCATCGGGTGACACGTATGGCGGCCGGCAATCCGGCATGGGCGACTTGCCCGACGGGCCGCGCGAACCCCTGAGCCGCGAGGCACTGCTGGAACGGATGCAATCCGGCGAATCGACAGCCTGGATACAGCTGGAAGACCTGGACCTGTCAGGCCTGGACCTGCACGCCGCAGACCTGCGCGGTTCCATCCTGCGTCGCTGCGATCTGCGCGGCGCAATCCTGTCAAACGCCGACCTGACCGAGGCCTTGCTCGTGGACTGCAACCTGAGCCAGGCAAAACTTGAGCAGGCGCACCTGACTCAGGCGCAGATAGAGGGCTGCACGCTGCACGACGCGCACATGGCGGCTACAAATTTCTCGGGCGCACGGATTGCCACCTGCGCCTTCAGTCGATCCCAACTGGATACCAGCATCTGGGACGATGCCCAGGTCACCGAATCCGGTTTCGACACGGCCACATTAAAGGGCGCATCGGGCGAGCGCGCCACGTTCACCAACTGCCCAATGACCAGCATCGACGCATCGGGCAGCCAGTTCAAACAAACAAGTTTTGAGCAATGCGCCCTGGATGGCGCGATCTTCAACAACGCCCAACTAACGGGCTCAACACTGTTGGCCTGCCAAGCCTCGCGTGCGCAGTTTGATGCCGCCGGCATGCCCGGGCTGCGCACATTGATGGACACCCGGATGGACGGCGCCAATCTGCGTGGCGCAGACCTGCAGGATGCCAGCCTCCAGCACACATCATTCACCCAAGCCAATCTGCGCGAGGCCCGGCTTGATCGCGCACTGCTCAAGGCATGCGACCTGAGCGGTACCGACGCCTGGCGCATGGTCGCGCACGACGCGGACTTCACCGACAGCCGCATCAGCGGGGCAAACTGGCGCGGCGCCAATCTGATGAACGCCATATTCCGCGAAGCCCAGTTGTTGGACACGGACCTGAGCGGTGCCAACCTGCATGCCGCCCAAACCCGTACGGCCACAACACAGGGCCTGAAATTGGACCAGGCCTTGCTGACACGCTGCCGCTTGCTGCAGGAGTACGACCATGGCTGATCCGGCAAGCCGCAGCGAGGAGCTGGTGGCCATCCTGCGCCGTGGCGGCGGGATCGAGCCCAATCTGCTGGTCCGGGCAGATCTGCGCGGGGCGGATCTGTCGGGGCTGCGCTTCGAACACATGGACCTGAGTGGTGCACGCCTGAACGATGCCAAACTGGCCGGCAGCTCATGGACCGGATGCCGGCTGGATAATGCGTGTCTGGACGGCGCCGTGCTGAGCAACGCCTATTTTTCCGAGTGCACGGCACGGGGCGCCTCGCTGCGCGGCACACGGCTGGATCACACCTGGATGCAGAAGTCCGAATGGCGGGATTGCGACTTCCACGACGCCGACATGACCCGTCTCGCGGCACTGGACAGCGCCTTTCGCGCCTGCGCCATGAAGGCCGCAATCATCGCCGAGGCCTGGCTGTCGCAATGCACGTTGCAGGATCTGGATCTGGATGGCGCCTGCTGGGACAAGGTCCTGCTGCCCGACAGCGCGCTAGAGCGTTGCTCCCTGGCAGGCGCCACCCTATCCCAGTGCGCATTCAATCGCGCGCTGGCCCCAGCCATCGATTTGAGCAACGCCCAGGCGTCCGGCCTGTCGCTGTATCGGGCCATACTGGATAAGGCCTGCTTCGACGGCGCCAACCTGGATGCGGCGATCTTTGACATGGCGCGGCTGGATCATGCCAGCCTGCGAGGCGCATCGCTGCAAAACGCGCGATTCTACGCCGCCACGTCACTGGCCATCGACTTTACGGGCAGCGTGATGCCATATGCCGATCTGTCCCATTTTGAGGCGGCCAACGCGGACTTCTCGCAAGCCGACCTCAAGGGTGCCCTGCTGCACGCCGCCCAGCTGCCCAGCGCCTTGTGGCGCGACACCATCCTCGATAACGTCCGACGTGATGACCGGGAACTGCGCGAAGCAGAACTCTGGCAACCCGTCGTCTGATTTTTTTGCGAGTAAAACATGAATCTTGCCCCCGAATCCACGATCCAAACCGACGCGCCCCCCGTGCCCGCGCACAGCAGCGGCCAGGCCCGCCAGTACCACGCACGGCTGGTCATGCATGAAGGGCGGCGCTATTGCGCACTGACCAACGAAGGCGCGATCTGGTTGACGGCTGCAGCCGGCTGCCTGCTGCAGCCCGCTGTGGGTGATGTCGTTCTGGTCAGCGTCACCGGCGCAAACGGATACATACTGAGCGTGCTCGAACGCGGACGCCCCGACCAGACCGCTGTCATGTCGGTGCCCGGCACGCTGCAATTGCGAGCCCAGAACGTAGAGGTCTGCGCACGTAGCGAGCTAAGTCTGGACGCCGGTTCCGACCTGCACATCAAGGCCGATGCGGCGCAGGTGGATCTGGACGCCGCCCGCGTGCGCTGCCAGGCCCTGAGCCTGCAAGGCGACGCCCTGCACAGCCGCTGGAACCAGCGCGTGGATATCGCCCAGGAACACATTGCCATTGCCTCGTACAGCGAAACCCATCTGGGGCGCAGCACGCGGCGCATCGCCGGACACGAAGAGGTCACTGCCGCCTCATTCCGACAAAGTGCGACGCAGGACTGGACGGTACGCGCGGGCACGGCAACGCTGGTGGGCCGCAATCGAGCCGTCATCGACGGCAATTCCATACAGATCGGCTAGGAGGATCCCCATGTTCGCACTGACGACAAAAGGCGCACAAATAATGGCGAGCATACCGGATGTCTGCCTGACCCCTGCGCCGCCCTCGCCTTCACCCGTTCCCATTCCCTATCCCAACATCGGGTCAAGTCAGATGGCCAATCCGGCGACGATCGTGGAAAACGTCCTGATTGTCGCGATGCCCGCCTTGAACAAGAACAGCTCGATCCTGGTGAGCTCTGGCGATGAGGCCGGCACGGCCGGTGGAGGCGCAGCCAGTCACATGATCAAAGGCGAGATCAAGTTCGTGAAGGGCAGCATGAAGGTCATGATCGGCGGCAAACCCGCCGTGCGGCTATCCGACTTGACGACCCATAACAAGCAAAACACCATGGGAGCGGTGGTGGCGCCCAGTCAGACCACCGTGATGGTGATGAGTTGAGGAAACCGGATATGCCCCAAACCCGCAACATCTGGCGCGCCGGCACGATGACCCGTCTGCTGGCCTCACTGATCTGCTGTACGGCCCTGAGCGCGTGCGGATCCATGAACAGCATGCTGGGTGGCTCGTCAGAAGAAGACGCGCTCAAGGACATGAAGTGGACCTACGCAGATGACGGCCTGCAGATTGACCTGCAGGCGGATCCGACGCTGAACCAGTTTGCCGGCCAGCCGCACATGCTGACCCTGGTGATCGTGCAGATGGAAACCCCGAACGCATTCACCGAGCAGACCGCCAACGCGGACAAGCTCAAAACCCTGCTGCTTGCGCACAGCCCGCCGCAGGGCATGCTGTCGCTCGATCGCGTCTTTGTCGCCCCGGGTGAGCAACGCAAACTGCAGCTCGCCCGGGTTGAAAAGACCCAGTATGTGGGGCTCGTGGCCGGCTATAACCATCTGGATCCCGCACGTAGCACACGGCTATACCGCGTAGGTGTCGAGGTCAATTCTTCGGGAATGATCATCAAAAAGCGCGAGGCCGGCCCCGAACCCCTGCACATCGATCTGCGACTGGGGCCCGACAGCATCCAGCGCGCAGCCGGCAGTAAGGCCGAGCCCGTCGCACCCGTCAAACCACAAGGGGGGCTGGTTGAATCCCCCTCTTCCAACTCTGAATCCGGACAACCATGAGCAAGCACCTGAAACCCGCGATCTTCTGGCACCAGGGACTGTTCCTGGAACCTCAGCATTTCCAGCACCAGGACGCCAGGCAGGAACGGGCGCTGGAAGAACACCTGTCACTGACGACACCGTGGCCCTGGGGATACCTGGCACTCAGCATAGACGACACGGCCCTGCAGGCCCATTCCCTGGCAATCAGCCACGTAGCAATACGCTGGCGCGATGGTGCGTTCACCGAATTCCCGGGTAACGCGCGGGTGGAATCGCGCCGGTTCGAGCTCACCGATCTCGCGCAGGGGCCGCGCAAGGCCTATCTGGGGCTGCGCCGGATGATTGATGACGAGGTCAATGTCCAGCGTTACGACAACTTTGACGATGCCGTGCAAAGCCGCTCACGCTTCGCTGCCCTGGCCGATCCGCAGCAAATACCGGATCTGTACACGAACGGACCACCGGGCAATGTGGCGACCATGAGCTACGTGCTCAGACTGTTCTGGGAGGACGAAATCGAACACCTGGGCGACTACGAGCTGATGCCGCTCGCGCGCCTTGAGCAGGACGGCGAGGTCGTGCGCCTGCTGCCACACTCCACGCCACCGTGCATGACACTGTCGGCGGCACCCCAGTTGCAGCATCTGCTCAACGAGTTGCGCGACGAAGTAATCGGCCGGGCGCGCCAGCTCGAGGTATTCAAGCAGCCGCTGGCCAATCGCAACCCAGACAGTGACTCGCAGTTCGGCTCGGTTCTGGCCCTGTCGGTGCTCAACCGCTACGGCCCGCAACTCAACCACCTGATCGAAGCGCCACAGACACACCCCTGGAACGTGTATGGGGTGTTGCGCCAATTGGTGGGCGAGCTCAGCACATTTACCGAGTACTGCGACCTGCTCGGAGAAACGCGTGACAACCAGACGCTATTGCGGCCCTACGATCACGCAGACTTGGGCGCTGTATTCGGTGAGGTTCGCACGCTGCTGATGCGGCTGTTGAACGAAATCACGCTGGGCCCTGAAATGTTTGTGCGCTTCGAACGCGATAGCGCCGTCGAAACCTTGTACCAAGCTGAGCTGCCCGCCGCCTTTTTCGGCCCCAGGCATCGCTATTACCTGATGGCGCGCAGCGCACTCGAGCCCGCGCAGATCAGCGAATTGCTGATGCTCGAAGGCAAGCTCGCGCCGCCCGACGACATCGAAACGACTGTCAGCCGGGCGCTGCCCGGCATCGAGCTGATGCCCCTGCAGGCGCTTCCCCTGGGCATGCCGCGACGCAGCGGTGCCGCCTATTTCAGGATAGAGAGCCAGTCGGCGCTATGGGAATCGGTGGCGGGGGATGGCCGCCTGGCCCTTTTCCTGCCCAACCCGCCGGCCGAGCTCCGGATGGAACTGATTGTGATCAAAGGATAGAGTCATGCGCCTTGCCAGCTACTGGATACCAGAAATGGAATCCGCCCACGCCGTATTCCGACAAGAAGGCATCGACGCACAGAGCGCCGCCTCGCAGTTGCAGACCGGTCTGGATGCCGCCTGCGCCCGTGCCGAGCGCGACGGCTGCCCCCCGGAATACGTGCAGGACGCCCTGTACGCGACGGTTGCCTGGATCGATGAGCTGGCAATGTCTTTCAACTGGCCAGGCGCCGCAGCATGGCGCCTGTCGCCGCTGCAACGCCACTACTTTGCCACGACGCGCGCGGGTGTGGGCTTTTTCGACCGGCTGGAGGCTTTGCCCCCCGAGGCAAATGCCGTACGCGAAGTCTATGCCCTGGCGTTGGTGGCCGGGTTTCAGGGCCAATTTGCCCACCGCCCACCAAGCGAACTGGCGCAATTCCGCCGCGAACTGCTTGAACGCGTCGCACAGGACTCCGAAATGGCGCCTATCGGTCAGGAACACGCCCTGTTTCCCGAGGCCTATGCCTTGGGCAAACAATCCAATCTGCGAGGAACCGGGCCGTCGATCTCGGCATTCCTGCTGATCGTGGTGCCTTTGCTGATCCTGCTGGCGCTGTACGTATACCTGAATACGCAGCTCTCACAGGACATCGCAGAATTGATCGCACCCCTGACTTCGGGGCTTTGAAGCTATGGCAAAAACACTAGTGAGCGCGCTTGGGTGGGCCGCGGGCCTGTTGATACTGGCGCTGGCCTGCTGGCTGCTGGGGGTCTTCCTGGGATGGCCGCTCTGGAAACCCATTGCACTGTTCATAGGCGTCATCGTTGCGCTGTTCATTCTGGGATGGCTGCGCCGCCAGTGGCACGCATGGCGCCTGCGCAGACGCCTGGCGCGCCCTGCCACAGGCACCAGCGAGAGCACGACTCGATTGGATGCCGACTGGCGCGCAGGCCTGGCCGCGCTCAGGCAATCACGGCTGTCCCGCTTTGGCTCACCGCTCTATGTGCTGCCCTGGTTCCTGGCCCTCGGGCCCGAAGACGACACCCGTTCCGCCATGCTGCGCCGTGCTGCGGGCCGCGATGCCATCACCGCCGGCGGCGACGAAACCCCGGCATTGCGCTGGTGGCTGTTGCCCGGCCTGGTCATGCTGGACCCGGCACCCGCCGCCCATGCGGACAGCATCGCGCCTTCCGGATCCAACTGGGCGCGCATGCTGCATTGGATGATGCGCTCGCGCCGACGTGAGCCGCTCAATGGGCTGGTCCTCACCTTCAGTACCGAATGGCTGACTCGTACCAGCGATGCCGCATTGGCCGAGACCGGCCAAGCGCTGCGCAGGCGCCTGGACGAGCTCACACGCATCTACAACGCCCGTGTGCCCGTATACATTGTGCTTGGCAACTGCGAATCGCTTGAGGGCTTCACCGCCTGGTCACAAGCTCTGGCCCAGGGTGCGGACAAGCAGGCGATGGGGTATGTGGAGAAAGGCAATCTCGCCAGCATCGGCGAATTCATCGAAGGCGCCTTCGGGCACATCGTCGATCGCATGCGCGATCTGCGCATTCTGCAAGGCATACACGAACACCCAAGCTACGAGGCCTTCGGCCTACCCGAGCGCATGGGCGCACTGGCCGACCGGCTCGACAAAGTCCTGCGCCCAGCCTTCCAGGCCACGCCCTACGCCGAAACCCCGCTCTTGCGCGGTCTGTTCCTGAGCAGTCGTCGTACACGCGGGGGGGAGCACGAAGCCGACTGGTTCAGCGCCGGTTTGCTCGATGAGGTCCTGCCTGCCCAACGCAATGCCTGGCAGCCTCTGGAGCGCTGGCGGCACTGGCGCCGATTGTTGCGCCATACTGCCGTTGCAGGGTGGCTGCTGGTCTGCATAGGCGCCGGCATCTTTCTGGCGCGTACCGCACACAACGCCAACAACGAACTACGGCTGGCCACAGGCCAGACCACCACCGGCACAGTCGATTTTTCCGGCGGATTATCGACCGATCTGCACTCGCTGCATGCCATACGCCACGCGATTCATTCCCTGGATAAGCGCCCCGCCTGGGAAAAGCGCTGGATGCCGTTCCAGCGCCATGTCACGGCCGCCCAGACCAAGCTCGAGCACGCGTATGCCAATGCCTTCTACAAAGAAGTGCTGATGGCCAATCTGAATCCGCTGCTGACGGATGCCCTGAGCGGGCCTCGACCTGACAAACCCAATGCGCCTGCCGTCGCTCTGGCCCAGAACCTGGTGCGCCGCATCAATTTGCTGGATGCGCGCCTGAGCGGTCGGAACCTGGCCGAGCTACCCTCACCGGGTGCCGAACTCAGCGCCCTGATGTCCTCGATCCGCGAAGGTCTGTTGAGCCCAATCGATGGTTTGCTGCTGGGCGATATGTACCGCGACTACCTCAGCTGGCAGAACAATACCGACATCCTGAGCGACGAGCGGCGCGCGCTGCAAAAAGCCCTGGGCAATATGGGCCTGTCTTCCCAGCCCATTCAGTGGGTCTACACCTGGACCGCGCTGCAACCGCAACTCTCACCCCTGCGTCTGACCGATTTCTGGACGATTCCGCAAACATCCGACCTGCCCGAAGTGCCTGCCGCGATGACCCTGGAAGGCAAGGAGGCCATCAAGGCCTTCCTGGGTGAACTCGCCCATGCCAGCGCCGATCCGGAAGCCTGGACCCAGCGCCAGGCCGAGTTCCAGCAGCTATTCATGGATGACGGCCTGCAGCGTTGGTACGCATTTTCGGACGCTTTTCTGCATGCACCCGATCTGATCAGCGATGCCACCTCGCGGCGTACCGTGCTCTCGGCCCTGATGACGGCCACCGGCCCCTATCGCCAATACATGAACCGCCTCGCCGCACTCGCCAATTCCGTTCCCAAAGACACTCGGCCCGAGTGGCTGACCCGCGCGATCGAACTCGACAAGCTCGCCGGCCTGGTGCATTTGCCCGAGGCAGGCAAGGACGAACCGGCGAAGGCGGGCAGCTCCACACTGAGCACACTGCAGAACCTGAAAGTCGTACAGGCTTTCGGTGGCGATGCGATCAAGGCCTTGCCCGAAAATAATGCCGTGCGACAAGGCTTCGCCAGCCTGAGCTCGGATCAGCAGGCCCTGGCCCTGATCCAGGATTACCTCAAAGGCATCCGGGCCACTGCGCAGCCGCTGCAACAGGGCGACGGTACGGCAATGGCGACCGCCACACAGATATGGTCCTTTGGCCACGACCCAAAAGCTGAAAATGCGCCACTGATCGACGCACACGCAGCACTCGAAAAACTGCATACTTCGTACGGCACAAACAGCGATCCCAGAACGACCATTGTCTGGCAATTGATGGCCGGCCCGATGAACTTTACGCTGGACTATGCGGCGCGCAGCGCCGCATGCGGCCTGCAAAAGCAGTGGGAAGCGAACGTGCTGGGTGCCGTCAACGGCGTGAGCGACAAACAACTCGCCTCAACCCTGCTTTTTGGCGAAGGCGGGCAAGTCAACACGTTCCTGGAAGGCGATGTGCAGCACTTTGTCTCGCGCGATGGCGCGCACTATGTGGCGCGCGAAGCCCTGAGCGACACCGTGCCGTTCAATGGCCAATTTTATGCGTTCGCCAATCTCGCCCAACGGGAAAAGGCCGCCGTCGCAGGACAACAGCTGCAGGAACAGCGCACCCAGCAGGCGAATGCCGCACTGAAGGACCAGGCAAAGCAACTGGACGAACAGATCGCCAAGCTGCAGGATGTCAAAGGCAATGTCACCATCAGCACCAACCCGCCGCAAACCAACCCCGAGGCCCAATTGCGACCTGAAGGCATTACGCTGACGCTGCAATGCGCCGGCGGCCCTATTGCGCTAGAGAACCTCAACTTTGCCAATAGCCAGGTATTCCCGTGGTCAATGTCAGGGTGCGCAGATACGGAATTGACTATTCGCTATCCCGGATTCGAGTTGCGCCAGCAGTGGGGCGGCGCCTCGGGATTCATAGACTTCCTGAAGGCCTACGCCAGCGGCCATCATCGCTATACTCCGGCCGATTTCCCCGACCAGGCCGCAGCCATGCAACAGGCAGACATCCAATGGCTGGACGTTTCCTATCGCCAACAAGGCCAGGCGGATGTCCTGAAATCCTTTGCGGAAGCCGACAAACTCAACACCGAAGCCGAGGAAATCAAGGGCAAGCTTGGTGCCATCCAGGAAGCCGCTGCGCAGGCACCCGAAGCCCAGGGTGACACCGGGCCGCTCGCCCTGCCGCGCCGCATCATCACCACCTGCATGGAGCCCGCTGCCGAGATCGTCAGCGAATTTATCGACTCGAGCACCCCCGACTCGCCGGAAATCGAGTCAGACAGAAGGCAGCCCAAGACACTCGTGGCCCCGCCACCCAACGAACCAGCCCCGGCCAAGAAGCCCGTCGCACCAACGGCGGACCTGGGCACCGGCCCGTATGTGGTGCAGGTCGGCATATTCGCCCATCCAGAAAAAGTGCGCGACACGCTAGACAAGGCAGGCTACACCATCGAAGACAAACCCATCACCCTGAATGGTCAGGAATACCGCAACATCCGGATCGGCAGTTACCCGGACAAACAAGGTGCCGAGGATGCCGCGCAGAAAATCGGCAAGCTCCTGAGCCTGAAGCCCATCGTAGTAAGGACTGGGGGGTGAGGGTCAGTACTTGAGCGTAATCCCGCCATCGACCACCAGCTCAATGCCGGTGACGTACTTGGATTCGTCCGAAGCCAGGAACACTGACGCATAGGCCACATCCCAGGCGTCTCCCATGTGACCCATCGGCACCTGACGGTCGCGCTCATGCCACATGCCCTCTACGTCGCCGTCCGCGTACTCGACCGCCAGATTGGCTGCGTTTTCCACCATGGGCGTTTTCATCAGACCAGGCAGAATCGCGTTGACGCGCACCCGGTCCTTGGCATACTGGACCGCTGTAATGCGCGTCATGTGGTTCATTGCGGCCTTGGTCGTGGAATACGTGACATAGGGCACACCTGTGTACCGCAGCGAGGCTATCGACGAGGTATTGATGATCGAACCCCCACCCTGTTCCTGCATGGCGGGGATGAACTGCTTCATGGCCAGAAAGCAGCTCTTGAGGTTGAGGGCGTAGACGCGATCCCATTCTTGCTCGTCAGTTTCGACCACACCTCCGACGCTGACGATCCCGACATTGTTGTTCAGGATATCGACACGGCCAAAGCGTTCCACAGCACGCGTCTGGACGGCCGCAATGTCATCGAGCTTGGTGACATCGGCCTGCAGTGCAATCGCATGCCCGCCTTCCGCCTCTATGACGTCAGCGGTCTCGCGCGAAGCATCAGGGTTGACGTCCACACATACTACGTTGGCGCCTTCGCGGGCATACAGCACGGCTATCGCCTTGCCATTCCCCCAGCCAGGGCCAACCGATCCCGCCCCCATCACTACAGCCGTTTTTCCAGTCAATCTTCCAGACATCACGGTCTCCTTGAGTCAAGCGTCAGTCGCGCCCTGTTTGGTAGCCAATTCAGGAGCTATCGCCCCCGTCTTTTGCACGCTCGCGCAACTCGGTTTTCAGGACCTTGCCGTAGCTGTTCTTGGGCAGGTCCTGGCTGAAGATATAACGCCGGGGCTTTTTGAACGAGGCGATTTCCGACTGGCACCAGGCCTTCAGTACGGCATCGTCAAGCTCGGAGCCTGCGCGGGCCACGATGAAGGCGACAACCTCCTCACCCCAGTCCGGGTGGGGTGCGCCCACCACCGCAACTTCGGCCACATCGGGGTGCTGTGCAATGACTTCCTCGACTTCACGAGGATATATATTGGATCCACCTGAAATGATCACGTCCTTGGATCGGTCGGTCAGTGTCAGGAAGCCATCGGCATCCAGAAAGCCGATATCGCCCGTGCACAGCCAACCATCGACCAGTGCACGCCGCGTGGCTTCGTCGTTGTTCCAGTACCCCGCCATGACGGCAGGGCCACGGACGATGACTTCGCCATGCTCGCCGACAAGCAGGTCCTTGAATTCCTTGTCCACCACGCGGACTTCCATACAGGACTGCGCCGTGCCCACTGATCCGATGCGTGCCTCCCAATTGGGGCCCTTGCGATCCGCGATCAGTTCCTTGCGCATGGCCGTGATGGTCATGGGGCTTTCGCTCTGCCCGTAAATTTGTGCAAACACAGGGCCGAAGGCATTGAGTGCCTGGATCAAGTCGGCGGCGTACATGGGCCCACCGCCATACACAATGGCATGCAGGCCGGACACCGCCTCCGGC
>JAKDMO010000159.1 GCA_030452305.1 Alcaligenaceae bacterium | reverse complement strand
ACCTCCAGGCCCGCCGCAACCATGCGCTCTACCAGAACACCATCAATTCGGGCATCCGGATACGACGCACGACATGCGCCGATAATTTCATCAAATGCCGTGCCGGCATCACCCTCGGTCACCGATAAGCGCACGCCGCCGGCATCCACCTTGTGCACGATATCTGCTGAAACGACTTTCAAAGCACATGCATCGCCGACCTCCTGAACCAAGCGCTGCGCCATATCGCCCGTGGTGGCCAAGGCGGGAATAGATGTCTCGATTCCATAACGAGCAACCAGGCTCTTGGAGTTAATCTCATTTTGCATCATCATGTCTGGTGCCAACCTCTTATCATTAAAATTTTGGGACGCGTTTTTCAAGAAACGCACGCACCCCTTCATCTGCGTCCGGTCCGCATTGCAGACGGCCCCCTTCTTCCCATTCGAACTGTGAAGCCGCTCTTTCGCCTTCTGCTGCACGCAGCTTCAAACCCTTCTTGATCATGGCGAGAACAGCAGGCGAGTTGGCAGCAATCTGCTTCGCAGTGGCAAGAGCCATGCCCATAAGCTGCCCGGGTTCCGCAACATGATTCACAAACCCAAGCCGATGCGCCTCGTCTGCGCTGACGCGGCGCGCAGTCGCCAGCATCTCGTAGGCAACACCATGGGGAATCAAGCCCGGAAGCCGGCTGATTTGCCCCCCGATGGGCAACAGCCCGATACGGGCTCCTGGCGCAGCGAAGTCCGCTGCAGGTTCACATATCCGGATATCACACGACAAGGCAAGAATCAGCCCGCCGGCATGGGCAACGCCGTTGACCGCTGCGATGACGGGCTTTGTCATCAACTGCGGCATATAGAATGGCTCATTGAGCGCCTCATTCGCTGCAAGCTCTCGATTCTGAAGCAGTTCACTCAAATCGTGACCGCTCGAGAATGCCTTCCTACCCGCCCCTGTCACAATCACACACCGGATCGATTCATCGTCCTCTGCATCGCGAAAAGCACTGCCAAGCGTGCTTGTCATCGCATGAGTAAATGCGTTGTACTTCGACTCATTGGCAATGGTCACGATCAGGACGCTACCGTCTCGATGAAGTTGTATTTCTGCCATCACTATTCCACCGTCAATGCGGTCTCGATGCGGCTGGGGTCGGCAAGCGCTTCTTCGCGAGTTAATGACTGGGCGATATGACCGTTCTCGATGATGTGAAAGAAATCACCAACCGACATCGCGAGCTGCAAGCTTTGTTCGACCAGGATGACGCCGATACCACGATCACGCGCAGCTTCAATCGACTCGCGGATCGCCTCAACATAGCTTGGCGCCAGCCCTTCAGTCGGCTCGTCGAGCATCATATAAGCCGGATTGACGAGCATGGCTCGGGCAACCACAAGCATCTGCTGCTCACCCCCCGATAACGTTCCCGCCTTCTGGCTCATACGCTCACTAAGGCGCGGAAAGATCTCGATGACTTCCTCTATAGAGAAATCATCGGACCTGCCTGTCGGCCGTATCGCCACTTCCAAATTTTCCCGAATCGTCAGATTGGAGAAAACCTTGCGGTCCTCAGGTACCAACGTAACCCCCATCTGCGATCGCCGGAATGTGGGCCCGCTTAGATCCTTGCCATTGAGTGTGATGCGGCCATCAATCCGATCGACAAGCCCCATCGTCGCCCTGAGCGTCGTCGTTTTACCCATTCCGTTCAGCCCGAGCAAGCATACGACCGATGCCTGGGGAACATCAAAGGACAGTTCGTGCAAAATCTGGCTCTGCCCATAAAAGGCCGATACGTTTTCGTAACGCATCATCAAATGCCGGTCGTCGGTTTCCGTCGTCGTAGCGTTCATTCAGTGAAACTCCCGTGCAGATACGCTTTGCGAACCGCCTCATTGCCGCGAATTTCTTCTGGGGCAGCCGAAGCAATGACTGTGCCGTTTTGCATGACAGTGATGCGATCCGAGAGTCGCATCACCATGCCGACATCATGTTCAACAATGACAACGGTCAGGCCGAGCGTGTCACGCAACATGGTGATCAGGCCGGCCACCGTTTCCCTGTCGCCACGGGACATGCCGGCGAGCGGCTCGTCCATCAAAATCAATTCAGGCTCAAGTGCAAGTCCGATAGCAATGTCTAAAGAACGCTGGTACCCATGGGCCAGGTTGGCTGCCACGACACGCTCGCGCCCTTGAAGCCCGACTTTCAATAGGATGTCAGCCGCCTCATCCATAACCTGACCCTCGCGCGCGTTCGGCAGCCAAACCGAAGCGGCCAACTTTTGGCGAGAGCGAATGGCCAACGCCACATTTTCAATCACGTCGAGGCTCGGAAAGACGCTGGTTCGCTGAAAGGTACGGGCAATCCCTGACTCAGCCATCCGCTGCGGTCGCCATCCAGTCACATCCTGGTCTTTGAAATGCACGGTTCCCCGAACAGGTCTTATGGCACCCGTGATCAAGTTGAACAGCGTGGTTTTTCCGGCTCCATTCGGTCCGATGATTGAATGGATAGTCGAAGCATCAACCGAAAGATCGACGTTGTTAACCGCCTGTAGGGCACCGAAATTCTTGCTGACATGCTGAACGTTCAGAATCATTACTTCGCCCTCTCGAAGAGTCGGACCAGCTTGTCCCATACCTTGCAGGCGCCGCCGAATATGCCGCCTGGAGCAACGATAATGATCAGGATAAATAATCCACCAAAGTATATGAGCCAGGAATCAGTGAAGCTTGATATATAGTGCTCGGCGAATGTGAACGTTATTGCCCCCAGAACCGGTCCGATAAGTGTTCCCATGCCCCCAAGAACAACGTACATGATGATCTTGCCTGACTCAAACCAATGCAATAAATCTGGAGACGCTGCTCTATTGAACAGGACCAGCAGGAGGCCGGCCGTCGAGGCCAAAGTTGCCGATGCCACGTAAGCCTGAAGCCTGAGTCCACTGACATTTATTCCAACGAATGCTGCCCTTTCAGAATTTTCCCGGATAGCAAGCCAAGACTTCCCAAGTGGTGATCGACGGATGTGGAATGCCAATCCCAGCGCCACCATCAGGGATCCATAAAGAATCCAGAACCAGACGTTGGGTTGCAGGATATCAATGCCGAGTATGGTGGGTGTCGGAATGCCCTGCAGTCCGTCTTCTCCACCGGTCAGGTCCGAGAAAACAAAGACAACCGCAAATACGATTTGACTGAACGCCAATGTCAGAATTGCAAAAGTGGTTCCAATCTGACGGACAAGAATTGCCCCAACAAGAACAGATAATGTGATCGCTATCGCCGCTGTCATCAGGAACAACAGAAAAATGTCAGAGGTTACTGTTTTTGATAAGAGCCCGGCAACGTATGCACCAAAGCCATACCACGCAGCATGTCCGAACGACAGGAGTCCGGTATTGCCCGTCAGCAAATCCAGACTTAACGCAACGATGGCAGCAATCACAGCATAGGATGACAGCAGCAGAATAAATCGATCATCGGCAATCAGAAACGGTAAGACAGCACCAAAGGCCACAAAAATGACTGCGACTGCCCTCCAACGATTTTGAAAGGGACGCACATCGGTCATATTCGATTCCATATTTAACGGCGTACTCATTCGACTCTTCCTTCACCGAAAAATCCACGAGGCCAGTTGATTAGCATGGCCATCACCATAGCGAAGAGGATCATCAACGCCAATTGACCGCCTAGGTAACCTTCTCCAAAGACAATAATCAGGCCGACGGCATACGCCGCCACAACGGCGCCACGGAGGCTGCCAAGCCCGCCAATGACTACCGTCATGAACGAAAGAATCAGGATCTTGTCGCCAACTACGGCAGACGCAGCAAAGATTGGAGCACCTGCAGCACCAGCCATCGCAGCGAGCGCCGTGCTCACGCCAACAACAGAATGCATTAGTGACTCGCGATTAATACCGAGACATGCCCCCATCTCGGGTTCCTCGTTCGCCGCTCTGACACGCAAGCCCCATTTTGAGTTCTTCAGGAAAAGCATGAGCACAGCAGTGAGGACTATTGCCAGAACTGCCATAAAAGCGCGATAAGCCGGCAGGGTGATTCCCCCAAACGAGATAACACCACTCAGAGCATCGGGCGTTGGCATGATCTGCACATTTCGCCCACCGAGCTCGTACAGAACTCCTGTTATCAGAAGAGCAAGGCCGAACGTTAACAATAAACTATCGACCAAAGGGCGGTCACGGATACGCGCCAAGATTGCCCAATCAATCACAACGCCGATGATACCGACAGCGATCGGCGCAACGATCATGCATAACCAGAATGGCAGGCCCATTTGTGCGAGCCACACGCCCATCATTGCGCCAAGGCTGAACAGGGCGCCATGAGCAAAGTTCACAACCCTGCCGACACCATATATGAGCGTTAACCCAAGACTGAAGAGAAGCAGCACCGAACCTAAAACGATGCCGTTCAGTGTCAATGATAAAGCTAGCATTTCCGGGGCTCCTCCGTGTGCTAACAACTTCTGATTTCTTGCTCTGTTTGCTTATTCTACGAGTGATTTTATAAGAATGTCAACAATCTGCATGTTGACTGTTTGACGGTGAATGATCAGACTTATTCATAGGTGCATTGAGCCTAGTGCAGTGCTATCACTGACACGCTAGACCTGTGCGAGGTCGGAGAAAAGCATCCAGATACGAGCAGTGAGTCCCACAGAACCGCTGCGGCTATAGCAGGATTAGATAACGAACGCGTATCAACGTCGCCGCCTCAGGCGATCAAGGAACCGGCCGGCACGAAACCGGCTCAGCCACTTCAACAGCCCGTACGACAGATGAATCTTTTCCTCGCCAACCGGCACACCGGGTGTAAAGCTCACCCAGGACGACTTCGAGTACGCAACCACCTGATCCGGATAGACGCTGCGATGGCCGATGATCAGATATGCAGCGATGCCGGCGCCGGCCACATACACCGTGCCCGTGCCGCTGCCAAACAGCTCGATACCCATGAACAGCGCGGCGACCGGGGTGTTCGAGGCCGCAGCCACCACCGCCACCAGGCCGACCGCCGCACCCAGCGACGGGCTGAGGCCCATCATGTGCGCCAACACATTGCCGGTAATCGCGCCAATGATGAATTGCGGGGTCACGATCCCGCCGTAGAATCCCGAGCCCAGGGTGATGGCCACCAGCAGAATTTTCCAGAAAAACCCCATATAAGGCATGGCCTCGCCACCCAAGGCGCGATCCATCAGGGGCAGGCTCAGCCCCAGGTAATCCGTCGGGATGACGATGATCAGCAAGGACAGCAGCACCCCGCCCAACAGCGGCATGGCGGGCGGCCACACCTTGAAGCGTTCCCGGATGCGGGCAAATGTGACACGCGCAAACGCAATCATGTCCACAAACAGGCGCGCCACCAGCCCGCACACGATACCGATGATGACGGTCTTGATGAATATGGTTTCCGAAAAGCCCGTCAGCCAGTCGATCGCATAGTATTCGTAGGGAATGCCCCAAAACTTGCTGACCTGGAAAGACGTGACGCCCGCCACAATCGCCGGAAAAAGGAAATCATGCCGCAGGCGCCCAATCGCCAGCACCTCGACGCCATAGATCGCGCCGGCGATCGGTGTACCGAACACACTGGCGAAACCCGCACTGACGCCGCAAGCGACCAGCCGCTTTTGCAGCTCGGCATTCAGGCCCAGGATGTGGCCCAACCCCGAGGCCAGCGTGCCACCGATATGCGAACACGGCCCTTCCTTGCCCGCCGATCCCCCGCAGCCCAGGGTAATGATGGCGGCAATCGGTTTGATGACCAGGGTTTTGAACGGCATACGGCCCGCCTGCTTGTGCACAGCGGCGATCACCGAATCCTTCAGCCCAGTGGTGTTCTGCTTGTACCCGTAATACAGGATCAGGCCGTTCAGCAGCCCGCCCACAGGCAGCAAAATCATCTGAAACCATAGCGGTATCGACGTCGTGCGATCGGTCAGGAAAAACAGCCCATGCAGAAACAGGCTGGTGCCCGTACCCACGATCACGCCAGCCAGCGTCGCCAGGACGAGCCACTGAATGACCGTCGCCAACATCACGACGGGTTCTATGTAATTTATACGTGGCATGGCCAACGAAGGGGGTGCATGACAATCAGATCAAGGCGTCAACGGTTGCTCTGGGATTGCGCCGGATAGTGTTAAGAGCCGGCGCAAGACGGAAAGGACATCGAGCACAGGTATTATAAAATACT
>JAKDMO010000338.1 GCA_030452305.1 Alcaligenaceae bacterium | reverse complement strand
CGAGCCGACACGTTACCCTATCGCGGTGGGCTAGTATATGGGCATCCTGGTATTTTCCCGTGGATATGGACGCCCCCGCTACCCGCCGCATTGCTCACCTCGACATGGATGCGTTTTACGCGTCTGTGGAATTGTTGCGCCGCCCGGAATTGCGTGGACTGCCTGTGGTGATTGGTGGGCGCGGCCCGGATCCGGGGACGGGTCCGCTGATGCGCTTGAGGGACTACGTCGGGCGTGGCGTGGTGACGACCTCGACTTATGAGGCGCGCGCGCTGGGGGTGTTTTCGGCGATGGGGATGATGAAGGCGGCCGCGCTGGCGCCGGATGCGATCCTGCTGCCGGCCGATTTTCCGTCCTATCGGCATTATTCCCGGTTATTCAAAGAGGCTGTGGCACGGATCGCGCCGCGTATCGAGGATCGGGGTATCGACGAAATTTATATCGACCTGCGCGATCTGACCCAGCCTTCGGTGCCGCTGGCGCACGCGATCAAGGCCGCCGTGCGCGAGGCGACCGGTCTGGTGTGTTCGATCGGAATCTCGCCCAACAAGCTGCTCTCGAAAATCGCCTCGGAACTCGACAAGCCCGATGGGGTGACGGTGATCGGGCCGGGCGATCTGGAGCGGCGGATCTGGCCACTGCCGGTGCGCAAGGTCAACGGCGTAGGGCCCAAGGCCAATCAACGTTTGGCCGCCATGGGCGTCCAGACGATTGGCGAGCTGGCGCGTGCGGCGCCCGAACTGCTGCAGGATCACTTCGGGCCGAGCTATGCGCGCTGGCTGATCGATATGGCCCACGGCATCGACGAGCGACCAGTCGTCACGCATTCAGAGCCAAAGTCGCTGAGTCGTGAAACCACGTTCGAGCATGATCTGCACGTGCGCCATGATCGTGCGCAGCTGTCGGAAGTGTTCGTCAGCCTGTGTGCCAGGGTGGCCGAAGACCTGCGCCGCAAACGCCTGGTGGGCTATACCGTCGGGATCAAGCTGCGTTTTGCGGACTTCAGCATCGTGACGCGTGATCAGACTCTGCCGGATCCGCTGCAGGATGCCCAGGCGATCCACCGTGCGGCCGGCCAGTGCCTGAAGCGTGTGACACTGGATCGGCGTATCCGTCTGCTGGGGGTGCGGGTCAGCAGCCTGCGCGCCGACGGGGACGACGGGCCACGCCCGGTGCAGCTGGACCTCTATTAAAAGTCGTCATCGGCTTCGATGCGATCGCCCATTTAGCGTAATATCATGGCTTTGTGCGCCTATGTATCGTGCGCACGGAGAGCAAGCATGCCCCTGAAGGACTGGTTTGCCGCGCTGATCGTGATCACGGTCTGGGGCATTAATTTCGTTGCGATCAAACTGGGGCTGGATGAAATGCCGCCCTTGCTGCTGGGCGGGCTGCGGTTTCTTTTTGTGGCGTTTCCCGCCATTTTATTCGTGCCCCGACCCAAGCTGCCCTGGCGCACGATGATGGCCTACAGTGCGACGATCTGTTTAGGGCAGTTCACCCTGCTTTTCTGGGGGATCAGCATCGGCATGCCGGCGGGGTTGGCCTCGCTGGTGCTGCAGTCCCAGGCA
>JAKDMO010000158.1 GCA_030452305.1 Alcaligenaceae bacterium | reverse complement strand
GTACCTGGGGGCGGGTTTTGTCCTGCTGGTGCCTATCGTGCTGACCAATGTGGCTGTTTACCTGAGCGATCTGGGCTGGCTCGATGTCTCGACCAATCTGCTCTCGCATATTCCACTGATGATTTATGGCGTGCTGATTATCGGCTTCCTGCTGCTCGAGCCGCTGGGTCTGGGCAAAATCTATGACAACGTGCGGAAATACCTGCTGGTATGGCCATTCCGCCATTCTGATCTTTGATGTTGCAGTTTGCAGTTCATGATGCTGTAGATGGTTTTGAAAGGCGCGAAGGCGCCTCAATCGGAGGAGAGAAAATGAAACATTTCGTCAAGAAACTGACCGCGGCAGTCGCCTTGGGCGCGGTCATGGGGGCTGCCCCGGCAATGGCTGCCGACAAAGCCCCCATCAAGTTCGCCACGGCGCTCGATTTTACGGCTGTGTATACCTTTCTGACCGATGAATACAGTCAGGGGCAACGTGACTACATCACCATGATCAACGAGAAAGGCGGTGTGGATGGCCATATGATCGACCTGGCGGTCTCGGATACCGGTAATCAGCCCCAGCGCGGGATTGAGGCCTACAACCGCGCCAAGCGCGACGGCGCCGTACTGGTGGATTTCCTGAGCACGCCCGTAGCGCGCGCCATGGTCAGCCGCGTGATCGACGACAAAATCGTGATGATTACGGCCTTGCACGGCCGGGGCGATGCCAGCGATGGCACGGTCTTTCCCTATGTCTTCCCCATGATGGCGACTTACTGGTCGCAGGCAGCATTGCTGGTGGATTACATGAACGAGCACGAGGGCGGCCTGGAGGGCAAGAAAATCGCCCACGTCTACATTGATTCCCCATTCGGTCGCGAACCGGTTCCCGTACTCGAGGAACTGGGCAAGCGCCTGGGTTTTGAGCTCAAGACCTTCCCCTACGCCAGCCCAGGCAACGAGCAGTCCTCGACCTGGTCTGAGGTCCGCCGCTACCGTCCAGACTTTGTGATCATCTGGGGTGCGGGTGGTGGTCAGGCCGTATCGGTTCGTGATGCGATCCGCAATGGCATCAAGCCCGAGCAGATCCACTCGGTTGTGTGGTTGGCCGAAGCCGACATGGATGCGGTAGGCCGCGATATCGCCAAGGGCGTGCGTAAGTTTGCACCGACGGTCAACGGCACCGATAACCCTGTTCTGCAGGACATCATCAAAACCGTTATCGATACCGGCAAGGGCGCGGGTCCCAAGGAACGCGTGGGTCTCACCTACTACAACATCGGTGCGGCCACCATGGCTGTCTCGGTCGAGGCCGCCCGTCAGGCACTGAAGGAATTCGGCGAACCACTGACTGGTGAAAAGCTGCGCAAAGGCTTTGAACTGATCAAGGACTACGACGCTCGGGGCCTGATGCCGCCGGTCACCTTTACCGAAAAGGATCACCAGGGCGGTGGCTTTGGCCGTGCTGCCGAGTGGGATGGCGAAAAATGGGCACCGCTGACCGATTGGCATGCTTCGTTCCAGGACGTGGTCTGGGGTGAAATCGAGAAAGGCGCCAAGGCCTACCAGGAGAACAAACAGTAATGCTCACCCTGAGTAACGTCGAAGTCGTGTATGACAAGGTATTCCTGGCAATACGCGGCGTCTCGCTATCGGTCGAGCAGGGCGGCATGGTCGCCCTGCTGGGCGCGAACGGAGCGGGCAAGAGCACCACATTGAAGGCCGTCAGTGGCTTGCTGGCTCCAGAGCGTGGCGACGTCACTCGTGGCACTGTTGAGTTCATGGGCGAGGACATCGTGCCCTACGGCGCCGCGCGCCGTGTGGACATGGGCCTGGTCCACGTCATGGAGGGGCGGCGGATTTTCGGCCACCTCACGCCAGACGACAATCTGCTTGCCGCCTATCGTTCGGGTGGGTCCAAGGCCCGCTTGAACGAGCTGCGCGACATGGTTTACAGCTTTTTCCCTCGATTGACCCAGTTTGCCCGCACCAAGGCAGGCTATCTGTCGGGGGGCGAGCAGCAAATGCTGGCGATCGGTCGGGCGCTGATGACGGAACCCAAACTGCTGATGCTCGACGAGCCCAGCCTGGGGCTGTCCCCGCGTCTGGTCCAGGAAATCTTTGCCATCATTCGCCATATCAACCAGGAAACCAAAACCAGCGTGCTGCTGGTCGAGCAGAACGCTGCGGCAGCCCTGGAAATCGTGGATCATGCCTACCTGATCGAAAATGGCCAAGTGGTCATGAGCGGTACCGCCGCCGAGCTCAAAAGCAATCCGGATGTTCAGGATTTCTATCTGGGCGGGGCCGGTAAGGTCGATTATCACAACGTCAAGCATTACCGGCGCCGCAAGCGCTGGCTGGCCTGACTTTATTCGCCCATGCAGCTGTGGGCGCCTTGGGCAATGGCGTGCGCCAATCGCCGGACGGTGTCCGGCGATGCCAGGCGCGTTTCCTCGTCCGGGTTGATGATCACCCCCGCCTCGATCAGTACGGCGGGCATACGGGCTGTATGCAGGACGACCAGGTCGTCGAATTGATGAATCCCTAGCGGCCTATCCAGAAACGGTCGGTTTTCCCCTGGGATCGGTTCCGCATGATATTCAGACGGCTGCTGCCCGGCGTAGGACTGCAATTGTTCGGCAATTGCCCGCGCACAGCGCAGGCTCTGGCCAAATTGTGGATTGCGTTTCGAGACAAATAAGGAATAGCCGGAAAACTCACGTGCCCGGCCGGCTGCAATGTATTCCGGCTGAATCGAGTCGTGATGAATCGACAGGAACAGATCCGCCCCGGATACCCGGGCTGTGCGTTGCGGCAGGCTGAGTTCCGCCCCCTGGGCATCGGTGCGCACGCCCTGATCGCCCAATGACTGCAAGGCAGCCACCACAGCCTCGCCCAGCGCAAGGTTGAAATGATATTCAGTCTGGCCGCTAGCCGCTCGCGCGCCGGGGTGTTCCGGTGTATGCCCGATATCCACCGCGACCTGTGCCGCCCGGGATGGTGTCGGGGCCGTCGCCATGACGGCACAAAGCAGCAGGCAAGGCAAGGTCCACCAGGCACTCATTGCGGATCTCCGTCAGGCGGGCAAGGATACTCGGCACCTCACGCCAGATAATCATGAACGACTTCGCCCAGGCCCAGGGTCAGGTCGGTCAGGATATGGACTGCGGCCACGACCTCAAGCACCGGCAGGCGGGCAACGGGTGCCAGCGCGTGATCGAACAATTGCAATGCGGCCGGGCCCTGCCAGGCGCCATGAATCGTCACGTTCTCGCAGCGATAGCGTACGAGTTCACACACACGAGGTGTGCAATCGACGTGCGGGATGATTTTTAACAGGTAATTGTCGCCCGTCACGGCTGCTAGTGCTTTCTGAGAGTCGAATGAATGGTGCTTGTAGCCCATTGTGCCGGTTGCGATGCGCAGATCGCCGTAGTCCAGCGTTCCCACCAGCACATCCTTGTCGACGTGCAGGGTCGGATTCGCCAGTTTTTTGGGGAACCCCCAGATTTCGCGTCCGCCCGCGATGGGCGCGTCGTCGTTCAGGAACATATTGTGCGCATAGGTGCCAGGGCGGCCTTCAAAGGTGACGGGGATCACTTGGCCTGACTCAGTGTAGTCCCCGAAGCCGGTGGAATCAGGCATGCGGATGAATTCCATTTTCACAATGTCGTCGCCTGCCGGCTGTAGCGGCGCGGGTACGATTTCGCGTAAAACCTGCGGGTCCGTGCGATAGCTGATCACGAGAAACTCGCGATTCACAAAGTGGTATGGGCCACGGGGGTAGATGGGGCTGGTCAGGGGCATGGCCCAGGCGCGCTCGAGAACTTCTTTCTGGTTCATCAGAACTCCTTGATATTGAGTCTGTTTGACAGAGGAACCTCGTGCGAGTTCATTGATTTCGATATATTGATGCATGTTGTGCAGCAATGAACTGCAAAGAGGGTATCTTGTTCGATATGAAACGAGTTCTTATACTTGAGCGCATATTCACAGTACGCTCTCTACAAGGACATGACCATGGCATCCGCAATTCAATTCAGCAAGGCAGGCCCTCCCGAGGTTCTGAAAATAGAGACGGTCGGCGAACAGTCGCCGGGACCCGGCGAGGTGTGGCTGGAACAGGGGGCGGTCGGGATCAATTATCTTGATATCACCCAGCGCAATGGCGCCGTTCCGGTCTCGCTGCCTTCGGGCCTGGGGCTGGAAGGGGCAGGCCGTGTGGTCAGCGTAGGGGACGGGGTCAGCAACGTGCGTGCGGGCGATCGGGTCGCGTATGCCACCGGCCCGCTTGGTGCGTACGCAAGCGCCCGGCTTTATCCGGCGGAAAAGCTCGTGAAAATTTCCGATCAGCTATCGTTCGAAGACGCCGCAGCTGTGATGTTCAAGGGCATCACCGCACAATACCTGCTTAAAAGCACGTATGCCGTTGGGCCGGGTACAAGTATGCTGCTCTATGGTGTAGCCGGCGGCCTGGGCGAAATCATGCTGCAATGGGCAAAACATTTGGGCGCCTTCGTCATCGGTGTGGTGTCCAAGCCCGCCAGCGTGCAAAAGGCACTGGATCTGGGTTGTGATGAAGTCCTGGTGTTCGACCCGCAAACCCTGGCCTCAGAGGTCGCCCGCATCACCAATGGAAAAAAGGTCGATGTGGTGTATGACCCGATCGGCAAGATCTCCTTTGATGCGTCCCTGGACAGCCTGCGGCCACGCGGCCTGATGGTGTCCTTCGGAGCATCGTCCGGCGCTGCTTCGCCTGTTCAGATCGCCACACTCAATGCCAAGGGTTCCCTGTTCCTGACACGTCCTTCGCTTGCCGCACATACGGCTACTATGGCCGAATATCACGAGCGGGCTCAGGATGTATTGGCGGCTGTTTCCGCAGGCATCTTCGCGCCGCGCATCTGGGGCGGCTACCCGCTGGCCGATGCCGCACGCGCCCATGCCGACGTTGAGTCGGGGCGTTCATCCGGAGCAGTCATCCTGAAGCCATGAACCTTGACGTTCTGGATAGCCGGCACAGCGACGAGATCGCGGCCTTCCTTGCCGTTGCCGCACAGGGTTCCTTCGTGGCGGCGGGCCGTCTGTTGCAACGGCATCCAACGGTAATTTCCAAGCGCCTGGCGGCAATGGAAAAGCGCCTGGGTGTGCGACTGGTCGAACGCTCGACCCGGCAGGTTCGCATCACCGATGTGGGCGTCAAGCTCGAGCAACGCCTGCGCGCTGCCATCGGGCTGATTGCGGAAGCCGAACAGCAGGCCGGATCGGGTGCGGCCGAAGTTCGCGGAATATTGCGCCTTGCCTTGCCGGCGGCCATGGGCAGGCTTTGGCTCGGCCCTTTATTGCCTGAGTTCCTCAAGGCTTATCCTGCGGTATCAATTGTCGCTGACTATAGCGAACGATTCGTAGATATCATCGAAGAAGGCTTCGACGCAGCCATTCGCGTTGGCAGGCTTGAGGACAATCGGCTGGTCGCAAAAAAGCTGAGCGATCATCGGCGGATATTATGTGCCTCGCCCGACTACATCGAACGGCACGGCTTGCCCGTGACGCCCCAAGACCTCATGACGCACAACTGCCTGCGCTTCAGCGGGCTGGCATCTTTTCCGGAATGGCGCCTGCATTGTGGCACCCAGCGGCAATTGGTGAGTCCGAGGGGTACGCTGACGGCCAATGATGGTGAATCGCTGCTCGCGGCGACCCTTGCCGGCGTGGGGATTCTGGGTGCCGGCGAGTGGCTGGCCAGCCGCGAAATCGCCGCCGGAAAGCTGGTGCATGTCCTGCCCGACTGGCGACTCGATAACGAGGGCGGCGTTTATCTGGTCAGGCCGTCAGCCATGTTTCCGGCCGCGACCGTCCTGGCTTTCAAGACCTGGGTTGAGTCGAAGTTTGCCGACGGCCCGATTTGGGGGACTCTGTCTGATTGAATCAGCGCCCGTGTGAATTCAGTGCAGCGCAAAGTCCACGCGTGTCGCCGTGCCGCCGTCCTCGACGCCGCTTGCGTCGGGTTTGGGCGCCACGATGAATACCCGATCGGTCAGCTTCGGTGCAGCCGTCATGATCTGCTCGTACACGGCTTGGGCACGGGCATCCGCCAGGGTGGTCATGGCCTGCTTGTCCAGCGGTGCGGCCGCCAGCAACAAGGCTTTCATTTGCTCCGGCGTTGATTTGTCCTTGCCAGGCTTGTCCTTGATCTTGGTGTTGTCATAGACGTTTGCCAGGTACTTGGCGCGGTCGGTGTCGGTCAGTTCAATATCGCCGGAATTCTTGTCGCCGGTGTCACGGGCCTTGGCAGCACGGATCTGGTCGTCCAGCCAGGCCGCGCGCAGGCCGGCCTCATCCGCCTGCGGGTCGGC
>JAKDMO010000157.1 GCA_030452305.1 Alcaligenaceae bacterium | reverse complement strand
GAACTTCAGCACGCCATAGCACAGCGTGAGGCCGATGCCGCCCAGTGCGATGATGCCGCCCAGCATCACTCCCCAGATCGTCAGCGACAGCATCCGTTCCGCACCCGCGCCGTTGGCGTATCCCATGGCCCACATGGCTGCGAGGATTATGAATAATCCGACTCCCATGGCCTGGCGGCTATGCAACCACCCGCCCTCTACGGGTGCGACCCCGGCTTGTGCCTCGGGTTCGTCAGGCAGTGTTTCGGCATTGGCTTGTGTCATGTTTGGTTCACCCCCCCAGGTACAGATGCCCGACGTTCGGATCATCCAGCAGTTCCTGGCCCGTGCCGTCCTGGCGATTTTCGCCATTGGCCAGTACGTAGCCACGATGCGCCATGGCCAGTGACTGACGGGCGTTTTGCTCGACCATCATGATGGCGATGCCGGTTTTATTGATATGGGCGACGCGATCGAAAATTTCGTCGACCAGCTTGGGCGACAGGGCCGCAGTCGGTTCGTCGAGCAGCAATAGCTTGGGATTCAGCATCAGGGCGCTGCCCATGGCCACCATCTGCCGCTCGCCGCCGGACATCTTGCCGGCAGCCTGCCGACGGCGCTCGAACAATTTCGGGAACATCTCGTAGACGCGCTGTTTGCTACCGTCCAGGTCGGAGCCGCTTTGAGTATAGGCGCCCATTTCGAGGTTTTCCTCGACGGTGAGCGTGGTGAACACATTGGCCACCTGCGGCACATAACACATGCCCAGCAACACAATCTGGTGCGGCGGCATATGTGAAATATCGTGCCCGTCAAAGTGTATGGAACCCTCGCGCGGGTGCAGCAGGCCAAATACGGTTTTCATCAGCGTGGACTTGCCCGCGCCGTTGGGGCCGATGATCGACACAACCTCGTCGGCATCCACTTTCATGGATAGCTTTCTGAGGATCTCGGTATCGCCATAGCCGCCTGTTATGCCATCAACTTCCAGTAGCGGCATATTGCCCTCCAAGATAGGCCTCGAGTACATCGCGGTTACTGCGCACTTCGTCCGGTGCGCCTTCGGTCAGTTTCCGCCCTTCGCTCATGACAATCACCGGATCACACAGGCTCATGACCATGTTCATATCGTGCTCGATCAGCAGGAACGTGATGCCGCGCTCACGCGCCAGATAGCGGATGTTTTCGGTAATGGTTTTGAGCAAGGTGCGGTTCACGCCCGCCGCCGGCTCGTCGAGCAGGATGAGTTCGGGATCGGCCATCAGCATCCGCCCGAGTTCAAGCAGCTTTTTTTGACCCCCGGACAGATTCGCAGCGTACTCATCGCGCACATGGGTCAGCTGCAGGTACTCAAGCACCTCGCAGGCCTTGGCATAGTGCCGGGATTCTTCCTCAGCCACCAACGAGGGGCGGAATACAGCGCTCCAGAAGCTTTCCCCATGCTGGCCGGGTGGCACGAGCATCAGGTTCTCGATCACGCTCATGGTGCCGTGTTCACGCGGAATCTGGAACGTGCGGCACAGGCCTTTCGAGAAAATCTGGTCGGGCCGATTGTGACTGATGTCCTGACCGCGAAACAAGATGCGCCCCGAGTCGTGCGATATGAAGCCCGTGATGAGGTTGAACGCCGTGGTCTTGCCCGCACCATTCGGGCCGATCAGGCCGGTGATCGTGCCGCGGCGTACCGAAAATGAACAGTGATCCACCGCCTTCAAGCCGCCGAAACTCTTGGAGATGTCCTGAACATCCAATATCGGTTCTGACGCTGTGGCACCGTTATCTGTTTGATTATTCTGGCCGGTATCGGTCGTCAAGAGATGTCTCCGATGCTAATTTCGGAAAGATCTTATCACAAGGATACTGCATGCCGTATGCGCTATTTCCCTGATATACACAAGGGTAATCCGTGTGAACGCCGCGCCGGGACAGAAGTGCGGAACAGATCTGTAGGCCGGATTCTGTACGCCGGGAAATCCCGACGGGCAATCATTCCTCTGGGCAGGCCATTGCTGGCGTGCTCTGGCCACCTACCCGCATGCTCGGGCGGACCGCCCTGTCGGCATCAAGCCTGCACATGCCTATTTGGTGTTGCTCCGGATAGAGGTTGCCGCGTTTCACCCTGCCACGGCACAAGGGAAACCCCTGTGCGGTACGGAGATGGCCGTACCTGTGTGCGCCCGTCGGCGCACCCCCGCGACAGACTCGTCTCTGTGGCCCTGGTCCTCGGCTTGCCCGAATGGGGTCGCCGGACGGCCGTTAGCCGCTATCGTGTCCTGTGGAGTCCGGACCTTCCTCGACGCCCGAAGACGCCGCGATTGCCCGATCTGCCCCGCGCACGTATTGTACGCGGGATCGGCCGGCAAGGTCGGCCAGTGCGACCTTTCGCATAACTGCGACAATATGGGGTAAGTCCTTATCTACCCTTTGACGAGCCATGGCAGAAACAATCCTTTCCCTTACCGCAGCTCAATTGGCCTACGGCCACCATCCATTGCTGGATCACGCCGACCTGTCGATCCAGGCGGGCGAGCGCATCGGGCTGATCGGGCGCAATGGCGCGGGAAAATCCTCGCTGCTGCGCATCCTCGACGGACGCATCCAACCAGACGACGGCGATATCCAGCGCATTGGCGGCCTGCGCGTCGCAACCGTCGAACAGGAACCCGAGCTGCCCGAAGGCCTCACCGTCCTCGATACGCTGTGCGGCGATGTGCTGGCCTCAGAAGACTGGCAACGCCCGGCACGCGCCCAGGCACTGATCGATACGCTGGGCCTGAGCCCGGACGCACTGATCGATGGGCTGTCGGGCGGCACGCGCAAGCGCGTCGCGCTGGCCCGCGCACTGATCGAAGAGCCCGACCTGCTGCTGCTGGACGAACCCACCAACCACTTGGACTTCGAGGGGATTGCCTGGCTCGAAGACATGTTGCTCAAGGCCCGTTTCAGCGTCATGATCATTACCCACGATCGCCGATTCCTGGACATCGTCGCCACCCGTATCGTGGAACTTGATCGAGGCAAACTGCTGAGCTTTCCTGGAAACTTCACCATCTGGCAGGAACGCAAGGCCCAGTGGCTGGAGGCCGAACAACTGGCCAACGCGCGCTTCGACAAGCTGCTCAGCCAAGAGGAAGTCTGGATACGCAAGGGCGTCGAGGCACGGCGCACCCGGAACGAAGGCCGTGTCAGGCGCCTGGAGGCCCTGCGGCGCGAACGAAGTGCACGGCGTGACCAGCAGGGCCAGGTGCGATTCTCGCTGGCTGACGGACAGCGTTCCGGCAAGTTGGTGGCCGAATTGAAAGGGATCACGCACGGTTACGGGTCACGAACGCTGATACGGGACTTCAGCTGCACGATTCTCAGTCGCGACCGGATCGGCCTGATCGGTCCAAACGGCGCAGGCAAGACCACACTGCTGCGCATCATCCTGGGCGAACTCGCCCCGCAACACGGCACCGTACGGCTGGGCACGAACCTGTCGATCGGCTATTTTGACCAGATGCGCAGCCAGCTGGACGAACGCGCGACCCTGGCCGACACCATCAGCCCAGGCAGCGAGTGGGTCGAGATCGGTCGCGAGCGCAAGCACGTCATGAGCTACCTTGAGGACTTCCTGTTTGCCCCGGCACGGGCAAATTCGCCCGTCAGCAGCCTATCCGGCGGGGAACGCGCGCGGCTGGCACTCGCGCGCATGTTCGCCCAGCCCAATAATGTGCTGGTGCTGGACGAACCGACCAATGATCTGGATATCGACACATTAGAGCTTTTGGAATCCTTGCTGCAGGATTATCAGGGCACCGTACTGCTGGTCAGCCACGACCGTAGTTTCCTGAACAACGTGGTCACCCAGACCATCGCCGCTGAAACGGCTGGGCATTGGCAGGAGTATGTGGGCGGCTATGACGAATGGCTCGCCCAACGTCCGCAGGATCCGGCACCAGCCGAACCACCACAGAAAACCCGCGAAACGACCCCGACCGTGCAAGCCAGTGCGCCGACGCGCAAGCCCGGTCGGATCACGTCCTGGGAACAACGGGAACTCAACGCCCTGCCTGATCAGATCGCCACGCTGGAGACCGAGCAATCCACCCTGACCGACCGGCTATCGGATCCCGACCTGTACCAGGGCGGCACTGAGGAGCTCGAAATCATCCAAACCCGGCTGCAGGAAATCGAACAGGAGCTCGCGCGCCAGTTCGAGCGCTGGGAAGCCCTTGAGGCCAAGCAAGGCCAGGCCTAATCCGGATCGGTCAGTACACGCCACGGCAGCATGCTGCCTGCAGCCAAGGGGACGAGCACATCGTCGCCCATCGCCAACTCGTCGGGCACAGTCTGCTCCGAACGCTCCAAAGTCAGTGTGCCCGCATTCTGGGGCAGCCCGTAGAAACCCGGCCCATTCAGACTGGCAAAGGCTTCCAGCGACTCCAGGCGCCCGGCCTGCTCAAAGGCAGTCGCGTACAAGGCCATGGCGTGACGGGCGGTATAGCATCCTGCGCAACCGCAATCCTGCTCTTTGGCACCTCGCGGGTGGGGCGCGCTGTCGGTCCCAAGAAAAAATCGTGGGTTGCCGCTGGTCGCAGCCTCAAGCAAAGCGCGTCGGTGCTGCTCGCGCTTTAGCACAGGCAGGCAATACCAATGGGGCCGCAGGCCGCCCTGAAACAGCGCGTTGCGGTTATACAGCAAATGATGGGCAGTGATGGTGGCGGCAATCGGCCCCTCGGCCTCACGCACATAGTCCACGCCGTCGCGCGTCGTCAGGTGCTCGAACACCACCTTCAGCTCAGGCAAGGCGGCGCGCAAGGGAATCATAACGCGATCAATAAAGACCGCCTCGCGATCGAATATATCCACCCCCGGATCCGTGACCTCACCATGCACGAGTAGCGGCATGCCGCAGGCCTGCATGGCTTCGAGCGTATCCATGCAATATCCCAGCAGGTCGGTCACCCCTGCATCGGAATGCGTGGTCGCCCCGGCGGGATAGAGTTTCACGCCATGTATAAAGCCGGAGTCCCGCGCACGCAGGATCTCGTCAGGCGTGGTCCGGTCAGTCAAGTACAAGGTCATCAGCGGCTCAAACGCCGGAGCCGATCCGCGCGCAGCCGGCATGGCGTCGAGGATCTGTCGGCGGTAGGCCTGCGCAAGTGCCGTGGTGCTCACCGGCGGCTTGAGGTTCGGCATGATGATGGCGCGGCCAAACTGGGCCGTCGTATCGGGCAGTACCGCACGCAGCACCTCGCCATCGCGCAGGTGCAGGTGCCAGTCGTCAGGTCGGCGTATTGTCAGGCGTTTGATCGGATCAGGCATGGAAAAGACCCAGTGAAAAAGATGGATTATGCATGAGCGTACACCCCCGTGCATGCTTGCGCCGGGCTACCATACGCAATGCCTCGTACTTTCCGAGTGAAATTTTTACGAATCTGCTTTGTTTTTCCGCGAAACACGCGTTATGCTTCGAGGGCACCCAATTTTCCAACGAACTAGGAGCCTGCTTTCATGGCAACCACCGAAAAACCCGCCCGTAAGCCTAACGCTGCCTTCATGAAGCCCCTGACGCCCAGCGCCACACTGGCCGCGGTGATCGGCAGCGAAGCCGTACCACGCACCGAAGTCACCAAGCGCATCTGGGACTACATCAAAAAACACGATCTGCAGGACCCGGCAAACCGCCGGAACATCAACGCCGACGCCAAGCTTCGTCCCTTGTTTGGCAAGGATCAGGTTTCGATGTTTGAGTTGACCAAGCTCGTCAGCCAGCACCTGAAGTAATTCTTGAAAAAAAAGCCGGATGCAATATCCGGCTTTTTTGTGACTGACAGTTCGCTGCTGAGCGCTCAGAATCCAGGCACAGGGGTTTCACCCGCAAAATGAGCAAGCCAGCCCTTTGCCAGCCTGTATACGATCCAGATGATCGCCACCAAGCCGGTCACCCAACCAATGAATATGAACGTCGCCAGGGCGCTGAGCACAAGCCACAACAGGCCCCACCAGAATGTTCTGATCACCCAATCTATATGGCTGGCATAGACTGTGCCCACCACGTCGCTGCGCTTTAGATAGGCCAGCACGAGTGCTGCAATGGCCGAGACGCCAAAAAAACCGCCACTGAGCAGGCCGAGTGCAAACAGCGCATAGATCAGATGAATAAGCTGACGCAGCGTGAGTCCGCCGCTGTCCTCCGGGATGTCGCCCTGAGCCATATTGCCTCCAGGTTAGTTGCACAGATGTATTTTACCCTGTGTTTTAGCCCCCACGCTGCGCCTTCGGCTTGCTGCCCCCCGAGGGGGCGCTTTATGCCTTGGGGCGGCCCGGCGGCATAAAAACGTTTCATAAAAAAACCCCCGCGCGGCACTGGGCCTGGCGGGGGTTTTGGGCATAAGAGC
>JAKDMO010000156.1 GCA_030452305.1 Alcaligenaceae bacterium | reverse complement strand
GTGGATCCGGTCGAGGCATTGCGCAAGCTCGTGACCTTTACCTGGCATTATTTTCTGGAACACCCCGAGTTTATTTCCCTGCTGGGCAGCGAAAACCTGATGCGTGCGGCCAACCTCAGGAAATCGAGCAAGATCCGCGAGATGCATTCACCGCTGGTGCAGCTGCTCGATACCATCACCACCAAGGGGCATCGGCAAGGCCTGTTTCGGCCGGATATCGATCCCGTCCAGCTCTACGTTTCGATCGCGTCACTGGGCTTTTTTTACCTTTCAAACCATCACACGCTCTCGACGATTTTCGATCGTGATTTGCGTGCCGATGATGCCTTGGCCCAGCGGTTAGAGCATATGACGGACGTCATTCTCGGCTACGTACGGGCCTGATCCGGGCCGGCTATCTGTAGGTGCTTTCCCTAGTCGTTATTGACAGCGCATCGGTCGTTTCTCCATAATTCACCGTTCGGTTAATTAAAACCAGCGATGGCAGTGCCATCTGATTGCGCGGAGATCGAATGTTCCAGAAAGTCCTGCTGGCGCCGGCGTTGAGGCCCTTCATCCTGGTTGTGGTGATGTTGGTGCTATGGGATCTGGCAATACGCCTGTTCAATATCCCGCCTTATTTGATCCCGCCACCGGGCAAGGTCGTAGGCCAACTGATCGAGCAGTGGCCCATGTTGCTTCAGCAAAGCTACTTCACGACCGAGGCGACCTTCTGGGGTTTCATACTTTCGATCGTTGTCGGTGTTCCCATGGCGATGGTCATTGCCTATTCCCGCACGGTTGAATCCTTTGTCTACCCCTTGCTGGTGTTCTCGCAAAGTATTCCCAAGGTCGCCATCGCCCCGCTGTTCGTGGTCTGGTTCGGTTTCGGCATCATGCCCAAGATCGTGACCGCATTTTTGTTGGGATTCTTTCCGATCATTGTGGCGACCGTCATGGGCTTCAAGTCTGTAGAGTCCGATATGCTCGACCTGGCACGATCCATGGGCGCATCCAGGCTCCAGACCTTTCTTAAAATCAGCCTGCCACAGGCCCTGCCCGCCATGTTCAGCGGCCTGAAGGTATCCGTGACGCTGGCGGTGGTCGGTGCGGTGGTCGGCGAATTCGTCGGGTCGAATTCCGGCATTGGTTATGTCCTTCAAGTTGCCAATGGCAACTTTGATTTGCCCTTGATGTTTGCAGGCCTGGTCCTGCTGTCGGTCATCGGCGTGCTGTTGTTTGCAATCGTGGATCTGATCGAGCGCCTGATGATTCCCTGGCATATATCCCATCGCAAGGAATACTGAGCAGGCCTCATGACGAATCGAATAATCCCCCTGGAATTACCCCTCGTACACAGGAGACAACCATGATCGGAAAAATGCTTAAGGCCTTCCTGGGCCTGGCTGTTGCATCATTGCTGGTGGGCTTTGCGCCAGTTCAGGCACAAGACAAGGCCAAGGACGACGTCACCCTGATGCTCAACTGGTATCTGTATAGTGAGCACGCCCCGTTTTTCCTGGGGAAGGCCCTCGGGTACTACGCGGATGAAGGCATTAATCTGGAAATCCAGGAAGGGCGGGGTTCGGCCGTGACTGCACAGGCTGTCGCTGCGAAATCCGTTACCTTCGGCTATATCGACACGACGACCATGATCAAGGCTGCGGCCAAGGGTGCGCCCCTGATCTCGACGGGTGTGTTGTTTCAGGTCAGCCCCATGTCCGTGATGGCGTTTGCGGACAAGAACATCCGTACGCCGCAGGACATCATCGGCAAGACCGTCGCGGTGACGCCGGGTGATTCCATGTCGCAGATGTGGCCGGTTTTCCTGGAGGCCAATAATATTGATCCGAGCCAGGTGCCGATCGTCTCGGGCGATGCCCAGACCAAGCTCAATGCCGTGATTACGGGCCGTGCAGACATGCTGCTGGGCTACGTCATGGATCAGGCGATCAAGATCCAGGATGCCACGGGCAAGGAAGTCTACCCGATCCGCTTTGCAGACTCGGGTGTGAACCAGATCAGCTCGGGGATCATCGTGAACAAGGATTGGCTGGCCGAGCACGAGGACCTGACGCGTCGATTCATGCGTGCCTCGACCCGTGCCGTAGAGGCTGCCGTCAAGGATCCGCAGGCCGCCGTCGATGCCATGCTCGCAGCCAAGCCCACCGCCGGGGTCAACAAAACCTTGCTGGTCGGTCTGAAGCAAAGCATTGCGCTCTATCACACCAAGGACACCGAGGGTCAGCCGCCATTTCGCGTCACGATGGACAACGTCGAGAACTCGCTGGACATGCTGGTTGAATACGGCGGCGTGGATCCCGACCGTCGTGGCAAGGCGTCGGATTACGTGACGCTGGACTATCTGCCCAAACAGTAATGACCATGCCCGACGAAGTTCTGATTCAAGCTGCAGGTGTCACTAAGGTCTATCAGACTCGTGATGGTGAAGTCGAGTCGCTCAAGCCGCTGGATTTCGAGATCCGCACGGGCGAGTTCGTCTCGGTCGTGGGGCCTTCGGGCTGCGGCAAGAGCACTCTGCTGAAAATGGTGGCCGGCTTGCTGCCGGCCACCTCGGGCGCACTGACACTGGCAGGCGAACGCATCGATGGACCGCAAAAAAACGTGGGCATCGTGTTTCAGAGTGCGGTGCTGCTGGCCTGGCGCAGCGTGCTCGACAATATCCTGCTTCAGGCAGAGATGCGTCGCATGCCACGGGCCGAAGCGCGTGAAAAAGCGCTGAAGCTCATGAAAATGACGGGCCTGGAGGGCTTCGAGCAGAAATACCCCTGGCAGTTGTCGGGGGGCATGCAGCAACGCGCATCGATTTGTCGCGCCTTGCTGCACGATCCCTCTTTGTTGTTGATGGACGAGCCGTTCGGTGCGCTCGATGCCATGACGCGTGAAAAGATGAACCTCGAGCTGCAGCGCATCTGGTCAGAGTCGCAAAAGACCGTGCTGTTGATTACGCACAGCATTCCCGAGGCGATCTTTCTGTCGGACCGGGTGCTGGTCATGAGCGAGCGTCCGGGCTCAATCGCAGCCATCTACGATATCGACCTGCCGCGCCCGCGCACGCTGGACATCATGGGTACGCCGGAGTTCGCACAACATGCCAAGCGGATCCGTGCGCATTTCTTCTCTGAGGGGACGCTCGATCACTGAGCACCGTTTCTTTTCCTGAACTGGGTGGATTGTATGGAACCGATGCGTTTCGTCATTGACGAGATTCGCTTCTATGAACGCGATGTGGTGCTGCGCTTGCCGTTCCGTTTCGGTAATGCGACTGTGGAGTCCTGCCCTCAGGTCTACGCGAGGGCGCGCATCCGATTTGCCGACGGGTCCTCATCCGAGGGCTGCTCGGCCGAGATGATGATCCCCAAGTGGTTCGACAAGAATCCGGCACTCACGAACGAGGATAACTTCACGCAGCTGCGCACTGCGCTCACCATTGCGCGCGACGCCTATACCTCGGATCACGAGTCGCATACCGCCTGGCAGCACTTTGCACGGCACTATAGCGCTGTCTTGCAGGCGGGGCGGGTGGCGGGTCTGGATGCCTTAGTGACCAGTTATGGGCCTGCCCTGATCGACAGGGCGGTGCTTGATGCCTTGTGCCTGCACCTGGGTTGCAGCGCGAGTGCCGCCCTGTCGGCAAACGTCCCGGGCGTGGCGCCTGGCGGAACAGGTCTGGCCGATGATCTGGACGAATTTTCCATGGATGCCTTCATGGCTGCGCAAACGCACCGGGGCCTGGCGGGCCGGCGCATCGCTGCGAGGCACACCGTCGGGCTGGCGGACGCCCTGGAGGCTCGGCCCGAAGGCGCGCCCCAGGACGGCCTGCCCGTGACGCTTGTCGAGGTGATTGAGCGCTATGGCCACCGCTATTTCAAGCTCAAGCTTTCGGGCGACCCGGCAGCCGATGTGGCGCGCCTCGCAGACATCGCTGGGGTCATCGACCGTCACGCGGAGCTCGTCACCCTGGATGGCAACGAGCAATATGCCGATGCCGGGCTGATCGGGGAATTTCTGGATCGTCTGGATGGCGCATCGGCTCTGGCCGGTTTCAGACGCAAGATCGCCTTCATCGAGCAGCCCCTGCCGCGTGCGCTGGCACTGGATACCGACGTAAGCGTCATTGGCGCCAGGATGCCTGTGCTGATCGACGAGTCCGACGCGACGATTGATGCCTTTGTACAAGGCCGCGCATCGGGCTACACCGGCGTGTCCAGCAAGAGCTGCAAGGGCGTTTATAAATCTATCCTCAACGCCGCGCGTTGCGTGGCCTGGACCCATGCATCGGGCACGACGTTTTTTCAGTCCGGCGAGGACCTGACCATGCAGGCAGGCGTCGGTGTACAGCAGGATCTTGCACTGGTCGGCTGGCTGGGGCTGACCCATGTCGAGCGCAATGGCCACCATTACGTCAATGGCATGTCGGCCTTGCCGCCCAAAGAGCAGGCATATTTCGCCGACGACCACGCCACCTTGTATGAGGAATCGGCCGGTGCCACCCGGCTGCACATCGCGCATGGCGATATCGATCTCAGTTCCCTGGAATGCCGAGGCTTCGCCACTGGCGTCCAGGGGGCCCATATATCCTGGGACGCGATGCGTTCCGCTTACTGACAGGAAGGCTTAGCCATGAGTACTCGTCGTCTTGGAATCATCATGCACGGTGTGACCGGCCGCATGGGCATGAACCAGCACTTGATCCGTTCCATTGTTGCCATACGCAATCAGGGCGGTGTGCTGCTTGCCAATGGCGATCGTGTGATGCCCGACCCGATCCTGATCGGCCGCAATCTGGAAAAAATCACGGCGCTTGCGCGTGAACATGACATCTCGCGCTACGGGGACAATGTCGAGGCCGCCCTGGCCAACCCCGAGGACACAGTGTTTTTCGATGCGGGCACCACTCAGATGCGTCCCGATCTGCTGGCACAGGCGATCCGCGCGGGCAAACATGTGTATTGTGAAAAGCCCATCGCCACCAATCTGAATCAGGCGCTCGAAGTCTGCCGGCAGGCCAATGCTGCAGGCATCAAGCACGGCGTCGTGCAGGACAAGCTGTTTCTGCCGGGCCTGCGCAAGCTCGATATGCTCAGGCGCTCGGGTTTTTTCGGGCGCATGCTGTCGGTACGCATCGAGTTCGGCTACTGGGTGTTCGAGGGCGATCTGCAGCCTATCCAGCGCCCTTCATGGAACTACCGCAGCGAGGATGGCGGGGGCATGATCCTGGATATGGTGTGCCATTGGCGCTACGTGCTGGACAATCTGTTCGGCGAGGTACAGTCCGTGTCCTGCCTGGGGGCGACGCATATCCCGAAACGTTGGGACGAGGCAGGCGAACCCTACACCGCCACGGCCGACGATGCCGCGTATGCCACCTTCGAGCTCAAGGGTCACAATGGCGAACCCGTCGTTGCGCAGGTGAACAGCTCCTGGACGACGCGGGTACGCCGTGATGACTTGGTGACGTTTCATGTGGACGGCACCCACGGTTCGGCCGTGGCCGGGCTGACCGAGTGCGTCTCGCAGCCCCGGGTTGCGACCCCGCGCCCGATCTGGAATCCGGATGAAAAGCAGAAAATGCCGTTTTTCGATCAATGGCAGCAGGTGCCGGATTCCGAGCTCTACGACAACGGTTTCAAGATCCAGTGGGAACATTTCATCCGCTATGTCGCCGATGACCAGCCCTTCGGCTGGACCCTCGAAGAGGGCGCCAAGGGTGTCCAGCTGGTCGAGGCCGCCCTCGAGAGCTCGAGCCGGCGCCGCTGGATCGATGTGCCCGCATTGCCTTTGTAAGGAACTGGGATGACGCAAGCCATTTTGTTGCCCGAGGCTTCGGGTGCGCTCGCCGGCTACACGTTGCGCGGCGATGTGCCGGCTAGGCCCGCCGCAGGCACGGCATACAACAGTAGGGGGTAGTAATGCGTGATTTTTCATCCAGCCATGCGACCATGTCGCTCAATGCCGCCACGGTGCGCCGCCAATGGACGCTGGACCGGATCATCGATGAATGCGCGCGGCGCGGGATCATGGCGATCAGCCCATGGCGCGATCAGGTCGCCGCAGTGGGCCTGGATCAGGTTGCGCGTCAATTGCGGGACGCCGGCATGAGGTTGTCGGGCTATTGCCGGGGCGGATTCTATACCGCAGCGGATGCGGCGGGGCGCCAGGCGGCGCTGGACGACAACCGCCGGGCGATCGACGAGGCCCGTACCCTGGGCGCACCTTGCCTCGTGCTTGTGGTGGGCGCCTTGCCGGGGGCGCTGGACGGCGCCCCGCTCTACACGGATATTTCCCGGGCCCGCAACGAGGTGTGCGACGGCATCGCCGCATCGCTGGAGTATGCGCGCGAGGTTGGCATGCCCTTGGCGATCG
>JAKDMO010000155.1 GCA_030452305.1 Alcaligenaceae bacterium | reverse complement strand
GCGGAAATCAAGACGCCTGGATTCCTGGACTACTTCATTATTGGAGAGCATATCCGCCGTTTTCTGGATCCGGGCTGGGCCGGCGACCTGTATGGCAGCGCTCACCGTCAGGCCCACGGCACGATATGGCTGTACTGGCTGGAGGCGACGTTCCCCTGGGGTGTTCTGGTCCTGATCGGCATGGTCGGTGCATGGCGCAGCGCGCGCCTGCGGGCCGCCATCCAGGCACCCGCCAGGGACCCAATGTGGAGCTATTGGCTGGCCTGGGCGGTGTTCACGCCATTGTTCTTTACCTTTTCAGCCAACATCCTGTGGACATACCTGCTGCCCTCAATCGCAGCGTTCAGCATCCTGACCGGGATGATCATCGAGGCCCTGTCAGAAGGTCAGGCACAACCCGAACGCCGACTGATGCCGATCGCGGCCGTCGTGCCCATTGTGGTCCTGGGGCTGAGCGTCGTCGTCATGATCAAGCCCAATCTGCGTCATACCGAGCGAGGCCTGGTGCGCTATGCCGCGCAGCACGGTGCACCAGGGATCCCCTTGCGATATCTGTCCAAGCCACCGTTCTCGGCCAGATACTATTCAGACGGCAAGGTGCAGGAAATCAACCCTCAGGACCTGGCCCGGGCAACTACAGCGGCCACACCGTTCTACCTGGCCATTCCAAAGGATGAACAATACACAGCCGCCAAAATACTCGGCACCCCCATCCACCCTGTCTACTCGAACAAACGGTATGTGTTGATTGAGGTGCCTGCGCACGGGCGTCGCAGGGCATCTGCCCAGGAGTCGAACCCGCCCATGACAGGCGTAAAATAAGCATACCAACGACTATCAAACAGGATCCTCACGTGTTTCCACAACGACTGACCGACGGCTATGTGTCCTTTCTGCATGGCCGGCTTGAACGCGAACGCGCTCGTTACCAAGACCTGGCAGAGCAGGGTCAGCACCCTGAAATCATGGTGATCGGCTGTGGGGATTCGCGAGTGGCGCCCGAGACCATTTTCGATGCGGGCCCCGGCGAGATGTTCGTGGTGCGCAACATTGCCAACCTGGTGCCGCCGTGCGAGTCGGATGTCGAAACTTCGTTTCACGGCACCAGCGCTGCGATCGAGTTCGGCGTCAACGCGCTGGAGGTCAAGCACATCGTCGTATTGGGCCATGCCAGTTGCGGCGGCGTAGCCGCCTTTGCCAACAAGGCAACGCCATTGTCCAAGCGTGATTTCATCGGCAAGTGGATGTCGCAGATCACGCCCGTGGCCGACCGGGTCGGGCCCGAGACGCAGGATCGTGCGGGCTGGATCCAGCAGCTCGAGTGGGCGGTCGTGGACTACAGCCTGGAAAACCTGATGACCTTTCCCGCCGTGCGCGAACGCGTGGAAGCCGGCAAGCTGACGCTGCATGGCGCGTACTTTGGCGTTGCCACCGGCGTGCTGTTCACGCGCAACCCCAAGTCCGGCCAGTTCGAGCCGTACTCGGAATAAGATACGCGCGTCAGTTCAGCAGTGAATACAAAGGATCGTCTTTTCCGCGTGTTGCCAACTGCATGGCCGGCGCAAAAGGCGAACCCTCTGGTGAATCCTCTAGCAGCAGGGACTCATACGCAACCACCCGCTTGGCAATTTTCCATGTGCCTTCCCGCTGCTCGAAGCGATCAAGGTAGCGGCAGCGAACCTGTGTTTGCTGCCCGCTGCCACCAACGGTCAAACCGACGTCGGAAGTGGATGCGTCACCACTGGGCTTGAGCCTCTGATAGGTCACGCAATACGTTTCAACCAAAGCCACAGTGTCGGTGTGCCAATCGATCAGGCAGTTTCCAAGCAAGTGCATGGATTGCGCGACGCCCTCGTGACGGCGGGTCATCCACTGGATCAAACCATCGATATCGCCGTTATAGGGGCCATGGGAATCCATGGCGTCGGTATGGTACACAGAGCGCACCAGATCGAAATCCCGCCTGTCTACACCACGGCAATATTGCTGCAGCGCACGTTTGATTGCGTGCTCTGCAGATAAACGCTTCAGAAATGTTTCGCTATCGTTCATGATCGAGTCTTTGCAAAAGGTCAGTGGGCGGCCGCGTCCAGAGCGGCCGATGCGCCGGCGATACGGCCAATGGTCAGGGCATTGGCGATCGAGTTTCCGCCGCCGACGTATCGATTTCCCAGCACACCCCCGCCTGCTTCGCCGGCAGCATAGAGGCCCTTGATCACCGTGCCGCGCACATCCCGGACACGCGCCTCGGTATCGATTGCCAGCCCGGTGTGTGTGCACACCAATTCAGCCGGGCACGTTCGGGCGGCATAGTACGGGGGCTGGGCGATCGGATCCAAGGGTTTGTCATCGCCTTTGTTATGCATGATGGTCTGGCGCAGAAAGTCGGGGTCGTTGCCGTTCGGGAGCTGTGTGTTCCAGCGTTCGACGGCGGCAATCAAACGATCGGCGGGCACGTGCATCTTTGCTGCGAGTTCATCCAGGGACTGTGCGCTGAGCATCTGCCCTGTTTTTGTGTCCTCTTCGATGCGTTCTTTGGTCCAGTGTGCATAGCCTTCGGGCAGCGAGGTGCGGGCCTTTTCATCAAAAACGTTCCATACGCTGCCGCCGTTGTCCCGTACGATTCCCGGGGATACCGCATACGGGATATCTTCGTTCATAAAGCGGTCGCCGGACTGATTGATGTAAATCCTGGAGCGCGGCGGAAAGCCCGATTGCCAATGATGCAAGCGTTGCAAATAGGAAGTCACCATCAGCAGGCCCTGGCCATGACCTGCCAGGGCGGCATCGGCCGATTCCGCAAATCGGATATGGTCGCCTCGGCTGCCGGGGGCCGCGACGATAAACAGATCCTCGCCGGCTTCCAGCGTTTCGGGGTAATAAAGCCTGCGCAGATGGCTATTATGGGCAAAGCCACCGCTGGCGACGATCACGGCGGATGCCTCGATCAGTTCACCACCGATCTTGATGCCACCGACTTGCCCGTTCTGGACAACAAGGTCTTCCACCCGATTATCCAGAAATAAATCAATGCCCTTTTCGAGCCGCTGCTGATTCAGTGCGCTGACGAGACCGTAGCCCTGATCCTTGGGCACGTGGCCACGCCATACTGCCTCGACGCCCGCCTGCATCAAGCCGGCGTCGTGCGCATTGGTCGAGAATTTCGACGGAAAATCCACGCCGAGCCCGATGAGCCATTCCAGTGTCGGCCCTGAGGCTTCGCAGAACCGTTTGATCAGCCCGGGCTGCAAGCGCCACTGGTTCAGGTCCATATAGTGCTGGAAAAAGCGATCAGCGGAATCCTCTATACCGAGTGCGCGCTGCACGCTGGTGTCGGCCGCAGTAAACATCCCGGCAGAAAGCTGCGTCGATCCACCGATCTCTTTTTCAGACTCCAGAATCACGACGCGCGCGCCGTGCTCGGCGGCAGACACCGCAGCAGCCAACCCGGCCCCCCCGGCGCCTATGACGATGACATCCCAGCTATTCATAATTCATCTCCTGTAGATTTTTGGGGCGCCTCGTGGCTGATCCGTTGCCCGTGATCGACACAGCGCCCTTGGCTTCAGCCATGGCGCGACCCACCGTCCACGCCCAGGGTCTGGCCCGATACGTACGAGGCCGAATCAGACACGAGAAAAAGCAATGCCCCCAAAACCTGCTCGGGTGTGCCGATGCGGCCCAGAGGGATAGAGGCAAGGGCCTTATCCATTGCACCAGGCACTTCCCTGACCCAATTCGTCATTTCCGTGTCAATAAAGCCTGGGGCCAAAGCATTCACCCGTATGCCCTGGTCACCGAGTTCCACGGCCAGCGACTGGGTCAGGTTGTGAACCGCGGCCTTGGTTGCGGAATAGATGGCTCGCCCGCGCCTGACCCGGAAGGCCGCAACGGATGCCATATTGATGATGACGCCACCGGGATTCATGATTCCGGCAGCTGCCTGTGCCCCGAAAATGACCCCGTCAACATTGACGCTGAATGTCTGCCTGACCTGCTCGGTGGTCACAGATCCGAGATCGGACTGTGGGAACACACCTGCGTTATTGACCCAGATATCCAGACGGCCAAAACGATTCTCGGCCTCTGTCGCGACCTTGATCATTTGCTCGCTCGAAGACACGTCACATTGCATGGTGTCCAGCGACCCTTCACCATCTGCCGTGCCACCAATCGTGGTCCGTGCCTGGGCGAATGAAGCCTTCAATTCCTCTTCGTTGATATCCACACCAATGACATGGACGCCCTGGCTTGCCAGCCCGGCAGCGAAACACGCCCCCATTCCTCTGGCCGCGCCAGTGACAACAGCCACGCGTCCGGCAAGTTCAGGGTAGTGGGCTAGGCCTGAGCCCGAGCGCCCATTATTCGATTGATCTTCCACTTCTACACCTCTGAAAAATAGTCATGAAATCCGGCGTCGGCGCGACACAGGATTTTTTAGCCCGCGCCATGCAGGCTGCCGTCAATACGTCACCGTCCGGGCCCGAACCACCCAGTCGTCTCCAGACTTTTCCAACTGATCGTCATTCGTCACAACGCGCAGTATCCGTGTTTCGGTCTGGCCCGACCTAGTCGCCAGGATCAGCACATAGGCCCGTACATGTGCAGTGGACGCATCGGATTTCACCACCCAGATATTTTCAATCAGATGGCGATGGCGTTCACCGTTCTGGGCGGCCGACTCGCTGAACGTCTTTGAAATGCCTGCAAGCTGATCGTATCCAACAGCGGGCTGCCCGTACGACGGCGAATTAAATTCGCCGTTTGGGGTAAAGGTGTGCGCCCAATCATCGTGCTGTCCCGTGTCGATCAGATGCGCTTGCTTTGCATAAAGATTTCGCAATACAGCGATGGTGGCTTCGTGTTCTTGGTTCATAATTCGATCCTGAACAATTGTCCTCGGCCCTGGCAGGCAGGGCCCTTAGGATGGCTGTGGTTTACTGAATGACGAATGTATCGATATCGACCCGGCTATAGAGCTCTTTTTCCAGGAGCCCGGCAACAGCGTCCGAGTCCGTGCGATCGATCGTCCCCAGTAGGTCGTGCCACTTGGCTTCCAGTTTCGTATATTCGGCAATCAGGCCCGATGGGTCTGCAATCCCGCGCTCTTCCATGGCCTCTGCAGGCAGGTCTTTGATATAGCTGGTCCTGAAGGCGTGCAAGGCGTCAACCAAATCCTGATCCGGTTGAATGACCTGGATCTCCTTTTCCGCCATCGCCAATGCCTCTGTTGCGCGAGCTGCATATGCAATCTGTTGGTCGGCCTGTCCTTTCGCCATGTAGGTAATCATGGTTTTTTTGTCCTCGGGGGCCAGGTCCTTCCAGAATTCCTGATTCATTACATAGATGGCGCCCGGTACGGTTCCCATGTCCAGACGAGTAATGGACTTGGCGACCTCAATGAACTTCGAGTTGATCAGGTTGGGCACCTCGGCCATGGTGCAGTCCACAGAGCCACGTGACAATCCGGTGTAGACGTCCCCGATAGGCACGGAAACCGGTACGCCACCGATGCTCGACACCCAATCCGTCTGTGTGCCGCCGGCCGTTCGGATTTTCTTGCCCTTGGCGTCAGCCAAGGATTTGATGGAGCCCGCGCACATGAAGTTATAACTTGGCGTCGAATAGCCCCCGGCAAAGATCACCCCTTGCTTTTTCCATTCGTTGATCAAGTCCTTGTTGGCGAGATTGATTTCCGTATAGGCAAATGCAGCCGCCATCGGATCCTTGACCAGGAAGCCCAGATCGACCAACACATTATTCAGCGGCAGTTCTGCCGGCGTATACCCGGGATACACGATTCCCAGTTGGGCGGTACCGTCACGCAAAGCCTGGATGGTTGCCTTTGCCGGCACCAGTGTGCCACCGGAATAGACCGTAAAGGAAATATCGCCGTCGGTCGCTTTCTTCAGCTCCTCGGCAAACTTTTGGTAAGGCTCGGAATTAAGGGTATGGATGGGTTGCAGCCAGTTGGTGGCCCTGTAGGTCGTGGCCATGGTGGCCGACGACAGCATCAGTCCAGCGATTGCGAACATCAAAACTGGTTTTTTCATGATTGTGCACCTCTTGTAAGTTTCAGATCGGCTGTTACGACGATCTTTCTCGGAAGAATATTTGAGCGGATTACTGCATAAAGGAGGGGAGCCATAGCGTCAGGGCCGGGAAGGCGATCATGCATGCGACGGTAAAAATATCAGCGGCGATAAACCAGGAAACCCCCTTGAAAATGGTTCCCAACTGGACCGTTTTTCCCAGACTTGACCTGATGACGTAGACGTTAAGGCCCAGTGGCGGCGTGATCAGGCCGATTTCAAGCAGTTTTACGACCAGCACGCCAAACCAGATCATGTCGATGCCATAGCCACCCA
>JAKDMO010000154.1 GCA_030452305.1 Alcaligenaceae bacterium | reverse complement strand
ATGGCCGCAGCCGAAGGCCCCAAGATCCTGGCCGAGCGGGTCAATGCGGCCGGTGGTCTGGACGTGGGTGGAGAGAAGGTCAAGGTCGAAATCATTGCCTATGACGACCAGTACAAGGCCGCTGAAGCCGTGGCGGCCTATAACCGCCTGGTGAACCAGGATGGCGTGAAGTACATGATCATCCTGTCGTCGGCGGCGACCATGGCGCTGAAGCAGAACGTCGAGGACGACCAGGTCATCGCCATGACTTCGGCCTATACCAGTAAGGCGCTGGACAAGGATTCCCAGTACATGTTCCGCCTGTACAGTGCGCCCGAGGACTATCTGCCCTCGATGATCGGCTGGATGAAAGATAACTTGACGGAGCGCCGAGTGGTCGTGGTCAATCCGAATGATGAAACAGGCTGGGATCAAGTCCGCCTGAGCGAGGCGATTTTCAAGAAAAACGGTTTCGAAGTCCTGGGCCATGAGCTGTTCGAACGTGCCCAAAAAGACTTCCAGCCCATGCTGACGCGCATTATCGCCATGAATCCCGACATGATCGAGCTGGGCGGCACATCGCCCGCCACCGCAGGCCTGATCATTCGGCAGGCACGCGAACTGGGCTATGACAAGCTCTTTACCAAAACGGGTGGCGCGGGTCCCAAGGACATCGTGGCCGGGGCGGGCATCGAGGCCGCCGAGGGCACAATCAATATGCTGTATGCGGATCCGGCAAACAAGGGCTATCAGGAACTGGCCGCCGCCTATAAAGAGCGCAATGGTCACGACGCCAACGAGATCATCGTGTCGTTCTACGATGGGGCCAACGCGATTCTGCATGCCGTTCAGAAGGCCGGCACCATCGATGACACGGCCAAGGTCGCAGCCTCCTTCAAATCCGCCCTGCCGTTCAAGTCCGTGCAGGGCGAGGAACTGGTGATGGGCGGCATGAAGCACTACGGAATCGACCATCAGGTCATGACGGTGAACTACATTGGTGAGATCCGCAACGGCGAGCCAGTAGTGCTGGGCAAGACCACAAACGACTGATGCACTGACAGTTCGTAGGGCAAAGCGGCCTCGGGGGGATCCCTGGGGCCGCTTTGCATGGGGCCCTCGGCCGGCGCCGCCGCCTATAATGGCTGCCGTTCAACCCGATTATGATGACCAAACAGGACACTAAATGACTGCGCCCGTGCGCCTGATCGTCGGCCTGGGCAATCCCGGCCCCGAATACGAAACCACCCGCCATAATGCGGGATTCTGGGTGGCCGACCATGTCGCTGATGACCTGAAGGCCTCGTTTTCGCTGGAAAAATCCTTTTTTGCATTGGTGGCGCGTGCTCGCGCCGACGGCCAGGCGGCCTATCTGGCCAAGCCCATCACCTTCATGAACCGCTCTGGCCAGGCCGTGGGGGCCCTGGCACGTTTCTACAAGCTTGTCCCAGAGGAAATCCTGGTTATCCATGACGAGCTGGATTTCATGCCGGGCATTGCCAAGCTGAAATTCGGGGGCGGGCACGCCGGGCACAACGGCCTGCGCGATATCCAGTCCGCTCTGTCCAGCCCGGGGTTCTGGCGCTTGCGAATCGGGATCGGCCATCCGCGCACAATGGGCCTGGCCCAGCAGGTGGTGGGTTTTGTGCTGAACCCGCCCCGGCGCGAGGAACTGACCGCCATAGAAGGCGTGATTGATCGCTGTCGTGCCGTCATGCCGGCTTTGCTGAAAGGCGAATTCGATCAGGCCACCAACCAACTGCATCAAGGCAATCCATAGCATGGGTATGGCAGATTCCAGGATGGAAAGCTGATGCAAAAAGTGCGCTACAGGCGCGAACTCACGGACTTTCTGCGCTTTGTCTGGCGCCCGCGCCCGGGCCCCAGGCTGCCCGGGCGTCATGCTCGCAATGGCGTTTTCGAAGACTTCCTGCCGGCCTTGTCAGTCTGGCGGATCCTGCAGTGGGCCTTGCTGCTCTGGGCCATCAATCTGTTCATCTTCGGCCCTATGGCCGTGGGTGCGGCCCAGGCGGGCGGCGCCGAGCATCGTCTGAACATTCACAGCCTGCCCTGGCTCCAGGCGCTGATCTGGGCGCCCATCGTCGAAGAACTCACCTTCCGGTTCTGCTTGCGTCGGGTCGGCGCGCTGTGGTGGTTCGTGCCATTGATGGCGGGCATCCTCATCAGCGGACCCGGCTTCGCATCGGGCGCCCTGGTCGTCGTGGCGCTGCTGCTGGTCTGGGCCCCGACATGGTCTGCGCGCCATCGTCCTGCGGGGGCCCCCACACCGCGCCTGGCCGGGGTCTGTAGCCTGAGTTGGGTCCAACGCCTGCGGGTGCGCCGATTCTACCCCTGGCTGTTTCATGCCTCGGCCCTCGCCTTCGCCGCAGTGCATCTGTACAACTTCAATCTGAACCAGATGCCGCTATCCCTGATGCCCCTGCTGGTGCTGCCGCAGTGGATCACCGGCCTGGTGCTGGGCTGGATCCGTGTGCGACGCGGCATCGGCGCTTCAATGCTGCTGCATGCCGTCTTTAACGCAGGCCCCTTGCTGGTCGTGCTCCTGATCCTGTCTTACGCCCCCGATCTGGCAGGCTGACCCTGCACCCTGCCTCAGGGCGGCCTGACGGTACAATACCGCCTTGATTTCAACATTTCCCCCGGAATTCACATGGCTCTGCAATGCGGCATCGTTGGTTTGCCCAACGTCGGTAAATCCACTCTGTTCAACGCCCTGACCAAGGCAGGTATTGCGGCGGAAAACTATCCCTTCTGCACGATCGAACCCAATGTGGGCGTGGTCGAGGTGCCCGACGCGCGCCTGACCGCATTGGCCGAAATCGTCAAGCCCGAACGCGTCCTGCCCGCCGTCGTGGAATTCGTCGACATCGCAGGCCTGGTTGCCGGCGCATCCAAGGGCGAAGGCCTGGGAAACCAGTTCCTGGCCAATATCCGCGAAACCCACGCCATCGTGCACGTCGTGCGCTGCTTCGAGGACGAAAACGTCGTCCACGTCGCAGGCCGCATCGACCCGATATCCGATATCGAAGTCATCAATACCGAACTGGCGCTGGCCGACCTGGCTGTGGCCGACAAGGTCCTGCAGAAAAACCGCAAGCTGGCCAATTCCGGCGACAAAGACGCCATCCGCCTGGCGGCCCTGCTGGAAAAGATCGTCGCAGCCCTGGACCAGGGCAAATCGGTACGCAGCCTCGGCCTGGACGACGACGAACTGGCCGTCATCAAATCGTATTGCTTCATCACCGCCAAGCCCGCCATGTACGTCGCCAACGTCAAGGATAACGGCTTTACCGACAACCCCCACCTGAAGGCCGTACAGGACTACGCGCAGACCGAGGGTGCCCCCGTCGTCGCCGTCTGCGCCGCGATTGAGGCCGAGATCGCCGACCTTGATGACGAAGACAAAACCGTTTTCCTCGAAGACATGGGCATGGACGAGCCCGGCCTGAACCGCGTGATCCGGGCCGGCTACCGGCTGCTGGGGCTGCAGACCTACTTCACCGCGGGTGTAAAGGAAGTCCGCGCCTGGACGATCCATATCGGCGACACCGCGCCCCAGGCGGCCGGCGTGATCCACACCGACTTCGAGCGCGGCTTCATCCGCGCCCAGACCATTTCTTACGACGATTTCATCGCCTGCAAGGGCGAACACGGCGCCAAGGAAACCGGCAAAATGCGCGCCGAGGGCAAGGACTACGTCGTCAAGGACGGGGATGTGATGAATTTTTTGTTTAATGTCTGATTACCCGCCTGTCAAGCCCTGTAGTTTGCGCGAAGGTCTTGGAAGCAGGCAGTCAAGCTTTAAACCCCCATCAGAACCCCGCCATCGATTAGGAAAGACGAGCCGGTCACCATCTGGGATTCGTCCGAGCAGAGGTAAACCGCCATCTGGGCGATTTCATCCGGCCTGACCATCCTTCCTACAGGCTGGTATTCGGAAAATTTACGAAACGTTTCTTCTTCTTCGCCTGCGTAAGCAGTTTTCAGATAATTGTCGACCATATCTGTATGGACGCGAGCAGGACAGATGCAATTGGCACGGATATTTTGCTTGACGAAATCCAATGCTACTGAGCGCGTCATCATCATCACGGCGGCTTTGGACGAGCTGTAGGCAAAGCGGTCGTGCATCGCCGTCAAGGATGCCAAGGATGCCATATTCAGAAGAACCCCGCCGCTTTGTTCTATCATGGCAGGAAGGAAAGCCCGCGTGACGTTAAAGACGCCTTCCACATTCACACGATACACACGCTGCAGATCTTCTAGTTTGGTCTCAAGTATCGTGCCGACATGGATGACTCCGGCGTTATTTACGAGCACATCAACATTGAACGCAGCATCCCGGCATGCCTGAAGTGCTTCGGCCACGCTGTCGGGGTCGGAGACATCCATTCTGACGCTGAGCGTCGAGCTTTCTGCGCCGATTGCCAGGGCTCGTTCGCGCGCGCGGTCTAGGTCGATATCGGCCAGTACTACGCGCGCGCCTTCACACAGGAACATTTCTGTTATGGAAGCTCCGATCCCCGTTGCTGCGCCGGTGATCAGTGCTGTCTTACCCTTCATCCTCATACTGCTACCTCGCTTTTTCAGGAATGAACGGTCAGTCGATTTCTCTGACCTTGTTATACAGGCGACCAAGGCCCGAGATCTCGAGTAGGCATTCGTCACCGTGTTTCAGATAGATGGGAGGAGTGCGGCTGAATCCGACCCCGAAAGGTGTTCCGGTGACGATGAGATCGCCCGGTTCAAGGGTGATCGATTGGGAAATGAACGACACTAGGCTTGCCACGGAAAAAATCATGTTTTTGGTGTTGGAAGTCTGCAGTTCCTGGCCATTCAGGAAAAGCTTAAGATCCAGACTTTGGGGATCCGGAATTTCGTCCTTGGTCACGAGGTATGGCCCCCATGGGCAAAAGGTATCGATCGATTTTCCGTGATCCCACTGCTTGGCTTCCCGAAATTGCAGATCCCGCGCGGACACATCATGGACGATGCTATATCCGGCAACATAATCGAGCGCTTCGTGTTCGTCGACTCTTTGTGCGCGTGCTCCCATCACCACACCGAGTTCGACTTCGTAATCGACTTCGCTGCAAATTTTCCGATCGAAGACAATATCGTCATCTGGGCCCACCACTGAACTGGGAAACTTGGCGAACAGCACAGGTACGTCGGGGACCTTAAGGTTGGCTTCGCGGCAATGGTCGCTATAGTTCAATCCGATACCGATAATTTTTCCGGGCTCGATCACGGGTGCGCGCAGTTTGACCGATTCGAGGGGAATTGTTGCGGCGTCCGGCGCATTGAAGGCTGAACGTACGGCACCCAGCGCGTGCGTGCCGCCGCGCAGGATATCCAGAAGGTCGCCGTGTCGGCCAGTGGGCAAACCAGCTGCCGAAAGATCCACGATTACGTTGTCTTTCAAAACGCCGGGCTTGGTTCGGCCAGCATGATCGAATGTCACAAGTTTCATGTAGTACTCCAGTTTTAGAACTCTATTTTTCTACGTCTTGCTTGGGCTTGCGCTTTGAACGACTGGGGCCGACGGGTTGTTGCCTGCCTTCGGATTTGCGGGTCGTATCGAACCTGCCCATGGTGCCGTCGGGTCGATAACCGAGCTGGAAGGAAATTTTCCGTGCGCTTTCAATAACATTTGGCGCCAGCGCATGAAGCTTGTCCAAGGCGAGTCGGCTCTCGGGCCCCGATATACCTATTGCCGAAATGACTTCGGCACGATCATTCCTGATTGGCGCGGCGACCCCGCATACACTTTCCCGCCATTCGCCTCGGTTAATTGCAAAGCCATTTTCCCTTACGGTGGCTAGTTCCCGGATCAACGTCTTGTGATCGGCAATCGTGGCCTGGGTGTATTTCTTAAGTTTTTCGGGTATCAGTTGTTCGAGATTGCGCTGGAATGCGAGCAGCGCCTTTCCCGTCGCCACCGTATAGGCAGGCGCACGGCCGCCTATACGGGAATAAGCGCGCACAGGTTGATTGCTTTCTACTTTGTCGACGTAGACGACATCCATCCCGTCGATGATTGATAAGTGAACAGTTTCCATGGATTCGTCTGAGAGCAGCTCCATGATCGGGCGTGCTAGATGCTTGAAATCGAGCCGCTCGATCACGACGCAACCGAGCTCCCATGTCTTGAGGGTTGCCGCGTAGCGGCCGTCTTCGAGGGTATGCACATAGCCCATGGCCTGCAATGTGGCTAGTACGCGGTGAGCATTACTTTTTCCCAAGCCGAGCGCAACCGACATCTCTGTGACGCCAGTTGGCGAATCGCGGAGGCAGATCCATTCCAGTGCCCTCAGCGCTTTGATTGAGGTCGAATCCATAGTATTAAACCCGCGATAGTTGTGACAACTGGCATTGTT
>JAKDMO010000022.1 GCA_030452305.1 Alcaligenaceae bacterium | reverse complement strand
GCATCACAAATCAAGGCCTGACGGCTCATATGGACTCCTTGGTATTTATTCGACACGACATACTGTATATGTGCCTGTACGCAAGATTCGAGCCAAAATGACACATCAAGGTGAATCCAACCAATGTACGCAACTCACAGAGTGACTGACACCCCCCAGGCAAAACTCAGCTTGTAATGACCCAGCATTGCCAGCTCAGCTCATGCGACTAACGCAATTCGTGCCTCAAGGCTTGAACAAGCAATTCATTCAAGGCCACGCCCCGGCGGCGAGCCTTACCCGTTTGACGTTGCACGGTAGGCTTGCATAAGGTGACATTTACGAGGCTTGTTCAGGTTCACTCTCGTTACGGGCTGTATGTTTGCGCGCACCCACGATCTAGGTTTGGGGCCACGTTTATCCGGCATTGTTCCCGCGTTTCAGTCGCCATCCACGCGATGCCATAGCTACCCTGCCAACTAACCGATTGCAGGGGTGGGACTCGCACCCACAAGGTACTGAGCAGCTTTCAGTCCACTCAGAACGGAATATCGTCGTCCATATCCGCCAGGTTACTGGCGGGCGCTGCGGCAGGGGCTGCCGGACGGGGTTGCGGCGCACGGCGTGGGGCCGGAGCCTGATTGAATTCGTTCGAGCTCGATCCCGAATCGCCACTGTCGCGACCGCCGAGCATCTGCATCTGGTCGGCAACAATGTCGGTGCTGTAGCGGTCGGCACCGGTTTCCTTATCCTGCCATTTGCGGGTCTTCAGACGGCCTTCGACATATACGGCACGCCCTTTTTTAAGGTACTCGCCGGCGATCTCGGCCAAGCGGTTGTAGAACACGACGCGATGCCATTCGGTTTCCTCGCGCTTTTCGCCGGATGCCTTGTCTTTCCATTGCGAGGTCGTGGCAATGGAAATATTGCAGATGGCCGCCCCATCGGGGCTGTAGCGCACTTCGGGGTCGCGCCCGAGGTTGCCGACGAGAATGACTTTGTTGACGGAGGCCATAATTGAATCCTGTTAAGAGATACTCGATCGCCCATGATCGGGGACCTGGACGTTCGTGTATGACTAAACGCTCATTATCGCCCACCACGGTTTCCACGCAAACCCCCGATGGGGCCGAAAGCGAAATCGCACCGATATTCAGTCCCTGGACGCGCCAGAACCTCAATAAACCTTGCTGAACCCGCGCGTGGTGTACAGCCAGATGACAGCCAGCATGGCGCCGGACCAGAACACCATAGGCGGGCCGCCGTAGGCCACCAGGGCGCCGCCCACCAGTCCGCCGGCAAATACACCCAGGGACTGCGCGGTGTTGTAGAAGCCCAGGGCCAGGCCCTTGTAGTCAGGCGGTGCCACGCGCGACACCAGGGACGGCTGCAAAGCTTCCAGCACATTAAAGGCAACAAAGAACCCCACCAGCGCGATCACCACGGGCATCAGGGCGCCCACGAGCCAGGGCAATACACCCAACACCACGGCCAGGCCCAGAACGGCCCATTCCAGGGCGCCTTTATGGGTTTTGTGGGTCTCGATATAGAAGACGGCGGGCACCATCAACACGAACGAGGCGAGAATGACGGGCAGGTACACCTGCCAGAGGGTGGAGGAATCGTAGCCGCCCAGACGCCCGAGCAGGCCGGGGGCGACCATGAACAGCGACATCAGGATAAAGTGCAGGCAAAAGACGCCGAAATTCAGCCGCAGCAGGTCTTTGTGACGCAAAACATCGCGGGCGGTCGCCTGGATGATGGGCTCGTCGCCGCGCGGCACGTCGGGCACAAAGAACATGGCAATCAGCAGGCAGACAAAGCCCAGCAGGCTGATGGCCCAGAACAGGCCCGACAGGCCGAATTCGCCCACCAGCATGGGCGAGAGCACCAGCGACAAGGCAAAGGAAATCCCGATCGAGCCACCCACCATGGCCATGGCCCGGGTGCGCACCTCGGGGCGTGTGGCGTCCGCGATCCAGGCGGTGATGGCGGCGGACACCGCGCCCAGGCCCTGGATGACGCGCCCGGCGGTAACCCAATCGACGCTGGGCGCCAAGGCGCAGATAATGCCGCCGATCACAAACAGCAGCATGCCAAAAACGATGACCGGCCGTCGGCCATAGCGGTCTGAGGCCATGCCCAGGGGGATCTGCAAAAAGGCCTGCGTCAGGCCGTAAGCGCCCAGTGCGAGGCCCACGCGCAGGGGGCTGTCGCCACCGGGCAGGCTCTGGGCCGCGACGGCAAAGATCGGGGTCAGCAGGAACAGGCCCAGCATGCGCGCGGCAAACAGCAAGGCCAGCGAAATACTGGCGCGCCGCTCGGCTGCGGTCAGGCGCAGACCGCGCGGGTGTTCAACAGAGGATTCAGGCATGGAAGGGGTCCGGTCAGCGTAAATAAATGGCCTGCGCGTTATAGTAGCAAGTTCGCCTTTGAATAACCTGAACTCGGCCACCTGAATGGACGCCATACGCATTCGCGGCGCACGCACGCATAATCTAAAGAATCTGTCGGTAGACCTGCCGCGCCACGAGTTGGTGGTCGTCACGGGCCTGTCGGGCTCGGGCAAATCGTCCCTGGCCTTCGATACGCTGTACGCAGAGGGTCAGCGGCGCTATGTCGAGAGCCTGTCGGCCTACGCGCGCCAGTTCCTGCAGTTGATGGACAAACCCGATGTGGACCTGATCGATGGCCTGTCGCCGGCCATCGCCATCGAGCAGAAGGCCGCAGGCCACAATCCGCGCTCGACGGTCGGCACGATTACCGAAATTCACGACTATCTGCGCCTGCTCTATGCCCGGGTGGGTACACCCTACTGCCCAGAGCACGGGCTGCCGCTGCGGGCGCAAAGCATCAGCCAGATGGTGGACCAGGTGCTGGCGATGCCGGCCGAGACACGCGTGGCCATTCTGGCGCCGATCGCGCGCACCCGGCCCGGGCACGCCGCAGAGGAGTGCGCGCGCCTACAGGCCCAGGGTTTTGTGCGGGTACGCCTCAATGGCGCCATCGTCGCCCTGGACCCCATGCCGGCAATCCCCGACACGGATGAATACGATCTGGATGTGGTGATCGATCGACTGCGTGTACGGCCCGATAGCCGCCAACGACTGGCCGAAAGCCTGGAAACCGCCGTCGACCTGGGCGGGGGGCGCGCCATCGCGCTGGACCTGGATCAGGGCAGCGAGCAGATTTTTTCCAGCACCTACTCCTGCCCGGTCTGCCGGCGTGGCCTAAGCGAGCTTGAGCCGCGCCTGTTCAGTTTCAACAATCCGGCCGGGGCGTGCCCCGAGTGCGATGGCCTGGGCACGGTGGAATCCTTCGATCCCCGCCGCGTGGTGGCCTTCCCAAATCTGAGCCTGTCGAGCGGTGCCGTCCACGGCTGGGATCGCCGCAATGCCTTCACGCATACGATGATGAGCAGTCTGGCGGCACATTATGGCTTCGAGCTGGACACCCCCTTTGAACAACTGCCCGAGGATGTGCGTACCAAGATCCTGCACGGATCCGGCACTGACGAGATCCCGTTTCTGTACCTGAATGAAAACGGCGCGACCACAGTGCGCCGCCATGCGTTCGAGGGAGTCATCCCAAACCTGCAGCGGCGTTGGCGCGAAACCCGATCCAGCGCCGTGCGCGAGGAACTGTCCAAGCTCAGGCACACTAGGTCCTGTCCGGCCTGCGGTGGCGCACGACTGCGCGCGGAAGCACGCAATGTGCTGATTGGATCGGACCCCGGCCCGGGCGAGCGGCGTGGCCGTGCTATCTACGAGGTCGAGGCCCTGTCCCTGGCTGAGTGCCTGATCTGGTTTGAAGCGCTGCGGATCGAGGGCGCCAAGACGGAAATTGCCGAGCGCATTCTGCGGGAAATTCGCGCACGGCTGACCTTCCTGAACAACGTGGGATTGGGCTATCTGGCCCTGGATCGCAGCGCCGATACCCTGTCGGGCGGCGAGTCGCAGCGCATCCGCCTGGCCAGCCAGATCGGTTCGGGCCTGACGGGGGTGATGTATGTACTGGACGAGCCCTCGATCGGCCTGCATCAGCGCGACAACCATCGCCTGATCCAGACCCTGCAGCAGTTGCGCGACCTGGGCAACAGCGTGATCGTCGTTGAACACGACGAGGACATGATCCGTGCGGCCGACTATATTCTGGACATGGGCCCGGGCGCGGGCGAGCAGGGCGGCCAAATCATCGCCCAGGGCACGCCGAACGAGCTGGTCAAACAGCCTGCCTCACTGACGGGGCAGTACCTGGCCGGCGCGCGCAGCATTGCCATTCCGGAGCGTCGTCTGGTAACTGAGGACCTGCCCTGGCTGCGCCTGACGGGGTGCACCGGACACAACCTGAAGCACGTCACCCTGGCCATGCCCACAGGGCGCCTGATCTGCATCACGGGGGTCTCAGGCTCGGGCAAATCCACGCTGATCAACGATACCCTAGTGGCCGCTGCGGCCCAGAAACTGCACCGCGCCCAGACTGAACCCGCGCCCTACGAACGCATCGATGGACTGGACAACTTCGACAAAATCATCAGTGTGGATCAGAGCCCGATCGGGCGCACACCGCGCAGCAACCCGGCAACCTACACGGGTTTGTTCACGCCGATCCGCGAGTTGTTTGCGGGCGTACCCGAGTCGCGTCTGCGTGGCTATGACCCAGGCCGCTTTTCCTTCAATGTGAAGGGCGGGCGCTGCGAGGCCTGCCAGGGCGACGGCGTGGTCAAGGTCGAGATGCACTTCCTGCCCGATATGTACGTACCCTGCGATGTCTGCCACGGACTGCGCTATAACCAGGAAACGCTGGATATCCGCTATCGCGGCCGCAATATCAGCGAGGTGCTGGACCTGACCGTGGCCCAGGCACTGGACTATTTCGAAGCCGTTCCCACGATCGCACGCAAGCTGCATACCCTGGCCGAGGTGGGCTTGTCATACATTCGGCTGGGGCAAAGCGCCACAACGCTGTCGGGCGGCGAGGCGCAGCGGGTCAAGCTGTCGCAGGAACTGTCGCGGCGCAGCACAGGGCGCACGCTGTACGTGCTGGACGAACCCACCACAGGCCTGCACTTCCAGGATATCGCGGTGCTGCTCGACGTGCTGCGCCGCTTGGTGGACGCGGGCAATAGCGTCGTGATCATCGAACACAATCTGGATGTGATCAAAACGGCTGACTGGGTGATCGATATGGGCCCCGAAGGCGGGGCAGGTGGGGGCTACGTAATCGCCCAGGGCACGCCCGAGGCCATTGCGGCGACCCCCGGCAGTCACACCGGACGGTACCTGGCGCAGGTGATGGATACAGAACGGCCCCGGGACGGAACCCGTACAGCGATCGACCACGCAGACAGCACTTGAACCGCATCGCGCCCTGAACGCAGCGCGAGGATGTCTTCAGACCCCCATGCGAAACAGGGCCTCATGCTCGCGGATGGCGTAACGATCGGTCATGCCCGCGATATAGTCGGCGATCGCCCTGGCCTGCTGGGTCGGATCGTCACGACGATACTCAGAGGCCAGCAAATGAGGGTTTTCCAGAAACTCAGTGAACAGATCGCGCACGATCCGGCGGGCCTTGCTCATCATGCGCAGCACCTGGTAATGCCGGTATAGATTATCGAGCAGGAATTTCTTCAGGGCATCGGCCTGCGCGCGTATCGGTTCGGAAAACGCAGCCATAGGCGGGCAGGCCCGCAAAGCATCGACTGAATCCGGCGCATGAGTGCGCAGGCGCTCGCGCGTCTGTTCGGTCAGGTCCAGCACCAGAGTGTTGATCATTGCGCGGATCACCTCGGCTACCAGCCGTTTCTGTTCGGCCCTCGGATAGCGGCGACGCACCTGGGCAAAGTGGACGGCAAAGATCTCTAGCTGCTGCAATTGATCCACGGTGATCAGCCCCGAACGCAGGCCATCGTCGATGTCGTGGTTGTTGTAGGCGATCTCGTCAGCCAGATTGGCCAGCTGCGCCTCCAGCGAGGCCTGCGTGCGATTCACGAAGCGCTCGCCCACGTCGCCCAGCAAGCGCGCATGGCGCAGCGAACAGTGCTTCAGAATCCCTTCCCGGGTCTCGAAGCACAGGTTCAGTCCGTTAAACGAGGCATAGCGTTCCTCAAGCTCGTCCACCACCCGCAGACTCTGCAGATTGTGCTCGAAGCCACCTGCCTCAGGTACCAGTTCGCGCATGCAGGCATTCAGTTCATCCTGCCCGGCATGCCCGAAGGGTGTGTGCCCCAGGTCATGCGCCAGGGCGATGGCCTCGATCAGGTCCTCGTGCACACCCAGGTTGCGCGCCAGGGTGCGTGCGATCTGGGCGACCTCGATGCTGTGCGTCAGTCGGGTGCGAAACAGATCACCCTCGTGATTCAAAAAGACCTGGGTCTTGTATTCCAGCAGCCTGAAGGCCGAGCAATGGATGATGCGGTCGCGGTCACGCTGGAAGGCGTTGCGCGATACAGGCGCGGGCTCTGGGTACCGACGCCCGAGCGAGGCGTCCGGATCGCAGGCATACGCAGCCAACGCCGGCATCGTCAGCTGCCCTGCCCGGCGGGAATCGCCGCCAGCACGGCCTCGACCCGCTCATCGGGCACAGGACTGACACGCGCCTGGCCCAGACGATCAAGCAGCACGAAACGGATGACCCGGCCCTGGGTTTTTTTATCCACCCGCATCAGATCCAGCCAGCGCTGTGTTCCCAGATCCGGTGCCTGGACCGGGCAGCCGATCGCTGCGACCAGCGCACGGATGCGCTCGGCCTGCTCGGGCGCCAGGCCGCATTCGCGTACCGAAAGCTCGGCCGCCAGCACCATACCGCAGCCCACCGCCTCGCCATGCAGCCACTGCCCATAGCCCAGGCCGGATTCAATAGCGTGCGCGAAGGTATGACCGAAGTTCAGGATGGCCCGCAGGCCCGATTCGCGTTCGTCCTGTGACACCACCCAGGCCTTCAGTTCGCACGAGCGCCGGATCGCATGGCGCAGGGCCTCGGGGTCGCGCGCACGCAGATCCTGAACGTGGTTTTCGCACCACGAAAAGAAGGCCTCGTCGGCAATCATGCCGTACTTGATCGTTTCCGCCAGCCCGGCCGAGATCTCGCGCGCGGGCAGCGTGCTCAGCACATCGGTATCGATTTCGACGGCCAGGGGCTGGTAGAACGCCCCGATCATGTTCTTGCCCATCGGATGGTTGATGGCGGTCTTGCCCCCTACCGAGGAATCCACCTGCGCGAGCAGGGTCGTAGGCACCTGGATGAAACGCACACCGCGCATATAGCAGGCTGCGGCAAAGCCGCACATATCGCCCACTACCCCGCCACCCAATGCCACCAGCACGACCTTGCGGTCGAGCTGCGCGCCCAGCAGGGCATCAAAAACCAGGTTCAGGCTTTCCCAGGTCTTGTGCGCCTCACCATCGGGCAGTTCAATCAACACCATGTGCTTGCCGGTGGCCGCCAGCGTCTGGCCGACCCGCCGACCGTACAGCGCTGCCACCGTAGTGTTGCTGACCACGGCGATGGCCGTCGCATCGTCGGGGATGCTTTCCGCCAGGGCATCGAGCCGGCCTGCGGCAATATGAATGGGATAGGATCCGCCCGGTGTCTCGACCTGTACGCTGTCAATAGATGTCAAAGTGTCTCCAATTCGCGGATATGCGGCACCAAATTGCGCAGGACCTGGGCCACGGGCAGGCTGCCCGTACTCAGGGTGATGTCGGCCACCTCCTCGTACAGGGGCTCGCGCTGGTCGAGCAGATCGGCAATGCGTTGGCGCGGATCGCTGGCTTTCAGCAAGGGCCGGTTGCGGTCGCGCGCGACCCGGCGAAACAATTCGTCAACGCCGGCCCGCAGATACACGACGGTTCCCCGTTCCTTCAGAACGCGCCGGTTTTCGGCGGCCAGCACCGCGCCCCCGCCCGTTGCCAGCACCATGCCCCGATACTGCGAGCACTCGTCGAGCAGCGCAGTCTCGCGCTTGCGAAAACCTGCTTCGCCCTCGATTTCAAAGATCAGTGCCACCCGCACCCCGCAACGCGCCTCGAGCTCGTGATCCAGGTCCAGGAACTTGCGCCCCAGGGCATGGGCCAGGTGGCGCCCGATCGTGGTCTTGCCCGCGCCCATCATGCCCACCAAAATAACGGGGCTTGGGGTGGCATCAACCGGTTCTGCGGATCGGGAATCGGCACGAGTCCCAGCACGATCTGTGGTCATGGCAGGTAAAGAGGTGTTCATTTGCGTGTATTATCGCATCTGCAGCCAAGCACTCGGCCGGGTGCCCGCATCATCCGGTTACATTGACTCCGCGCACATTCTCAGGCCCGCTGGCGCTTGGGCTTAAAATCTCCCCTTAATGAGCTCTCCCAAAAAACCTTCCGCAAAACAGCCCGCTTCCCGTTCCTGGCTTTCTCGTCTTGTCATCAAGGCTGCCGCCCTTGTTGTGGGATTGGGTCTGTGCGGCGCATTGCTCGGCACGCTGGCACTGGCGCTGGCCTGGCCGAGCCTGCCCGACCTCAGCGCCATGATCGACTACAGGCCGCGCGTACCGCTGCGTATTTATACGGCGGACAAAGTCCTGATCGGCGAATTCGGCGAGGAACGGCGCAACGTCCTGCGCTTCGACGAGATTCCGGACGTCATGAAATCGGCCATTCTGGCCGCCGAAGACGACAATTTCTATCAGCACGGCGGCATCGACTGGACAGGGGTGATGCGCGCAGTATTGGCCAACACCATCCATATGTCCAAATCGCAGGGTGCCAGTACCATCACCATGCAGGTGGCGCGTAATTTCTATCTGTCGTCGGAAAAAACCTACACCCGCAAGTTCTACGAACTGTTGCTGACCTTCAAGATCGAAGCCACGCTGACCAAGAACGAAATCCTGGATCTGTACATGAACCAGATCTTCCTGGGCCACCGTGCGTACGGCTTTGCAGCAGCCTGCCGCACATATTTTGGTAAGGAATTGTCTGAAATCACCCCTGCCGAAGCCGCCATGCTGGCAGGGATCCCAAAGGCCCCATCGCGCCTGAACCCCATTGCGAGTTTCGAGCGCGCCAAGGGCCGCCAGGCATATGTCCTGGGCCGGATGCACAGCCTGGGGTACCTGAACGATCAGGAATACCAGCAGGCGGTGGACCAAAAGATCATCATCAAGTCCGCGCCGGGCACGCCGACGGGCCGCTACGCCGTACATGGGGAATACCCAGCCGAACTTGCCCGCCAACTGCTCTATAACGTCTACCAGGACGATATCTATTCGCGCGGCTTCAATATTTACACCACGATCGACTCAAAGGATCAGGAAGCCGCCTACCAGTCTCTGCGCGAGGGCGTCCTCAGCTACACGCGCCGCGCACCGTATACCGGCCCCGAGGGGAAGGTTTCCCTGCCCGAGGGCATCGAATCGCAGACCGAGGACTTCAACACCCTGCTCGACGACATCCAGGAAAAATACCCGGACAACGGCGATCTGCTGATCGGCGTGGTGCTCTCGGCGAGCCCGACCGAGGTCACAGTCGCCCGCACGGCCACCGAGATCATCGACATCACCGACAAGGGCGCGCTGCGTGTCATAGCACGCGGCCTGAAGGCCAATGCCAAGGATGACGTGCTGATCGAGCGCGGATCGGTCGTCTACGTACACAAGCTGCCCGACCACTGGGAGCTGATCAACAAACCTTCAGTCCAGGCGGCCATCGTTTCGTTGCGCGCCCAGGACGGTGCCATCCAGGCCATGGTGGGCGGTTTCGATTTCGAGGAAGGCAAGTTCAATCGCGTCACGCAGGCCTGGCGCCAGCCGGGGTCGGCATTCAAGCCCTTCATCTATGCCTCGGCCCTGGAACGCGGGCTGACGCCCGCCACCCAGATTTCCGACGAGCCGTTCTCTCTGACAGCCGAGCAGACCGGATCCAAGGCCTGGAACCCCAAGAACTACGGGCGCTCGTACGGTCCGATGCTGACCATGCGCCAGGGGCTCTACAAGTCCAAGAACATGGTGTCGATCCGTATCATGCAGGCGGTGGGCCCCAAATACGTCCAGGACTTCGTCACACGCTTCGGCTTTGACCGCGAACGCCAGCCGGCCGTGCTGCCCCTGGCACTGGGTGCAGGCAGTGTCACGCCCCTGCAGTTGGCCGGCGGATATGCGGTGTTCGCCAACGGCGGCTACCGTGTGCCGCCCTACCTGATCGACCACATCACCGACAGCACCGGCAAGGTCATCATGCGCGCACGGCCCAGCATCGCGGGCGACGTGGCGGCCCGCGCCATCGATCCACGCACCATTTATGTGATGGATGACATGCTGCGCGGCGTGGCCACCTATGGCACGGGGGCCCGGGCACATCGCGAACTCAAACGCAACGATATAGGCGGCAAAACCGGCACCACCAATGATTCTCATGACGCCTGGTTTGCCGGCTTCAACCCCGATCTGGTGGCCGTCGCGTGGATGGGCTACGATCAGCCCAAATCGCTGGGTCGGGGTGAAACAGGGGGCGGCGCAGCACTGCCCATTTGGGTCGGATACATGCGGGTGGCGCTGGACGGCAAACCCGAGATCCCGCCCGGTCCCATGCCCAGTGGCCTGAGCCGCATTGATGGCGATTTCTATTTTGATGAATTCCCACCCGGCACTGCGGTCGCACGAGTCGGCCTGCCGGCACCCGGCGACCCGATTCCAGGCAGTCCGTCGGATGACGGCATCGGCCGGCTGCTGAACCAGCTCAGCCAAGGCGGCGCACCCGATGCGACCGGTCAGAACAATTCGGGCGCATCCGCCCAACCCGTCAAGGTGCCCTTCTGATCATGACTCATCCTCGCCCACGTCGCGTAACACTGACACTTGCCTGCCTTGGCGGCCTGTTTGCGCTGGCGGCCTGCGGCCAGAAGGGGCCCTTGTACATGCCCCCGCCGCCTGAGGCACCGCCCGCAAGCCTGACCACACCGCCCGCCGTCTCGCCGGCGGATTCGACCGCGCCCACCCCTGATTCGCCATGACAGTTTCCCCCCAATTCGAGTTCAAGAACGGCACCCTTCACGCGGAAAATATCCCACTGCCAGAGCTGGCAGACACCTACGCCACCCCGCTGTACGTCTACTCACGTCAGGCACTGCGCGAAGCCTGGTCGGGTTATGCGCGCGCCACCGAAGGGCGCAACGCCCTGATCTGCTACGGCATGAAGGCCAACTCCAACCTGGCCATCCTTCACGAGTTCCAGCAATTGGGGGCGGGCTTTGACATCGTATCGGGCGGCGAGCTGGCACGTGCCCTGGCCGCAGGCGCACGCGCCGATCGCATCGTTTTTTCAGGCGTGGGCAAGCAAAGCTGGGAGATCCGCGCCGCGCTGGCCGCAGGCATCAAATGCTTTAACGTCGAATCGGCCGCAGAACTCGAGCGCCTGGCCGATATTGCCCGCGAAGTCGGCGTGCGGGCGCCGGTGTCGTTGCGGGTCAACCCCGATGTCGACGCCCACACGCACCCGTACATCTCAACCGGGCTGAAGGAAAACAAGTTCGGCATCGCCATCGAGGACGCGCCGGAACTCTATGCCTGGGCGGCGCAAAGTCCCAGCCTGCAGATCGTAGGCGTGGACTGCCACATTGGCTCGCAGATCCTGGAAATCGACCCCTACCTGGACGCGCTGGGCAAGCTGCTGGATCTGATTGCACACCTGGCCGGGCGTGGCATCACGCTGAAACACCTGGATCTGGGCGGTGGACTGGGCATTCGCTATCACGATGAAACACCGTTGACCCCCACCCAACTGCTGGACCCGGTATTCCGCATTCTGGCCGAGCGCGGCCTGGACCATCTGCAGGTCATTCTGGAACCGGGCCGATCACTGGTGGGCAACGCCGGGGTCCTGCTGACACGGGTCGAATATATCAAGCACACCGAGGCGCGAAACTTTGCCGTGGTGGACGCAGCCATGAATGATCTGATGCGTCCGTCGCTCTACGAGGCCTGGCATGACGTCGAGCCGGTCACGCCCCACAGCAACACACCGGATCGCAGCTACGATATCGTCGGCCCGATCTGCGAGAGCGGTGATTGGCTGGCACGCGAACGTACCCTCAGCCTGGACCAGGGCGATCTGCTGGCCATCATGTCTGCGGGCGCCTATGGGTTTTCGATGGCCAGCCAGTACAACACCCGGCCGCGTGCGGCCGAAGTCCTGGTCGACGATACCCGCGCCCACCTGATCCGGCCTCGCGAAACCGTCCAACAGCTTTACGCCTGCGAGCGCATCCCACCCGCCTGAGCGCAAATGGATTAAAGTTCCGCAAACCATCGCCGTTAACAGGACGTACCGCCTAATTAGCCAGAAAATGATTGCCAGATACTGAAAGCGCCCAAAGACTCATGGCGTCCACCAAGACCACCGCTGCATCGCTGTCTACCTACGCCGCTACACCCAGCGGACGTATCGCGTATCTGATTTCGCATTACCTCATACCCTTGGCCATCGTGCTGGGCGCGCTCATCAGTTCCCTGATGCTGCCCAGCCTGTATCCGCAAACCAGTGGCCGGGTTTTGCCCGTCCACATGCTGGAAACGCCGATTCCCGCAGGGCAGACCCTGGCACAAACCGCCCTGAAGCTTGCGGACGAGCCTGCGCACTTCACGCGCTATCGACCGCCAGGTGCCGCCTGGTTCCTGTTTGACCTGCCCACCCCGGCCACTGAGCAGACCGACCGCCTGTACCTGCCCACACCCAGCGCCACGAATCTGGCATGCTGGTCCGCAGACGGCCAGTCCCCCGGCCAAGCCATCGGCCAGGCCGGCCGCACGGCACATGAGGGCGCAATCCGGCCGGTCCAGCAAGGCTTCACCATTGATGTGGCCGACCTGCAGCGCCCGGCATCGATCCTGTGTACCGTCGATATCGCGCTCGCCGATACCGTGTCGATTGGCTTGTGGCAGCACGCAGACCTGACCGCGTACTTCTCGCGCCTGTCGCGCGGTATCGGGGTGCTGGAGGGCGGCTTGATGACCCTGGCACTGTTCCTGGTCGTTATTGCATTGACCACCCGGGAATGGACCTACGTCCTGCTGGCGGCCTGGCTGATCGGCAATATGCGTCTGGGTGCCTGGGCCCTGGGCTGGGATATCCAATGGCTGGGTATCGAGATCCCGGCCACTACCATGCCCATGGTGCGCAAGCTCACCGTGGCCGCCTACTACTTCCTGACTTACAACCTGTTCACCCAGCTCTTCAGCTCCAGCCTCAGCGCGGTGTCGCGCAGGCGATTGCTGGCCACGGGCGCCTGGAGCGGCCTCATGCTGCTGGTGGCCGCCCTGATGCTGCCCTATGTCTGGTTCCAGCCCATCATGTTCCTGGCTGCCTGGCTGGGGACAGGCCTGATTGCCGTCAACCTGGTCTACGCCCTGGTGCGCATGCACTCGCGCGTCTGGCTGTGGTACATCATCGGCCTGTGCCTCGCCCTGGTCATCATGCTGGGGGGCGTCGTGCTGGTCACCATGGGCGAGGAAGGGCGGGTCGATCCCTTTATCGGCGCCATCGTGCTCCTGCTGGCGAATCTGATGGTGGCCCTGGCCGTGGCCGAGCACACCCGCGAAGAACGCCGTATCCACTCGCGCGCTCGAAACGAACTGATCGCCGCCGATCGGCTGATGCCTTTCGGACTGTTCACACTGGATTCGGCCAATCTGTTCGAGCACATGAACGACACCATGCGCCGCATGCTGGGGCTGGACCCACAGGGGGATACCGAGGCGGAAAACGGTACAACCATACGTTGGACGGATTATTTCGAAGCCCAGGATTGGGCCCAGATTGCCCGCAGCACCGAGTTAGGCGAAGAGGTCGAGATCAGACTGCACAGCCGACTGTCCGAGCCCGGCCCCGTGCGCAGCTTCCTGCTGCGGGCCACGCTGGCCGGCAGTCACGTCGAGGGCTCGATTCAGGATATCAGCGCGCGCGCGGAAATGATCCGAAAACTCGGGCTGCTGGCTGACCGCGACCCGCTGACCGACGCCTACACCCGTCGCGGCATCGAAGCGCAGATGGACCGATCCATCACGGCGCTGGCCAACGAAGGGACGCCCTGCGCCCTGGCTTACCTGAATCTGGACCACATGAAGCGCATCAACGATATGTTCGGGCACACAGCGGGCGAGGAGATCCTGAAGATCGTCAGCGAGCGTGTGCGCTATGCGCTCAGCGAAAACCAGCAACTCGGGCGTGTGGGCAGCGATGAATTCGTCATCCTGTTCCCCAATATGCAGGCACGGGACGCTCAGCACATCTGCAAGGACATCATCGAGAGCCTGAACTCGGCCGCCCTGAACGTCGGCAAGCGATTCTTTCAGCTGAAAAGCGCGATGGGCGTGATCGACATCGACAAGCGCATGAACGCCAAGGATGCGATCTCGGCGGCCAGCCGGGCCTGCCGCGAGGCGCGCAAGCAGCACACCGACATCGTGCTCTACGAGGACAATGCCAGCGAACTGTTTGAGCACATCGAGGAGCTGCGGCTGTTCGACCAGCTCGATGGCAGTTCCGCCCCCCGCGACATCTACCTGGAAATGCAGCCCATCATGTCGCTGCGCCACCCCCTGCAGACCTTGAATTTCGAGGTCCTGCTGCGCGTGCGCAACTCTGCGGACACACACATCAGCACCCCAAAGATCATCCAGGCGGCCGAGGAAAACGGCATGATCAGCATTATCGACAAATGGGTGTTTTCCGCGACGCTGGAATGGGTGGCGCGGCATCGCGACAAGCTGCTGCGCACTGAGGTCATTAATATCAACCTCAGCGGAGTCTCGCTGAACGACGACAAGTTCATCGACATGCTGTTCAACGTCCTGAACAGCCACCCCCAGTTCACCCGCAAGCTTTGCGTTGAAATCACCGAGGGTGTCGCCCTGCTGGATCTGGAGCGCACACGTCAGTTCATGCGACGGCTGCAGCGCATGGGCGCGCGCGTCGCTCTGGATGATTTCGGTGCCGGTTACACCTCGTTTTCCTACCTGAAGGAACTGCCCGCCGACATCATCAAGATCGACGGATCGCTGATCTGCGACATGCTGGCCAGCAAGGCCAATGTCGCCATCGTTGCTACGATCGTGGACCTCGCCCACAACCTGGGCATGGAGTGCATTGCGGAATGGGTAGAGGACATCCCCACCATGCAGGCCCTGGCCGACATGGGGGTGGATTCTGTACAGGGTTACGTGATTTCCGAAGCCCGCCCGCCATCCGAGATGCTGGCGAGCACCACCATCCTGAACCTGGTCAAACGCCCAGAGGCCCGCGCGTTCATTGAGTCGCTGAGTGGTAAACGTCTGGATGAGCCAGTCGGGCAGGACTGAACCGTCAGTCGCTGCCGTCAGGGAAGGTGGATCAGAGTTCGCCGTAGGAATGCAGGCCCGACAGGAACATATTCACGCCCAGGAAGGCAAAGCTGGTGACCAGTAGGCCGCCCAACGCCCAGTAGGCTGCCATGCTGCCGCGCAGGCCTTTCATCAGGCGCATGTGCAGCCAGGCGGCGTAATTCAGCCAAACGATCAGCGCCCAGGTTTCCTTGGGGTCCCACTGCCAGTACGTACCCCAGGCATCAGCGGCCCATAGCGCGCCCAGAATCGTCGCCACGGTAAAGAATGCGAAGCCCACGGCAATCGCCCGATACATGATGTCGTCGAGGATTTCGAGTGACGGCAGGCGCTGAGAGATCGGGCCACGCATGGCCAGGATGGCACCGACAATCAAGGCACCCAGGCCGAAATACAGCATCCAGGTTGTGGAAACCTCGCGCGAACCAAAGATCATGGGCTCGGCGCACAGCACCGCACCCAGTACGAAAACCGGAATCAGCCGACTCAGGTTGCGGGTCTGGCCGTGCTCTTTGACCAGATAGGCAAAACCCACCATCGCCGACAGGCTGAAGGTGCCATAACCGATGAAATTAGCCGGTACGTGCAGCTTCATCCACCAGCTTTTCAGGGCCGGCACCAGCGGCTGAATCTGATAGGCGTCACGGGTGAAGGAATACCACAGCAAAAAGACCACCGCCGAACTGATCACCAGCAGCACGAAACCACCCAGCGCACGCGTGGCATAGCGGCGCTCGTAGTACAGATAGAACAGTGCGGTAATCAGTGAAAACAGCACAAAGACTTCATACAGATTGCTGACCGGAATATGACCGATTTCCGGACCCAGCAAGTGGCCCTCGCGCCAGCGCACCAGCAAGCCGGTTACGCCCATGTACACCGCGCCCCAGGTCAGGAATGACCCCAGCCAGGCCGCCGTGTGACTGGCAAAACCGATCCAGTAGGCCACCGTCGCCAGCGCAAACAGAGCACACATCCACAGAATGGCCGACTGCGAAGACAGAAGGTATTTCAGCAGGAAGCTGGATTCGGAACGCGACAGGTCGCCTTGCAGCAGATCGCCCGTGGGGCTGTAGAGCCAGATCGCAAGCAGCGCACTCAGGCCTGCAGCGATCATGAGGGTGCGCAGGGGCCGCCACAGCCATCCCATCCAGCTGAGCACGCCCACGGCACCCACCAGGATGATCTTTTCGTAGTAATCCATGAACACGCCGTAGGTGTTCAGGGCATAGCCCGCGCCAAGCGCCAGGGCGATAAAGAATGCAATATCAGACCAGTCTGGACGGCCCCGTCTGGGCCTGTGATCGCCGGTCGCAGACATGGCGGCATCCCACACGGGCAGGCCGGAACTGACTAGGGATTGACTCATGATCGTCCTCTATTTTGCAAACAAACGCTGCAGTGCGTCTTTCAGGCGCTCGAATTCATGCGTGAAATCAAGCGTACGGCGCTGCGACGTCATCGCCGCCAGCACTGCGCACCCTGAACCCTGAGGCCGGATCCATACCCAGATACGGCGCTCGCGAATATAGAACATCGAAAACACACCGATCACCAGCAGGATACAGCCCAGATATACGGTCAGCTTGCCAGGGCTGCGTGCGACCTGGAATACGCTGGCCTGAACCTGGTTGAACTGGCTAAGCTGCAGGAACGCCGGTGCCGGGTAATCCGGCAGGTTGGCCAGGGCCAGCACGGCCAGGCGCATCCATTGATCCGCACGCTCGCCCTCGGGGCCGGTATGGGGCACAGGGGGCTCGCCGGCGCGCTGGTGCATCAGGTCGCGCAGGCCTACCAGGCTGAGCTGAATCATCGGCACCGCAAAATTCAGAATTTTTTCCCGCTCGGCCTCGGGCGCGCGTTCAATTATGCCATTGAACCCACTGTCGGCAAACGTCTGCAACGCCCCCTGGGCGGCCTGATTCAGCAGATCCCGCTGCTCGCCGGGCGGCGCGCTGTCCTCGGAAAAGCGGCGCGCGGCCTCGGCTCGCAGCGCAGGATCGGCCAGCGCTGCGCGCAACTGCATGAATTCCCCGACCGTACCCTGCGAGTCGGCCGGAATGCGCACATAGCGATAGGGCTGCGCGGGCGTATCGCGTATGCCTGCCAGGAATACCGGAAAGCCATCCAGACTGATGGGCAGCATATAGTTGGTGTATTCGCGCGATTGGCCATCGGCCCCCGTCAGGCGATATTGGACGCTGGGGCCGACGTTCTGCAGATCCTCGTTTTGCGCGCGTGCAGCGCTGCCCGTGACTTCAGCCACGTGGGCAACGACATCCTTGGGCTGTGGATCCTCGCCCGAACCCATGTTCTCTACATTGATGACCCGCAAGCCCGTGAAATCGACCCTGACCTGATCGGCACCCTGGCCCAGTTCAGCATCCTGACCCACGGTACCCTGGATCGTCCGGGGCGCGACCGCTGTACCCCGAAGGGGCCATGCACGCAAGGTCAGGCCGCTGCCGCCGTCGTCGAAGCTGGACTGATAGACCGTCACGCCCTTGTAGCGCAGCGGCTCGTTGACCTTGATCGTCTGATCAAAGCTGTGCCCCGTGGCCAGGTCTGTGACCACCACATCGCTCTGGAAGTTGCTGGGCATGCCTGTAGCGTAGTAATCGACCGAGAATTTCTTCAGCTTCAGGGCAAAGGGCAGGGGTTGCAGCAGCACGCCGTCATCCACCGCCACAATCCCCATGCTGCTTTGCTTGCCGTCAGGCACCAGCATATTTGCACGGAAACTGGGGTTGCGCGCCGACAGCCTGCCCGAATCGGGCACATCGGAGATCAGCATGTTCTCTGTGACGGGTTGCTTGTCGAACAGCCAGGTCTGCAGGCGTACCGGCAGCTCGCTGTCGAGCAGGCCGCCCAGGCAGATCACCACAATGGCGACATGCGCAAAGATATAACCCAAGCGATTGGCGCTGCCCTTTTTGGCTGCAACCATGATCGCGTCTTCGTCCTTGCGCAGGCGAAAACGATACCCCTGCCCGCGCAGCAAACCGGTGACGCTATCGCAAGTCGCCTGCAGGGGTTCGGACGAATTCACCTCGACGCGATGATGAAAGGCCTTCAGGCTGGAACCCCGGATATATTCGCGGAAGGTGCGCGCATCGCGCAGCATCTTTGGTGTATTGCGGAACACACACAACGTTGTCGATATGACCAGAAAGCTCATAATCAACAAAAACCACCAGCTATTGTAGATATGCCAGAGGGAAAATCGGTCAAATACCGCAAACCAGAACGGACCGAACTGATCGACGTATGCAGTAGGCGTCTGGTTCTGGGGCAGGACCGTTCCAATCAGGCTGGCCACACAAATGAAAACCAGCAAACTGATGGCAAACCGCATCGAGCCCAAGAGCTCGATAATGTCGGCGCCGCGCACAGTAAAAGGGGAAAAGGTCTTCACAACCCTGCTTCAAAAAAATGGGGGATCGCTTGCGCGCGCCCCCAGGTTCAATATTATTAGATTCGCCAACAGTACTACGCTTCGTGCACCTGGGCCCCTATAACCCTATTTTTAGTGCAGGAACGCGAACTGCGCCTTGTGGAACTCAGCGCAAGCCTGCCGCGTAGTCCGCCACAGCAGCGATATCGGGATCGGTCATGCGATTGGCGATGTCGTGCATGATCGTGGAGTTGGCACGGTCATTGCTGCGGAATAGTTTCAGCTGCTCGACCAAGTATTCGGGATGCTGGCCGGCCAGACGCGGAAATTCAGCCGGCAGCCCGGCGCCATTGGCCGAGTGGCAGGCCGCACAGGCCGGTACCTTGCGATCGACAATGCCCGCACGCCAGATCAACTGGCCACGTTCCATCGAAGATTCCTTGGTGGCCGTCGCGGCCTTTTCCAGATCCAGTTTCTGCTGCCCCAGATAATACGCGATGTTCTGGATGTCTTCGTCTGTCAGGGTCGCTGCGATGCTCGTCATGATGGTGTCGGCGCCACCCGCGCCGCGCCGCGCCGCGGGCTTGTCGCCCTTGGGCTTGAAGTCCATCAACTGCTTGACAATGTATTCGTGCGGCTGCGCAGACAGATTGGGATTGACCGGAATGGTGCTGTTGCCGGCTGCACCATGACAGCTCGCACAGGCCAGTATCCCACGCGCCGAATCGCCATTGGCAAATAGTTGCTCGCCCTTGGCGGCATCAGGCACGGGCGCACCGGTATCCGCAGCATAGGCCATCCCACCAAATACCACGCCTGTGGTCACTAGAATACTGGAGAGCACGCGCTTCATGAAGTCCTCGACGATCGCTATTCGATCATGGCGCTGAGTACAGCGCCACAACCGCGCCACACGTCCTGGCTAATCGGCAACAGGAGACCGGCGCAACAAGTTCAATGCGAAATTATACAATAGCCTTTGATCTTTACTTATCCGGAACCCTCTGTGTCCCTTTTGCACCGCGCTCGCTTCACGGTTTCGGCCGCTCGACTCGATCAGTTACCCCCGCCGACCACCTCGGAAGTCTGCTTTGTCGGACGCTCGAACTCCGGCAAATCATCGGCCATCAATCTGCTGACCAATCAGCGCCGGCTGGCCTTTTCCAGCAAAACACCCGGCCGCACGAGGCTGATCAATCTGTTCGGCATCCCCGATCCGGTCGAAGACGGCGCCTGGCTGGGCTTTCTGGTCGATCTGCCGGGATACGGCTATGCCGCAATCAACCACGAAACCCGCAATGAGTGGGCCGAGGTGCTGGGCGCCTACCTGCGCGAGCGCAGTTCGATTGCGGGGATCGTACTACTGATCGACATCCGCCGCGGCGTCACTGACTTGGATCGCCGATTGGTGAACTGGATTGCCCCACGCGGCATCCCCGTTCTGGCACTGCTCACCAAGGCCGACAAACTACCCTATGGGCAGCGCGTGCGCGCCGTTGCCCAGGTCCGCAAGGATCTGGCCGAAATCGGTACGCTAGCCGCAGTGCCTTTTTCCGCCACTGAACGCATTGGCCTGGACGAGGCCACGCTGCATATCGAAAACTGGATTTCCCCCAAGGTTGTGCCATGACAAAATTCCTGCCTCCCACCGAGTTCCCGACTGTACGCCTGCGCCGCAATCGGCGCGACGCGTTCTCGCGCCGGCTGGTGCGTGAAAACGCGCTGTCGGTAGACGACCTGATCTATCCGGTATTCGTCAGTGAAGGTCAGGGCCTGCGCGAACCGGTGGAATCCATGCCGGGGGTCGTGCGCCACTCGCCTGACACATTGCTGCACACGGCCGAGGAATGCGCCCGCCTCGACATCCCGGTGCTGGCGCTGTTTCCACACATTGATCCCGCCCTCAAAACACCCGATGGCGCCGAGGCCGCCAATCCCGATGGCCTGATCCCACGCGCGGTGGCGCTGCTCAAGCAGCACTTCCCCGATCTGGGCATCCTGACCGATGTCGCGCTCGACCCCTATACCAGCCACGGCCAGGACGGCCTGATCGACGAGCAAGGCCAGTTGCTGAACGAGCCCACCGTCGCCATGCTGGTACGCCAGGCGCTGGCCCACGCCCAGGCCGGCGTGGACGTCGTCGCACCCAGCGACATGATGGACGGGCGCATCGGCGCCGTGCGCCGCGCGCTCGACGAGCATGAACTCATTCATACACGCATCATGGCCTACTCGGCCAAATATGCCAGTGCCTTTTACGGGCCGTTTCGTGACGCAGTGGGGTCGGCCGCCAACCTGGGCGCCTCAAACAAGACTACCTACCAGATGGATCCGGCCAACCGCCTCGAAGCCCTGCGCGAAGTCGCAGCCGACATCCACGAAGGCGCGGACATGGTGATGGTCAAACCCGGCCTGCCCTACCTGGACGTCCTGCGCGAGGTCAAGGATGCCTTTGGCGTGCCCACATACGCCTACCAGGTCAGCGGCGAATACGCGATGATCAAGGCGGCTGCAGCCAATGGCTGGCTGGACCACGACAAGGTGATGATGGAATCCCTGCTGGCTTTCAAGCGGGCGGGCGGCGACGGCATCCTGACATATTTTGCGGTCGCGGCAGCCA
>JAKDMO010000337.1 GCA_030452305.1 Alcaligenaceae bacterium | reverse complement strand
GGGGTGTCGCGTGTGGGCTTGGGCTGGGCCGATTGGATGCTGTCGTTCTGGCCGATATCGCTGGTGTTTACCATGATTGCCGTGGGGGGCTGTACCCATGCGCTGAATATTGTCGATGGCATGAATGGCTTGGCCGGCATGATCGCCACACTGATGGCGGTCTCCCTGGCCCTGGTCGCTTTGCAGGTCCAGGATATCCCGATCTTTTTGATTGCCACGGCGCTGGCCTCGGCCACGCTGGGCTTTCTGGTCTGGAACTTCCCCTTCGGGCGTGTATTCTTGGGCGATGGCGGGGCTTATTTTCTGGGTTTCATGCTGGCAGAGCTCGCCGTGCAACTGGTTGTGCGCAACCCCGGGGTCTCCCCATTCTATGCGCTGGCGGTGCTGTTCTATCCTGTGTTCGAAACCCTGTTTTCAATATGGCGTCGGCGTTTCAAGCGTGGGGTGCCGGTCGATCAGCCCGATGCGCTGCATTTGCACCAACTGGTCTTTCGCCGATTGGTGCGCGTCACCTTCAGCCGCGATCGGCGCCACGCCGTTCCGGCCCTGTGCAATGCCATGGCCTCACCGTATCTTTGGGTGTTGGCCCTGGTCGGTTTGGTTCCCGCAACCATCTGGTGGGATAACGCATGGATCCTGTGTGCCAGTCTGCTGGTGTTTGCCGGGGTCTATATCTGGCTGTATTCGCGCCTTGTGTCCTGGCGCCGCCCCCGGTGGTTGTTGCTGCCCTGGCTTGGGCGCGGGCACCGTTACAAATAAGTGGGCGACCGGTAAAATAATATGCTTGATCTGTATGGGAGAAATACCTTGGATATTCGGGATGTGAATCTGGCTGTGGTGGGTCTGGGCTATGTAGGACTGCCGCTGGCGGTGGAGTTTGGCAAGCGACGCAAGGTTCTGGGGTTCGACATCAATGCGCGGCGGATCAGTGAGCTGCGCGCGGGCTCGGATCGCACATTGGAAGTGGATGCCAGAGACCTTGCCGAGGCTCGGCAAATCCAATTTACTCACGAGCCGGCACACCTGGCCGAGTCGAACGTATTCGTTGTCACGGTGCCCACGCCCATTGATGAATACAAGCAGCCGGATCTCACCCCGCTCGAACGTGCCAGTGAAACCATAGGCAAGGTGCTCAAGCGCGGTGATATCGTGATCTATGAGTCAACCGTATACCCGGGCGCGACCGAAGAAGTCTGCGTACCCGTGCTCGAACGTGTTTCCGGCCTGAAATTCAATCAGGATTTCTATGCCGGCTACAGCCCCGAGCGTATCAATCCGGGCGACAAGAATCACCGCGTCTCGACGATCCGCAAGGTGACCTCCGGATCCACCCCCGAAGTCGCCGACCTGGTCGATGCTCTGTATCGCGAAATCATTACCGCCGGCACGCACAAGGCCGCCTCGATCAAGGTCGCCGAGGCGGCCAAGGTGATCGAGAACACTCAGCGCGATGTAAATATCGCCCTGATCAATGAACTGGCCTTGATTTTCAACCGCCTGGGCATCGATACCCAGGCCGTGCTTGAGGCGGCCGGGACCAAATGGAATTTCCTGCCTTTTCGCCCGGGCCTGGTTGGTGGGCACTGTATCGGTGTGGGTA
>JAKDMO010000153.1 GCA_030452305.1 Alcaligenaceae bacterium | reverse complement strand
TGAATAATGTGATCCACCACATTATCGACCTCGGCCGGATTGATGAAATCCGTCATGCCGAATTTGCGCGCCATCGCCTCGCGCTCGGGATTCAGGTCGATCCCGATGATCCTGCCCGCCCCTACCATCTTCGCGCCCTGAATCACGTTCAGCCCGATGCCACCCAGGCCGAACACGACCACATTTGCACCCGCCTCGACCCCGGCGGTAAACAGCACCGCGCCCAATCCCGTCGTGACCCCACAGCCGATATAGCAGACCTTGTCAAAGGGCGCGTCCTCGCGAATTTTTGCCAGCGCGATCTCGGGTACAACGATGTGGTTGGAAAACGTGGACGTGCCCATGTAGTGATGCACGGGTTTCCCGCCCACGGTAAAGCGCGAGGTGCCGTCGGGCATCAGGCCCTTGCCCTGCGTCGCGCGGATCGCCGTGCACAGATTGGTCTTGCGCGACAGGCAGGACTTGCACTGTCGGCATTCCGGCGTGTAGAGCGGAATGACGTGGTCACCGGCCTTCAGCGACGTGACCCCCGGACCGGTCTCGAGCACCACCCCGGCGCCCTCGTGGCCCAGGATGGCCGGGAAAATCCCTTCGGGATCCGCCCCCGACAGCGTGTAGTAGTCCGTATGGCAAATACCCGTAGCCTTGACCTCGACCAGCACCTCGCCCGCCTTCGGACCGGCCAGTTCGACATCCTCGATGGTCAGGGGTTCGCCCGCCTTCCAGGCGACTGCTGCTTTGGTTTTCATGGGGTGCTCCTATTCGCTACCGATTCAGGTGTGCCGCCATATTCCGGCAGCGGTTCCCGGCCATGTTAAACGAAACCGTCGCCGCCCTCACCCCGGTTTCATGCTATTAATGACGGATCCTTCACCCGCCCGAGTCGCCATGCCTTCAGCTATCGTCCTGCATCAGCCCGGCCCTGCCGAAAACCTCGTATTCGAGCCGGTCGCCACCCCCACCCTGTCACCGGACGACATCCGGATCAGGCATACGGCCGTGGGCGTGAATTTCCATGATATCTACGTGCGATCGGGCCTGTACCAGACACTTGCCCTGCCAGGCATTCCGGGCATAGAGGGCGCCGGCATCGTGACCGAAGTTGGCAGCGCAGTCCAGGGTTTTGCCGTCGGTGATCGGGTCGCCTACATGTACGCGGGCTATGGCGCCTATTCCGAGGAACGGACACTGCCCGCGCAGGCGGCCGTCCATCTGCCTGCGAACGTGAATGACCAGACCGCCGCGGCAACCCTGCTGAAGGGCCTTACGGCCTACGTCCTGCTGCACGAGGTATATTCCGTCAAACCCGGCGACCGGGTGCTGGTCCACGCAGCCGCAGGCGGCGTCGGATCCCTGCTGTGCCAGTGGGCCAGTCACCTGGGCGCCCAGGTCATAGGCACTGTCGGATCGGATCACAAGATCGAACTTGCCCGGCACAACGGATGCGCTCAGGTCATCCAGTACAGGTGCGAGGATTTCGTCGCGCGGGTCAAGGAAATCACCCAGGGTGAGGGCGTACAGGTCGCCTATGACGCAATCGGCAAGGATACCTTTGCGGGCTCGCTGGCATGCCTCGCATCCTGCGGCCACCTGGCCAACTATGGGCAGGCCTCGGGCCCCGTACCGCCGTTCCAGGTATCCGCCCTGTTTCCGAAAGCCAACTCTTTATCGCGCCCCAACGTATTCCAGCAGCTGAAGTCCCCCGAAAAGCTGCGCGCGGCCGCCGTAGCATTGTTCAAGGCGCTGGGCGACGGCACCCTATCGCCCGGCCAGATCACGGCATTCAGCCTGGACCAGGCGGCACAGGCTCATCAGGCCATGGAATCCAGGTCACGAACAGGCTCGGTGATTTTGACGGTTCCGGCCACTGCCACCTGAAACCACTCAATAGCCGTGTTCGGGGGCCGGAAACGCCCCCGCCTTCACTGCCTGGACGTAGGCGCGGATCGCGCCCTCGATGCTGGTCTGCCCTTCCATGAAATTGCGCACAAATCGGGCTTTCTTTCCCGGGGGCACATCCAGCATGTCGTGCATCACCAGCACCTGCCCCGAGCAATCCGGGCCGGCGCCGATGCCGACAGTCGGGATGGCCAGCATATCGGTCACTTCCTTGCCCAGCGCAGCCGGAATGGCCTCAATCAACAAAAGCGACGCGCCTGCCGCCTGCAGCGCCGAGGCATCGGCCTTCAATTGCGACCCGCTTTCAGCCGTTTTCCCCTGCACCCTGAATCCGCCCAACTGATGCACAGACTGTGGTGTCAGGCCCAGATGGGCAAACACCGGTATGCCGCGATCGACCAGAAACTTCACCGTATCGACCAGCCACGCGCCGCCTTCGATCTTTACCATCTGGGCACCCGCCCGCATCAATGTGGCTGCATTATCGAACGCAGCCTGCGGCGTACCAAAAGAACCGAATGGCATGTCGGCAACCAGGAACGCAGTCTGATTTCCCCGTGCGACACAGGCGGTATGGTAGGCAATATCCGCCACCGTCACCGGCAACGGCGTACTGTGCCCTTGTACGACATTGCCCAGCGAATCCCCCACCAGCAGCATGTCCACACCACAATGATCCATCAGCGTGGCAAAGCTGGCATCGTAGCAAGTCAACATCGCAATCTTTTCACCTGCATTGCGCATGGCCAGCAGCGACGGCACCGTAAGCGCACGGCTGCGTGCCGTGCCATTGTTTTCCTGCAGATATCCCGACATGATTGGTTCCTGGTGTTGAAAGGCCTGCTCATTAGCGCGAGCCGGCGCGCAGTATCAAGGACTAGGATAGCGCAGTCCGTGTCAGGCGCAAGGGCGCTTTGGATATCGCAATCAACGGATTGCGCGCTACGGACGCCCTGTTCAACGGTCCAGGCTGTGCACAATCACTGCACGCACATTGCGCACGTGCTGCATGCCGGCGGCATCAGCGGCCGCCTCGTCACCGGCCAGAATCGCCTCGCACATGGCTTGGTAATCCCGCATGCGCACTTGCTGCAGCGCGGCTGGGCGGTGTTGAGCATAGACAATGGGCATATTGATCGAGGGCAACAGGCGGCGCAGTTCGCGGCTGCCGCTGGTGATCAGCAATGCGCGATAAAGCCCCCGCCGGGCGCCCGCGAAGGTCTCGGCATCCTGGCTGCGGTCGGCCTCGTCCAGTCGCGCCAGGGCACCCACGATAGGTGCGCGTGCTGCGCCCCCGGCAATGGCGCGCGCCGCGCTGCGTGCGAGCAGACCGGTGATGCGCTCGGCCACGTCCAGCACATCCAGGGTTTCCTGGGCAGACAGGGTGCGTATGGCCGCCCCCTTGTTGCGAAACAGCTCGACCAAGCCTTCGGCAGCCAAGCGCTGCAGCGCCTCGCGTACCGAGGCCCGGCTGACGCCGAACTGTGCGGCCAGATCGACCTCGACCAGCCGCTGGCCGGGTACAAAGCGCTGTTGCGCCAGCGCCTGTACGATGCCGTGAAACACCGTATCGGCAGCAGTTTCCGGGGTGTCTATAACGGATTCGGAGCGCACGGCGGGCATAGGATCAGCGGCAAGAAGGGATACGATGGAAGGTACCATAAGGCATGGTATTTTGTTTTCAACATTGTCTGACAATATAATCTACAATACAAGTACTTTGACTTGAACTCGCTACGTGAGGAACGGTATGGACTTCTCTCTTTCGCCCGAACTGTGCGCATTGCGCGACAAAACCCGGCAATTCATTGCCGAGCAGGTGGTCCCGCTGGAAAACGACGAGCGCCAGTCGCCCCATGGCCCCAGCGAAGCACTGCGCGATGAACTGGTGGCACGAGCAAAGGCGGCCGAGCTGCTGACGCCACACGCCTCATGCGAAATGGGGGGCCTGGGTCTGTCGCATGCGGAAAAGGCGGTGGTATTCGAGGAGGCGGGCTATTCTTGGCTGGGCCCCACTGCGCTTAACATCCACGCGCCGGACGAGGGCAATATCCACTTGATGGAGGCCGTCGCCACACCTGCACAAAAGGAACGTTGGCTGCGCGGTCAGGTGGCCGGCCAGTGGCGCTCGTGTTTTGCCATGACCGAGCCCGCCCCCGGCGCCGGGGCAGACCCATCCATGCTGGCCACGACAGCGGTACGCGATGGCGACGATTACATCATCAATGGCCGCAAGTGGTTTATCACCGGGGCCGATGGCGCACAGTACGCGATCATCATGGCGCGCATGGAGGACGGATCCGCCACCATGTTCCTGAGTGACATGGACAAGCCCGGTATCCACCTGGAGCGCGACATGGATGCCATGGACGCCTGCTTTACCGGTGGCCACGGCGTGCTGCGATTCGACAATCTGCGCGTGCCGGCCGGCGATGTGCTGGGCGAGATCGGCAAGGGCTTCCGCTACGCCCAGGTGCGCCTCGCGCCGGCACGCCTGACGCACTGCATGCGCTGGCTGGGCCAGGCGCGACGCGCACACGACACCGCACTGGACTATGCGCGCAAACGTCAGGCCTTTGGCAAACCCCTGGCCGAACACGAGGGCGTGGGCTTCATGCTGGCCGACAACGACATGGACTTGCACACCGCACGTCTGCATATCTGGCACACCGCGTGGCTGCTGGATCAGGGCCAGAAATGCAATTTTGAATCCAGCCGCGCCAAGGTGGTGTGCTCTGAAGCCGAGTGGCGTGTCGTGGATCGTAGTGTCCAGATCCTGGGCGGCCAGGGCGTGACAGGTGAAACCCCCGTGATGCGCATCTTTACCGACATGCGCGCCTTCCGCATCTATGATGGCCCAAGCGAGGTGCATCGCTGGAGCATGGCAAGGAAACTCGTGCACATGGCCGACAAGGCAGAGGCCGAGCTCGCGCTTAACGGAGGGCCTGAGCATGCACAATGATGTCATGAACCGATTCAGCCTGCAGGGCCGCCTGGTGCTGGTGACCGGCGCCTCCAGCGGCCTGGGGACGCATTTTGCCCAGTTGCTGGCGGCGCAGGGCGCCAAAGTCGCGCTGGCGGCCCGCCGGACCGACAAGCTGCAGGATATTGTGGAAACGATTACCGCCGCCGGCGGCCAGGCCCGCGCCTTTGCACTGGACGTCACGGACGCTGTCGGCGTGCACGCCTGCCTGGACGCCGTGGACGAATGGGGTGTACCCGACGTGCTCGTCAACAACGCAGGTGTGACCGTCACGCGCCCCTTGCTGGAGCAAACTGAGGCCGATTACGACCAGGTCCTGAACACCAATCTGAAGGGCTGCTGGCTGGTCGCCACCGAGACCGCACGCCGCATGGTCGCAGCCAAAAAAGGCGGGGCCATCATCAATGTGGCCTCGATCCTGGGCGAGCGCGTGGCCGGCGGTGTGGCGCCGTACGCAATATCGAAGGCCGGCGTGATCCAGGCCACCAAGGCCATGGCACTGGAACTCGCACGCCATCATATCCGGGTGAATGCGTTGCTGCCCGGCTACGTGGTGACGGATCTGAATCGCGAGTTCCTAGGCGGCGAAGCAGGTGACAAGCTGCGCAGCCGCATCCCCAGCCGCCGCTTTGGTGAACTGAGCGACCTGGACGGACCATTGCTGCTGCTGGCCAGTGACGCCGGCGCCGCGATGTCGGGCGCCGCAATCGCCGTAGACGGCGCACACCTGGTCAGTTCGCTATGAACACCACCACCTCTACCCTGCCCCTGGACATTCTGGCCGAATACCTGCGTAGCCAGGACCTGGCCGACGCGGGGCCGATCGAGGCCACGGAGCTGACGGGTGGTCAGTCCAATCCCACCTACCGCCTCATCGTAGCGGACGGACGCAGCTATGTACTGCGCACGAAACCGCCCGGTGCGCTGCTGGCGTCGGCCCACGCCATCGACCGCGAATTCCGCATCATGCGCGCGCTGCAAGACAGCCACGTCCCCGTGCCACGCATGCTGGCCTACTGCGACGACACCACACTGCTGGGCACCCCGTTTTTCATCATGGAGTTCCTGCAGGGCCGGGTGTTCATGGACCAATCGCTGCCCGACATGACACCTGCCGAACGCGGCGCAATCTACCGTGAAATGGGCCGCGTCATCGCCGCCCTACACGCCGTGGACTACACCGCTGTGGGCCTGGCCGACTATGGCAAGCAAGGCAACTACGTGGCCCGACAGGTGGCACGCTGGTCGCGCCAGTGCCAAGCCGCCACCGTACCCATTTCGCCGGCCATGGAACAACTGATGGAATGGCTGCCGCAGCACCTGCCGCAGGATGATGAAACCACCCTGGTACATGGCGACTACCGGCTCGACAACCTGGTGCTGCACCCTACCGAACCGCGTGTGATCGGCGTACTGGACTGGGAACTGTCCACCCTCGGTCATCCACTGGCCGACCTGGCCTATCAGTGCATGGCCTGGCGCATTCCGGCCACCCTGTGGCGCGGCATCGGCGGGCTGGATCTGACCGCTCTGGGCATACCGGCCGAACAGGAATACGTC
>JAKDMO010000002.1 GCA_030452305.1 Alcaligenaceae bacterium | reverse complement strand
CGCACCGAACTGCCCGGCGATGGCCGGCAGGGCATCGCCGCCTGCTGCGGTGAGCTCGTGGGCGATGCGATCGGTATCGATCACACTCGCCCCCCAGTCCGCGAGCAAGTCGGCTACCTGCGTTTTGCCTGAGCCGATACCACCGGTCAGGCCAATCGAGAACATTCCTTGCATTCCACAGTCGGTATCAAAACCATGACTGTACCGCAGTGCCGGCCAACAGAACAGGTACGGCGGCACCCGCCAGGAACGGCCCGAAAGGATACGCGCCACGCGGCAGAATGCGGCGCTGGGCGACCATTGCGTAGGCCAGCCCCGCCAGACAGGCACCCAGGACGATCCAGCACAGCGCAAGCGGCCCGACCCACGCCGCCAGCGCCGCCATCAACTTGATGTCACCACCCCCCATGCCGTCGTACCCCCGCAGGCGGCGGTACGCTGCACTCAGGCCCGTCGTACAGCCATAGACCAGGCCTGCGGCCGGCAGCGCGGGCCATCCGGCCAGGGGGCCCAGGCACACGCCGAGCACGAACACAGGGACCGTCAGTGCATCAGGCAACAGGCCCGTGCGCAAGTCGATGCAGGCCAGCCAAAGCAGGCACATGCATAGCAGAACGTGAGGCAAGCCGTAAAGAGCACCGTGCACCGCCAGACACACACCTGCAAGCGCTACGCCCAGAGCGGCAAGTACAGCATCACGCCCAAGCCATCTATCGCCCACGAGGCTGCCCCGTAACGCCGTCACGGCCGTAGCAAAGTCCGGATCGGCCCCCTGCGACAGGGCCGCCTGATAGGACAGGGCCAGACGCCATGCCAGTGCGCCACCCGCAGCCCCCAGCAGCAGGCCGATCATGCCACCGCCCAGCGCCGACACATCAACTGTCGCCAAGGCGCCCGCAAGTGCGTAGAATGCTGACTGCGCCAATTGATGGATTTCCGCCATGTTCCCGACCTCTTCTGTGCCCCGCCGTCTGATCCGCGCGATCGCGGCCCCGGCAGCCCTCGTGATCCTGCTGGGTTGCGCACAGCAACGCCAGCCGGGCTACTACGAAGCGCCGCGTGAATCCACGCAATCCGATGCCATTTCGCGCGCCAAAGGCGACTCGAACAACCGCACCCCGACGCAGCTCCAGCTCGGATTCGGCGACCAGGCCCAAACACCTGCGCCCGACAGCCCGGCAGCCCCAGTCAAACCGGCGATTCCGCCACCACTTGCGGAAACACACACTTTCCTGGGCACCGTTCCCTGCCTGGACCAGAATGCCTGCCCCGCCACACGTGTCACCCTGACCCTGGCCCCGGATGGCCAGTGGCGGGCGCGCAGCGTGGCGCTGAACGCCGCACAGACCACTATTGCCCAGATGGGATGCTGGGTGCTGACCAGCCAGGATCCCCTACGCATCGCTCTGCGCATAGACAATGCGCAAACCAAGGCGCTATTGGAATTCGTGAATGGCAATACGCTGCTGGTTCGCAGTTTCGATGGCCGCCAGACCAGACTGGACTACCGCCTGACGCGACAGCCCGATACGGACCCGATCAAGGAACTGGCCAAGCAGCCGGCACAGGACTGCACGGCACCGGGCACCTAGGCGGCGGGCGTCGATGCCGATACCCGCCCCATGTGGGTACTGCCACGAACGCACAGGGAATCAGGTCGCAAAACCACCCGTGTCGCCCCGGGCACCGAGGCATATTGCCAGGCCAGATAGCGATGCGTCAGCTCGACCGCATTGCGAACCTTGACCTTTTCAAAGATACGAGCGCGATGCGCCTCGACGGTGCGTTGCGAGACCTGGAGATCTGCTGCGATCACCTTGTTTGCCTTGCCCTGGACCAAATAGACGAACACATCGTGCTCACGGGCCGTCAATACCTTGAACGGCGAATTGCAAAAATCGCGAATGACATAGTCGGTGTCGAACATGCTGGGTCCTCCTCCCAAAGCAGAAAGCTCAGGCGGATTCTGTCATGTAGATCCGGGCAAGACATCTGCCAGAACTAGCAGTGCGAAAAACAGCCTTCTTCAGGGTGTGAAGGCCAGTTCCAGATTGTCGATCAGGCGTGTTGTGCCCAGGCGCGCGGCAGCCAGCACCACCAGCGGCTCGCCGTTTCGGACCTCATCGGTCTCTGGGGGCAACAGGTCGCGCTGGCGACGCAGGGCGACGTAATCCACCTGCCATCCTCGCCCGTCCAGCTGCGCTGCGGTGCGCGCCTCGATACCCGCCAGGTCCACATCACCGCCCAGCACCTCATCGCGCACCCGCTGCAGCGCGGCATATAGTTCGGGCGCCTCGGCCCGTTCGTCTGGAGCCAGGAAACGATTGCGTGAAGACATGGCCAAGCCATCGGGGTCGCGCACGGTTTCGTGTGCCAGAATCTCGACCGGCAACTGGAACTGCCGGCACATGGAACGCACCACCATCAACTGCTGATAGTCCTTTTTGCCAAACACGGCCACGCGCGGCTGAACACAGGAAAAGAGCTTCAGCACCACAGTGCTGACACCCATGAAGAAACCAGGTCGGAACTCGCCCTCCAGAATGCTGCCCAGCGCCTGCGCAGGCTGGATCTTGAAGTTCTGCGGCTCGGGATACATCTCGCGCTCGTTGGGCGCGAACAGCGCATAGACGTCGCGTTCACGCTCGAGCTTTTCAATATCGCCCTCAAGAGTGCGCGGGTACTGGTCGAAGTCCTCGTTCGGACCAAATTGAAGTCGATTGACAAAAATGCTGGCAACCACCGGGTCACCGTGCTGGCGCGCCATGCGCATCAGCGACAGATGCGCCGCGTGCAGGTTGCCCATGGTCGGGACGAACGCCACGCGCAATTGGCCGCGCAACTGGTCGCGCAAGGCTTCAATAGTATGGACCACTTTCACAAGAAATCTCCGTTTGAAACAGACCGGCTCAGGCCGAACGGGTATAGGACAGGCGAATGTAGATCGGCGCGTAGGCCTCGATCTGGGTAATTTCCAGCAGTGACTCGCGCGCGAGTTCCAGCAGTGCCAGGAAATGCACCACGACGACGGCTGCGGCGTCGCCTTCGCGTATGCGTTCGATGAACAGCTCGGTGAATTCGATGAAACGCACCTCGCCCAGGCGCAGCAGGATGCGGCTCATGTGCTCGCGCACCGAGAGTTGCTCACGGGTGATGCGGTGATTGGCGTTCAGGCGCGCGCGGCGCATGATCTCGGCCCAGGCACTGCGCAGATCCTCGACCGAGACGTCCGGCAGCAATTGCTCGGCATGCAGATCGGCAAATGCCTGTGCGGCATGGAAATCGCGCCCCCTTTGTGGCAGCGCATCGAGCTTGCGGGCCGCAAGCTTCATCTGCTCGTACTCCAGCAGGCGGCGCACCAATTCGGCACGCGGGTCCTCGACATCTTCGCCTGTGTCGGATTTCTTGACCGGCAACAGCATCCGCGACTTGATCTCGATCAGCATCGCAGCCATCAGCAGGTATTCGCCTGCCAGTTCCAGATTGCCCTCGCGGATTTGCTCGACATAGGACAGATACTGCGTGGTGACCTCGGCCATGGGAATGTCGAGCACATTGAAGTTCTGCTTGCGAATCAGATACAGCAGCAAATCCAACGGCCCCTCGAAGGCCTCCAGGAAAATTTCCAGGGCTTCAGGGGGGATATACAGATCCTGCGGGATCGAGAACAGCGGCTCGCCATAAAGCCGGGCAAGCGCCACGCTATCGACCATATCGGGCGTACTGTCGATTTGGGGATCGACCAGTGCGTCCAATCCCCCCGCAGTGTGTTCGCTCATGCGAAATTAATCGTTCTGATAGTACACGTAAGGGTCCTGGGGGACACGGGCGGTCTTGAAACCGTCCTGTAGTTCGGGGTCGATGAATTTATCCCAGAGGCGGCCACGCCCCGCCCGCTGACGCGCCTCGGTATCGGCGCGTTCGGTCTTGTATCCGTTCAGAAACTGTGTCAGTTCCGATTCAAAGTTCTTTGCCATGATGAAGTCCTGCCTGATCAATCCGGTTGATGCACGCAGTTTACTTCACCCGCGATCAGACCGTCGCCCCGATCTGCCAGGGGGCGAACTCATTTTGCCCGTAGCCATAGAGTTCGCTCTTGCTGCGTGACCCAGAGGCGATCTCGAGGATCAGGCGGTAGATTTTCTCGCCCAGACCATCCACGGTATCCTGCCCTGTGATGATGGTGCCGCAGTTCAGGTCAATATCGTCGCCCTGCCGCTCCCAGCAGGCGTTATTAGTGCTGAGCTTGATCGAGGGCGCCGGCATGCAACCGTAGGCTGACCCTCGTCCGGTCGTGAAACAGATCAGATTGGCCCCCGAAGCCACCTGCCCCGTCGCCGATACCGGATCGAAGCCCGGCGAGTCCATGAATACCAAGCCGCGCGCACCCACCGGTTCGGCATAACGCAGCACATCATTGAGGTTCGTCGTGCCGGCCTTGGACACCGCTCCGAGGGATTTCTCCAGAATCGTAGTCAAACCACCCGCCTTGTTTCCCGCTGACGGATTGTTGTTCATTTCGGCATGATTGCGCGCACAGTAATCCTTCCACCACTCTATACGGGCCAGCAGCTTTTCCCCAACCTCGCGGCTGGTGGCGCGCTGGGTCAGCAAATGCTCAGCACCATAGATCTCTGGGGTCTCGGACAATATGGCAGTACCGCCCGCCCGAACCAGCCGGTCCATGGCCGCACCCAGAGCCGGGTTCGCGGTAATGCCCGAGTACCCATCCGAGCCGCCGCACTGCAGCCCAACCACCAGGCCGGCGGCCGATACCGGAACACGCGCTGTCTGATTGGCCTCGGGCAGCATCTCCTTGACCCTGGCGATCCCCTGGGCAACGGCCTTCCCCGTGCCTCCTGCATCCTGTATCGCATAAGCATGCAACTTTGGGCCCTGCTGCAGGCCGCCGGCCGCCATGACCCCTGAAATTTGATTGGTTTCACACCCTAGGCCGACCATCAGGATCGAATGAAAATTGACGTGATGCGCATAACCCGACAGGGTGCGGCGCAGGGCATCAATCGCCTCGCCGTGAGAGGCCATCCCGCAGCCCGTTGTGTGCGTCAATGCCACCACGCCATCCACGTTTGGGTAGTCCTCTAACGCGGCCGGGTTGATGTCCCGACGGAAGTGATCGGCGATCGCGCGTGCGACGGTCGCCGAACAATTCACGGTGGTCAGAATGCCGATGAAATTGCGCGTTGCCACCCGCCCGTCCGGCCGCCGTATGCCCATGAATTGATCTCGATCCGGTTCAATCGACATGTCCTTCTTTGAGGTGCAGAAATCGTAGTCGCGCGCCAGATCCGCCATGCGCACATTGTGGGTGTGCACATGTGCTCCTGCCCCGATGTCCCGGCTCGCCACGCCGATCACCTGGCCATAGCGACGCACCGAATCGCCCGAAGAAATCTCTTGGACAGCGATTTTGTGTCCCGCGGGAATCATGCCTCGAACCGGCAGGCCGGAAACCATGTCGCCGGGCATCAGCTGCTCGGTGGCGATGAGGACATTGTCATGCTCGTTCAGGCGTATCGCATTCTTTTCCATTTCAATCTCAAAGTATTTCGGTTATGACAGTGGATATGTTGTCTAGCCAATCACGGCCATCAGGCGGATGTGGGCCCGGGTAAGGTGGCGCTGCATGGCGGCCTGGGCCTGCAAAGGGTCACGATCAGCAACCGCCTCGTAGATATCCTGGTGCTCCTGCACGGCATCCTGCCAGACCGCCTGATTATCAAACAGTCGATGCATGGATCCGCCAATCGGGGTATAGCGCTGATCGAACAACTCTTCCAGCGTTTGAGTCAGCAAGCGGTTATCCGCAGTTGATGCCAGGGTGACGTGAAATTGACGGTCGGCCTCAGCAAGTGGTTTATCACCGGCACGGCTGCGCATGCCAAGAGCCTTGCGCATAGCTGCAACGCTGGCTGCCAGAGCCTTGAGTTGCTCGCGGTTGATGAACCGTGCCGCATAGGCGGCGACCCCACTCTCCAGGAAAAAGCGTGTCTGATTGACATCCCTCGGGCTGTGCCCCATCAGGGAAGCTTCGATCCCGGGATCTACGGTCGATGCCGGCGTCTTGGCGTTTGCCCCCCCTGTGGGGGCGATATGCTTGAGGTAGATACCCGAGCCGACACGGATCTCGATCTCGCCCTGCAGTTCCAGCACGATCAACGCTTCACGCAAGCTGGGCCTGGACACCTTGAGCAGTTGTGCCAGCTCGCGCTCGGAAGGCAAGCGCGCACCAGTGGCGGTGTCCATCTTGCGGATTTCCTGTCTCAGCGCATCCGCAATGTGCATATATCCGCGTGCACGATCCAGTTGTTGCAGCGAAGCATTGGTCTTTTCCATGGCGTGGTCTCGCGTCGGTGCAAAAGTCTAAAGAGGCTTCATTCTAATTTGGTCTGACCGGTAAAGCAAAAACATAGGGAAATCCATAACTGGTTTTACCGGTCTGTCCAGTTAATCTATGCACTCGACCTTTCGATCACAGGACAGGTTCCAAGAGATGACGTACCAATTCGATTTTGGCTCAGTGCTGGAATACTGGCCCATGCTGCTGCAGGGCATCGAGACCACGCTGCTGATGTCGTTCTGGTCCACCCTGGCAGGGGTTGGGATGGGCGTGGCTTGCGCCATTGCCCGTAGCTCGGGTGGCCCGCTGCTCAGCCGCACGGTGGGCGTGTATGTGGAAATTATCCGCAACACCCCCCTGATTATCCAGAGTTACTTCCTGATTTTTGGGCTGTCCAGCGTAGGCCTCACAATGTCGATCTTCACCGGGGCAATACTGGCCTTGGTCATCAACGTCACGGCCTACACCTGCGAAATCGTTCGGGCCGGTATCGAGTCCGTGCCGCGCAGCCAGCGCGAGGCGGGCGAGTGCCTGGGCCTGTCGCCCTTGCAGGTCTACTGGCACATCATCCTGGTACCGGCGCTCGAGCGTGTCTATCCCGCCCTGACCAGCCAGTTCGTATTACTGATGCTGGTCACCAGCCTCCTGTCGGCGGTTGGCGCAGAGGATTTATTCGGGGTTTCGGGCAATATCCAGGCGCTCACCTTCCGTAATTTTGAAGTCTTCATCGTGCTGTGGGTCATCTACCTCGCGATGTCCGTGCTCGTGCGCGGCGCATTCACCATGGCTGGAAAAGTGCTGTTTGTGCGCAAGCGCAGGCTCGGCACCCTGCTGTAGGAGACAAGGCCATGAATCACGAGCAAATCCTTTATCTGCTGGCAGGCGCCTGGGGTACCTTGCTGTTATCAGTGCTGACCTTCGTATTCTCGGCAATGCTGGGGCTGACCGTCGCATTGATGCGGGTGTCGGACAAGCGCGTCGTGCGAGGCAGTGCTTTCGGTTACATCAACATCATCCAGGGCACGCCCCTGCTGGTGATCATGGGCATCTGCTTTTATGGGCCCTCAATCTTCGGGTTTTCCGGTACCTCGGCACTGTTCGCTGCAGTTCTGGCACTTACGATCCATGCGGCTGCCTTCCTCGGAGAAATCTGGCGCGGTTGCATCGAATCTGTGCCCAGAAACCAGTGGGAGGCCGCAGAATGCCTCGGCCTCAATCGCGTGCAGCGCATGTTCAAGGTGATCCTGCCCCAGGCGCTGCGCATCGCTACACCGCCCACCGTGGGTTTCATGGTCCAGATCGTCAAGAACACCTCATTCGCGTCGCTGGTGATTGGTTTTGCAGAGCTTTCCTATAACGCCAAGATCCTGAACAACTCCACGTTCAAGCCTTTCCTGTATTTCGGCGTCGCAGCGGTGCTCTATTTCATCATCTGCTACCCACTATCCTGGTTCAGCCTCAGGCTGGAACGCAAGCTGGCGCTGGCACGCGGCTAGATCAAGGAACCCCATGACAGAAGTCGTCCGTCTGAATAATGTACACAAGTGGTTCGGTGACAACCATGTCCTCAAGGGCGTGGATCTAAACGTCCGAAAAGGCGAGATCGTTGCCATAATCGGGCAAAGCGGCTCGGGCAAGAGCACGGCCTTGCGCTGCATCGACCACCTGGAAACCATCAACGAGGGCGAGATCACGGTGTGTGGCCTGACTTTCGGCAAAGACATCGAGCGCCAGGCCCTCAAGCAGTTGCGGCGGGATGTGGGCATCGTATTCCAGAGCTACAACCTGTTTCCGCACCTGACTGTCGAGCAGAACATCACTTTGGCGCCACGGTCGGTGCGCAAACTCGCAGCACCGAAGGCAAAAACCATCGCGGCTGATGTCCTGGCACAAGTGGGCCTGAGCGACAAAATCGGCTTCTACCCCGAACAGTTGTCCGGCGGACAGCAACAGCGCGTGGCCATCGCGCGCTCTCTGGCCATGGACCCCCAACTCATGCTGTTCGACGAAATAACCTCGGCCCTCGACCCGCAGTTGACGGGTGAGGTCCTGCGCGTCATCGAAAAACTCGCCGCAGGCGGCATGACCATGGTGCTGGTCACCCACGAAATGGGCTTCGCAATGAAACTTGCACACCGCGTCATCTTTATGCACGAAGGCAGGATTCACGAGCAGGGCGACGCAGGCATCCTGCGTAATCCGAAAACCCCGGAGCTGGAGCAATTCGTCAGCAACGGACTTTGACCCACCCGACGAATGAGACACGAATCTCACTATTTCGACAGGAGACACGACATGACACACTTGCGTTTGAACCGCGGCATGGCCATTTTGGCCATGACAGCTGCAACAATCTTCGCCGCACAGGCACCGGCATATGCAAATACCCTCGCCCAGGTCGAGCAGGCAAAAACATTGCGTGTTGCCGTCGACCTGAACGCCCCACCCTACGGCATGAAGGATGCCAATCTGCACGAAACGGGTTCCGACGTCGAGACGGCCCGGCTCTTCGCCAAAGACCTGGGTGTCAAACTCGAAATCGTGCCCACCACGCAGGCCAACCGTATCCCGTTCCTGCTGACCAATAAGGCGGATGTCGTGATTTCCAGCCTGTCGATCACCCCGAAGCGCCAGGAAGTCGTTGATTTCTCCATTCCCTATGCCGCCATCCAGTCGGTGATTGCCGCACCCAAGGATGAGGACATCAAGACAATGGAAGATCTGGCAGGCAAGACCGTAGTCACGGCACGTGGCACCACCAACGACGCCAACGTGACGCGCCTGGCGCCGGCCGGCACGAATATCGTGCGCTTCGAAAATGATGCCACCGCAATCACGGCCGTCACCAGTGGGCGAGCCCACATATTCTCGGGCGCCCCGTCGATCATCGCGTCTCTGAACAAAAACCTCGGTGACAATCCGCTGGAGACCAAAGTCGTTATGGCCACGGCCATGATGGGCCTGGGCGTCGCCAAGAACAACCCGGAGCTATTGGAAAAAATCAACGAGCTGGTCCGCAAGAACCTGGCCAATGGCAAACTGAACACCATTTTCAAGAAATTCCACGGCACTGATTTGCCACAAGAAGTTCTGGCCGAAGGAAAGTAACTGATCGAGAAACCGGCGTCCGCAGCACGACAAGGCGCGGGCGCCACTCATACATGACATTATCCGCGCAAGGCATCAAATCTGAAGGGCTGACCAAGACATGACGACAGGACGAGTAGCAGGCAAAACAATCATGATCACCGCTGCAGGCCAGGGGATTGGGCGCGCCTGCGCCCTGGCTCTCGCGCGGGAAGGCGCAAGCGTGCGGGCGACCGACATCAACCAGGCTGCGCTGGATTCGCTCGCAGCACAGGCCCGTGACGAAGACCTACAAATCCACACGGCTATCCTGGACGTGCGCAAGCAAGCCGATGTCGAGGCTGCAGCACAGACTATGGGCACCGTCGATGTGCTCTTCAACTGCGCCGGCTTTGTGGCGCACGGCACCATTCTTGACTGCAGCGAGTCCGACTGGGACTTCAGCATGGATTTGAACGTCAAGGCCATGTACCGCACGATTCGTGCCTTCCTGCCTGCCATGCTGAAACACGGAGGCGGCTCGATCATCAACATGGCTTCAGCTGCATCCAGCGTCAAGGGCGTGCCCAACCGCTGCGCCTATGGCGCATCCAAGGCTGCGGTGATCGGACTTAGTAAGGCGGTAGCCGCTGACTTTGTCGGCCAGGGTATCCGCTGTAATGCAATCTGCCCGGGGACTGTCGATTCGCCGTCGCTACACGAACGCATCGATACCCAGGCAAAATCGTCAGGGCAGGACACCGACACCGTACGCGCCGCCTTTGTCGCACGCCAACCTATTGGACGGGTTGGGCGTCCCGAGGAGATTGCCGCACTGGTTGTCTATCTCGCATCCGACGAATCGAGTTTCACCACCGGCGCCATTCATATAATCGACGGTGGCTGGGTATGCTGACCGTTACCGGCCGTCGGCCATTTTGAACGCAAAGGATAGAAATGAAATTGCTACGCGTAGGACCCAAGGGCCAGGAGCGGCCCGCAATATTGGATACCGAAGGCCGCATCCGCGATCTCTCTGGAAAAATCGCCGACATCGCCGGCGATGTCCTGACACCGCAGGGTCTGTCTACCCTGCGCGCGCTGGACACCGGCACACTGCCGTTGGTTGAGGGTGATCCGCGCATCGGCGCGTGTGTGGGCGGGATCGGAAAATTCATCTGCATCGGTTTGAACTATGCCGATCACGCTGCGGAAACGGGTGCCGAAATCCCAAAGGAACCCATAATATTCAATAAATGGACCAGCGCCGTTATTGGCCCTAACGACGATGTCGAAATCCCCCGGGGCTCCGTCAAAACCGACTGGGAGGTCGAACTCGGGGTCGTGATCGGCCAGGGCGGCCGCTACATTGACGAGGCTCAGGCACTAGATCATGTGGCTGGATACTGCGTGATCAATGATGTATCTGAACGGGAGTATCAACTGGAGCGGGGCGGCAGCTGGGACAAGGGCAAGGGCTGCGACACCTTCGGCCCGATCGGCCCCTGGCTGGTGACACCCGACGAGGTACCGAACCCCGGCAAGCTCGCCCTATGGCTGGAAGTCGATGACAAGCGCTATCAGAACGGATCTACCGAGACCATGATTTTTTCCGTGCCACAAATCATCAGCTATCTCAGCCGTTTCATGAGCCTGCAGCCTGGCGACGTCATTTCGACCGGCACCCCGCCGGGCGTGGGCCTGGGCCAAAAACCGCCCGTCTACCTGCGGGCAGGGCAGACCATGCGCCTGGGTATCGAGGGCCTGGGCGAACAGACCCAGAAAACCATACAAGCCTGACCATGACTATTATCCAATCCATCGAAGTCATAGATGTGCGCTTTCCCACATCCAAAATGCTGGATGGTTCGGATGCCATGAATCCGGACCCCGATTACTCGGCGGCCTATGCCATCCTGCATACGGATACTCCGGCGCTGGAAGGTCACGGGCTGACCTTCACGATCGGGCGCGGTACTGAAATTTGCTGTACCGCCATCCACGCCATGAAGCACCTGCTGATCGGCCTGGATCTCGACTGGATCACCGAAGACATGGGCAGGTTCTGGCATCACATCACATCCGACAGCCAACTACGCTGGATTGGGCCGGACAAAGGCGCTATTCACCTGGCTACTGCGGCACTGGTCAATGCGGTCTGGGATCTCTGGGCCAAAGCCGAGGGCAAACCAGTGTGGCGTCTCGTGGCAGACATGAGCCCGGAACAGATCGTCGCACTGATCGACTTTCGCTACATCACCGACTGCATCACCCCCGAGGAAGCCTTGCAACTGCTGCGGGAACGAGCCCCCGACAAGGGGCAGCGGATCGAGGATCTGGAAAAGCACGGCTACCCCTGCTACACCACATCGGCAGGCTGGCTGGGCTACAGCGACGACAAGCTGCGCACATTGGCCAAACAGGCGGTGGCCGACGGCTTTTCCCATATCAAGCTCAAGGTCGGACGCGACTTGCAGGACGACATCCGTCGGGTACGCATCGCACGCGAAGCACTCGGCCCGGACCGCCACCTGATGATCGACGCGAATCAGGTCTGGGAGGTCAAGCAGGCGGTGCCATGGCTCGAAGAACTGGCTTTTTCCCGGCCATGGTTCATCGAAGAGCCCACCAGCCCCGACGATATCGCCGGCCACCGCCACATCCGGCAAGCGATGTTGGGCCGCATGGAGGTCGCTACCGGTGAAATGTGCCAGAACCGCATCATGTTCAAGCAGCTGATCATGGAATCCGCAGTAGACATCGTCCAGATCGACGCCTGCCGCCTGGGGGGGGTCAACGAGGTGCTGACAGTCATGCTGATGGCGGCCAAGTATGGCCTGAAGGTGTGCCCGCATGCCGGCGGGGTCGGCCTGTGCGAGTACGTCCAGCATCTGTCGATGATCGACTACGTGTGCATTGCCGGCACCAAAGAAGGTCGGGTGGTTGAATACGTCGACCACTTGCACGAACACTTTGTCGATCCGTGCCAGATCCGAAATGCTGCGTACATGCCCCCCACGCAGCCAGGCTACTCGATCGAAATGAAACGCGAATCGCTGGAACGCTATCAGTTCCGAGGCTGATCCTCGTGGGCGCCGGACTATCCGGATTTCGCGCGGTGGCTCAGTGCGTGATCCGGGTGCCCAGCACAGCCAGGAACTGAGCCAGCCAGGCCGGGTGTGCAGGCCAGGCCGGCGCAGTGACCAGGTTGCCATCCGTGTGGGCCTGGTCGATCGCAATATCGGCATAGGTGCCGCCGGCCAGACGCACCTCGGGCGCGCAGGCCGGATACGCCGAGCAGGTGCGCCCCTTCAGGATGCCGGCGGCTGCGAGCAACTGCGCACCATGGCACACCGAGGCGATCGGCTTTTTTGCCCCGTCAAAGTGTCGAATGATATCCAGAACCTTATCGTTCAAGCGTAGATATTCCGGGGCACGCCCGCCCGCAATCACCAAGCCGTCATAGGCATTCGCATCAACCTGATCGAAATCGAAGTTCAGGGTGAAGTTGTGGCCACGTTTTTCGCTATAAGTCTGTGCGCCCTCGAAGTCGTGGATGGCAGTGGCGATCGTGTCGCCCGATTGCTTTCCCGGGCATACGGCATGCACGGTATGCCCAACCGCCTGAAGGGTCTGGAAGGGCACCATGGTTTCATAGTCCTCGGCGTAATCGCCGACCAACATCAACAATTTCTTGGCCATCGTTGTCTCCTGAAAATGATTGTGGCTACAGCCCAATGGATGCCGAGCCATCCCCGAGCACCGTCACTCGCAGGAACGAGGTGAAATTCGACACCTCAACTGGCTTGTCAAAGACAGCATACACCGATCCAGTCGCACGACGCATGATGTAATTCCGGCCCACCTGCCCGGAGCCATTGGGCGGGCCGGCCGCTGAATGCAAGGCACCCGAACTCAGGCTGAGGGCTCGACCGGCGGTTCCGCGTTTTCGTCGAGCAGCATGACGAGCTTGCAGTCTTGGCGCGTGGCCAGACGGAAGGTGAATTGGCTGAATTTCAGCACGCCGTCGGTCGGGTGCTGGAATTCGCGCAGGCCCCCTTCGCGATCGACGACTGCTTGGCGCGTCCACCAATGGGCAAATAACGGGCTGGCTTCGGAGAGATCACCCAGCAGGGCCTGGACGTCGCCTTCATCGGCATGGGCGCCGACATCCGCACGAAACTCGGCCACCACGCGGCTGGCGCGGCGCTCCCAGTCAACGACCAGTGTGCGTGCCGCCGGATCCAGAAAAATGTATTTCAGCAGGTTTGGCCGTTCGGCCCGATCCGGCCAGCCGTCGAACACATGCAGCAGGGCGTCGTTGCGCGCCAGGACGTTCCAGCAACGATCCAGGATATAGGCGGGGCAGCGTATGCTGCGCACGCAGCCGGCCAGCCCTTCGGGCAAGGGAACCGCGTCGTAACGACCCGCCTGCGGGTCGGCGCATTCGGCCAGATCGAACAGATAATGGCGCTCGGCGCGCGCCAGGCCCAGCACATCAGCCAGACGCTCCCAGACGCCGGTCGAAACCGAAACTTTCCTACCCTGCTCGATCCAGGTGTACCAAGTCACGCTGATGCCACAGAGCTGGGCCACTTCCTCTCGGCGCAGGCCGGGGGTGCGCCGCCGGATGCCGCTGGGCAGGCCATGATCGGACGGCTTGACGCGCGCACGGGCGCTGCGCAGGAATTCACCCAGTGCCTTGCGGCGTGCGGCGGGATCCCTGGCGCCTGCTTCAGTCATGGCCGTTCTAACGCAGGGTGCTCGCCAGTGTGCGACGCACGTCTTCCTCGTCGCGCCCGCTGCGCTGCACATAGTCCGCCACCTGATCGGGACCGATATTGCCCACATTGAAATACTGGGACTTCGGGTGACTGAGGTAGAAGCCGCAGACGCTGGAGGCCGGGTACATGGCATAACCCTCGGTCAACTGCATCTGGATATCGTCGCATTCCAGAATCCGGAACATTTCGCGCTTGACCACGTGCTCCGGGCAGGCAGGATAGCCCGGTGCGGGCCGGATGCCCTGGTATTTCTCGGCGATGATCTCCTCATTGCTCAAGGCCTCATCGGGCACGTATCCCCAAAGGTCCCGTCGCACGCGGGCATGCAAGGTTTCGGCAAAGCCCTCGGCCAGGCGATCAGCCACAGCTTTCAACATAATGACCGAGTAATCGTCGCCGGCTTCCTGGAACATGGCCTCATGCTTTTCGATACCGATGCCACCTGTGACCGCAAACATCCCGATATAGTCCATGACGCCGCTGGATTTTGGCGCAATATAGTCGGCCAGACACTTGTTGTCCACGCCTTCGCGTTTGGCCGTCTGCTGGCGCACATTGCGCCAGGTCAGCAACACCTCGCTGCGCGTCTCGTCGCGATAGATCTCGATGTCGTCGCCATTGACTGTGTTGGCAGGATAAAAGGCGACCACGCCATTGGCCGTCAGCCAGCGCCCGTCGATCACGCGCTTCATCATTTCCTGGCCTTCCTTGAACAGCTCGCGGGCTTGTTCGCCCACCACTTTGTCATCCAGGATGGCGGGATACTGACCGAACAGGCTCCAGGTCTGGAAAAACGGGGTCCAGTCCAGAAACTTCAGAATCTCGCTCAGGTCATAGTGCTTGAACGTGCGCCGGCCAATGAATTTCGGGCGTGGCGGCGTGTACTGGCTCCAGTCTATGGCCGGCCGCTCGGCGCGGGCCTGCTCCAGCGGGATGATGGGTGTGGATTTGCGGTTCGCATGGCGCGTGCGCACCAGTTCGTACTCCTCAGCCACCCCTTTCAGATAGGTGGCGGCCTGGTCCGACATCAGGCTGGTGGCGACGCCCACCGAGCGGCTGGCGTCGGGCACGTAGATCACCGGACCCTCATAATTGGGCGCGATCTTCACGGCAGTATGCACCCGGCTGGTCGTGGCCCCGCCCACCAGTAACGGCAATTGGCGGCTCAGGAAATAGTCGTCGCGCTGCATCTCTGAGGCGACATAGGCCATTTCCTCAAGGCTGGGTGTGATCAGCCCCGAAAGCCCCACCATGTCGGCGTTGACTTCCTTGGCCTTTTCCAGGATCTTCGAGCAGGGCACCATCACCCCCATATTGAAGACCTCAAAATTATTGCACTGCAGCACCACCGTCACGATGTTTTTGCCGATGTCGTGCACGTCGCCCTTGACGGTCGCAATCACGATCCGGCCCTTGGAGCGTACATCCCCACCCGCATCGGCGATCAGGCGCTTTTCCTCTTCGATGAAGGGCAGCAGGTGACCGACCGCCTGCTTCATGACCCGCGCGGACTTCACGACCTGCGGCAGGAACATCTTGCCCGAACCGAATAAATCGCCCACGACATTCATGCCGTCCATCAGCGGCCCCTCGATGACCTCGATGGGGCGCCCGCCGGCGGTGGCGATTTCCTGGCGGACTTCCTCGGTATCCTCAACGATAAATGTGGTGATGCCGTGCACCAGCGAATGGGTCAGGCGTTCACGCACCGTGCCCTCGCGCCAGGTCAGGTCTTCTTCCTTTTTCGCCCCAGAACCCTTGATCGATTCAGCCAGTTCGACCAGACGCTCGGTCGAAGTGTTCTCGTCTTTTGGATCCGTACGCCCCAGGGGTTCGGGGCGGTCCAGCACCACATCCTCGACCATGTCGCGCACCTTGGGGTCCAGATCGGAATACACCCCCAGCTGGCCGGCATTGACGATGCCCATCGTCAGGCCCTTTTGCACCGCGTAATACAGAAATACGGCGTGGATCGCCTCGCGCATGGCTTCGTTGCCGCGAAACGAGAAACTGACGTTCGAAATTCCGCCCGACACGCGGGCATGGGGCAGATTTTCGGTGATCCAGCCCGTCGCCTCGATGAAATCGACGGCATAGTGATTGTGGTCGTCGATGCCGGTGGCGATCGCAAACACGTTCGGGTCAAAGATGATGTCCTCGGGCGGAAAGCCGACCTGATTCACCAGGATGTCGTAGGCGCGTGCACAGATCGTCTTGCGCCGCTCTAGCGTATCGGCCTGGCCCTCGGTATCGAAGGCCATGACGACCACGGCTGCGCCGTACTTGCGGCAAAGCTTTGCCTGCTCGATGAACGGCCCCTCGCCTTCCTTCATCGAGATCGAGTTCACCACGCATTTACCCTGCACGCAGCGCAGCCCCGCCTCGATCACAGGCCATTTCGAGCTGTCGATCATCACCGGCACGCGCGAAATGTCGGGCTCGGAGGCCAGCATGTTCAAAAAGCGCGGCATGATGGCCAGCGCATCGAGCATGCCCTCGTCCATGTTCACGTCGATAATCTGGGCGCCGCTCTCGACCTGTTGGCGGGCGACCGACAGGGCTTCGTCGAACTTTTCCTCGCGGATCAGGCGCAGGAACTTCTTGCTGCCCGTGACGTTGGTGCGCTCGCCCACATTGATGAACAGGGTCTCGCGATCAAAATTCAGAGGCTCGAGCCCCGACAGCCGGGTTTTAACCGGGATAACCGGGGGCGTGCGCATCGGCAGGTCGGCGACCTTCTGGACGATGGCGCGGATGTGATCGGGCGTGGTGCCGCAGCAGCCGCCAACCACATTGATCAACCCCGAACGTGCGAACTCCTCAAGCATGCTCGATGTGTCCGATGGAGTCTCGTCAAATCCCGTCTCGGCCATGGGGTTGGGCAGGCCCGCATTCGGATAGACGCTGATATAGGTGTCGCAGATCTTGGATAATTCCGCGACATAAGGGCGCATCAGCGCGGCACCCAGGGCGCAGTTCAGCCCGATCGTTACCGGGCGGGCATGGCGCACTGAATTCCAGAAGGCCTCGACGGTCTGACCCGACAGGATCCGCCCCGACGCATCGGTCACAGTACCCGATACCATCACCGGCAGGCGCACGCCACGTTCCTCAAAGACCGATTCCACCGCAAAAATCGCGGCTTTGGCATTCAGGGTGTCAAAGATGGTCTCGATCAGCACGATATCGATGCCACCATCGAGCAGGCCATTGAGCTGCTCGGTATAGGCCACACGCAGTTCCTCAAAGGTCACATTGCGTGCACCCGGATCATTGACGTCGGGCGACAGCGAGGCGGTCTTGGGCTGCGGCCCCAGCGCCCCGGCCACAAAGCGCGGGCGATCGGGCGTTGAAACCGCGTCACAGGCCTCGCGCGCCAGCCGCGCCGAGGCCACATTCATCTCGTAGGCCAGGTCCTGCAAATCGTAGTCGCCCTGGGCGATGCGTGTCGCGCCAAAGGTATTGGCCTCGATCACATCGGCGCCCGCATCCAGGTAGCCACGATGGATGTCGCGGATGATGTCCGGGCGCACCAGCGAGAGCAATTCGTTGTTGCCACGCAGGTCTTTGGGATGATCGGCAAAGCGCGCGCCCCGGAAATCCGCTTCGCTCAGTTTGTGCTGCTGGATCATGGTGCCCATCGCCCCATCCAGCACCACAATACGCTGCGTCAGCAGGCGGACGAAATCCGCCCCGCGAGAATAAGATTCGATCGGATAAGGTAAAGCAGGATAAGACACGGACGCAGCCCAGGGAAAATTGACCCCGCCATTGTATCGCCCATAGGGGATGGTCCTGTGGGCCTGTGATATATTCCGCAACGAAACAGGTGCTTTTGACCGGGTCTGACACAGGCCCCGGACGCAAAAGTCAAATGGGAAACAGTGACGCATGCCTTGGCGATTTCCAAGGCCCTGCGCCCAAACTGTGCTGCCCCCGCAACGGTACGCATGCCCCGCATGTCAGCCCGACACCGGCCTGCTTCGAACCTGGCCCATTCCTGGGTGCGAGCCGCGACATCGCGCGCACCATTGGCGTACCGCCGCGCACGACAGGAATGACTTTCGCTTTACGGCGTGCGGGGACGCACGCCCTACAGGATCCATCATGCCCCCCATCTGTATGCGGCGCACGCTCGCCGCCACCCTGTTCACCCTTCCCCTGGCCGCTACCGCCCAGAACCCCGCCGTCCAGACCCTGAGCGACATTGTCGTCACCGCCAGCCGCACGCCCGAAGCCCTGAGCGACGTCGTGGGCGATATTACCGTCGTCGGGCCGCAGGAACTGCAGGCCGCCGGCGCGGACAGCCTCGCGGAAATCCTGGCACGCCAGCCAGGTGTCCAGTTCGTCCCCAGCGGCGGGCTGCAAACCACCACCACCATTTTCATGCGCGGCACCAATTCCCAGCACACGCTGGTACTGATCGACGGCATGCGCGCCAATGGCTCAACCAATGGCACCATACATTTCCCGGCCATCGACCCGGCGATGATCGAGCGGATCGAGATCCTGCGTGGCGCGGCCAGCAGCCTGTACGGTTCGGACGCCATAGGCGGGGTGATCAACATCATCACGCGGAAAGGCGAACAGGACCGGCCTTTGTCGGCCTGGGCAAATTTTGGCTACGGCACAGACGAAACCGTCAAGTCCAGCGCAGGTCTGTCGGGCGCCGGTGCCGGGTGGGACTACAGCCTGTCAACCAGCGCCGCCCGCAGCAAGGGCTTCAATGCAACGCGGCCTTTCACCTCGGACAATCAGAGCAACTTCATCTATTACCCTGACCGGGATGGTTACCACCAACATGCCTGGTCCGGCACCCTGGGCTATCGATGGGCCACCGGGCACCATATTGGCCTGACTGCGTACGACGGCTATATCAACGGTGATTTTGATGCCGGCTATTCCATTCCGGATGCCTATGCCCTGACCCGCCAGCAATCGTATAGTCTGACCAGCACAGACCAATTCACGAATTCCTGGGAAAGTGTGCTGCGTTTCGGTTTCAGCAAGGACGCCTATGACGACCGGGCCTACCAGAGCACCACGAATTCCATCAAGCGCAATTTCAGCTGGCAGAACAACCTGCAGCTTCATCCCGACCACCGCATATCGCTGCTGGTTGAACGCCTGGAAGAGCGCGTCCAGAGCACCACTGAATACGACCAGACTGCACGCGACACCAATGCCGTCGCGATGATGTACAAGGGCCGCGTGGATCGTCTGCATACCCAGGCCAGCGTGCGCAACGATCACATCACAGGCTACGGCAACCAGACCACGGGCAGCGTGGGGTTGGACCTCGACCTGAATCGAGCATGGCAAATCGGCGTCGGTGCGAATACCGGATTCCACGCGCCCACCTTCAATGATCTGTACTACCCGTTCGACGGTTTCTTCCAGGGCAACCCGGACCTGAAACCAGAAAAATCGCGAAACATCGAAGCCCACGCCAAATATCAGTCAGGAACGACACGCCTGGGCCTGACGGTCTACAGGAACCGCGTCGAAGACTTGATCAATATATTTGATTGCAGCAGCTTTCCATGCACCACCAGCAATACCGGGCACGCCACGCTGCAGGGAGCGACCCTGACGGGCGAACACAATTTCGGCAACACCAGCCTGCGGGCCAGCGCCGACTTTCTGGATCCCCGGAATGACGACCCAAAACCGGGTGAAGGCTCGCAACTGGTGCGTCGGGCGCGACAGGTCTACCATCTGAGCGTGGAACACCGCATCCAGGCACTGACCCTGGGCGCCGAGTACCAGTACACCGGCAGCCGCTACGTGGACGCAGCCAACAAGGTCTCACTGGGCGGGTTCTCGCTGGTCAACCTGACCGCCGCGTACGATTTCAACAAGAACCTGGGTGTGCAGGTGCGCTGGAACAATATCCTGGACAAGGACTATGTGCTGAACACCGGATACAACACACCAGGTTCGAATGTCTTCGTGAACCTGTCCTGGCGGATGTAGGCCCATGCGCACGCGGATCACGGGATGCGGCAGTGGCCGGGCTGCAGGGACGATCGGGTCAATTGCAGCACTGACCAGGGCAGCCCGCCGCTGGGCCAGGCTGATCATCCTGGCTGCTTCGTGCGGGCTCGCCGCCCTGCCTGCCCAGGCCGGCGACGCCTTGGTGAACGCCACGCCCACCCATCCCCTGCGCATCATTACCCTGGCCCCCAGTGCCACGGAACTGGTCTTTGCCGCCGGGGCGGGCGACAATATTGTGGGCACAGTGGTTTCCAGCGATTATCCCGCCGCCGCACGCGCCATTCCACGCGTGGGCGACGGCATCCAGCTCAATGTCGAGTCGATCCTGGCTTTGAACCCCGATCTGCTGGTGGCTTGGCAAGCCTCGAACGCCATCCGGGCGCTGGCCGCACTGGTGGCGCCGCTGGGCGTACCCATCCTCTACGAGGCCCCACAATCGTTGCCGGATATCCCCAAGGCCATCCGGCGCCTGGGCGCAAAACTCGGCACCGCGCCGATTGCCTCGGCAAAAGCCGATGCCCTGCAGGCGCGCATCAATGCCCTCGATCCCGGCCACCGCACGCTGACGGTATTCATCGAAGTCAGCGCCGATCCGCTCTATACCTTGGGCAGGGATCCGCTGATCAATGATTTGCTGGCGCGCTGCGGCGCAGTGAACCTGTACGGCGACCGCCTGGTGGCTGCGCCGCAGATCAATGCGGAAAGCGTGCTGCGCGATCAACCCGATGTGGTGATCGTCTCGCCATACGGTTGGGAGACCCTGGACGAACTGGCCGGATACTGGCGCCGCCTACGCCTGCCCGCCGCCGTCCAGGGTCACGTCTACGCCATCGATCCCGACTGGCTGCACCGCCCCGGCCCACGCATGATCGACGCAGCCGAGGCGGTGTGTCGAGACCTGGCGCGCCGGCGTGCCGCCGCACACTGAACATACTCCGGATAAATGAACTATTCTTTTGGTTTACCGCCCCGTACATCGGGCGGCCCATTTCCATAGCGCCGGCACCACCCCGAATATCATGAGCTCTGCAGACCCCCTAATCATCGCCAACCGCAGTTTCGACTCGCGCCTGCTCGTCGGCACGGGCAAGTACAAGGATTTCGACCAGACCCGCGAGGCCATCGAAACCAGTGGCACCCAGATCGTCACCGTCGCCATCCGGCGCACAAACATCGGCCAGAATGCGGGCGAACCCAATTTGCTGGACTATCTGCCGCCGGCGCGCTACACCATTCTGCCCAACACGGCGGGCTGCTATACAGCCACCGATGCCGTGCGTACGCTGCGCTTGGCGCGTGAACTGCTGGACGGCCACAATCTGGTCAAACTCGAAGTCCTGGGCGATGCGGGGAACCTGTTCCCCAATATGCCCGAGACCCTGGATGCCGCACGCACCTTGGTCAAGGACGGCTTTGACGTGATGGTCTATTGCAGCGACGATCCAATTCAATGCCGCATGCTCGAGGACATCGGGGTCGCAGCCGTGATGCCATTGGCTTCACTGATCGGCTCGGGCATGGGCATCATCAACCCGTGGAACCTGCGTCTGATCATCGATCAGCTCAAGGTTCCCGTATTGGTGGACGCCGGGGTCGGCACGGCCTCGGATGCGGCCATCGCCATGGAACTGGGCTGCGATGCCATCCTGATGAACACGGCCATCGCGGGGGCTCGCGACCCGATACGCATGGCACACGCAATGCGCCTGGGGGTTGAAGCCGGGCGCGAGGCATTCCTGGCCGGGCGGGTGCGCCGCAAGTACTACGACGCCGACCCCAGTTCCCCCACCGAAGGCCTGCTGCCGGCCTCCCATTCCACCGCCTCGCAAGCGACATGATCCCCAACGTCCTGACGATTGCCGGTGTTGATCCCTCAGGTGGCGCGGGGGTGCTGGCCGATGTCAAGGCCATGAGCGCCCTGGGTGCCTACGGCATGGCGGTTATCGCCGCCCTGACGGCCCAAAACACCCAGGCGGTCACGCGTATCGCAGGGGTGCCTTCCGATTTCGTCGCGGCCCAGATCGACACGCTGTTTGCCGACGTGCGTGTCGACGCGGTCAAGATCGGCATGCTGGGCCAAGAATCCGTCACCCTAGCGGTCGCCGATCGTCTCGCTCACTGGAAACCGCCTCATATCGTGCTTGATCCGGTCATGGTCGCAAAGAGCGGCGATCATCTGCTTGAAAAAAAGGCGATCCACGCGCTGCGTGAGGCACTGCTGCCCCTCGCCACGATGATCACACCGAACCTGCCCGAGGCCGCCGTACTCAGCGGACACACGGCGCCGGAAACACTGAAGGACATGCGACGCATGGCCGAGCGCCTGCGCCGCCTGCTCGGCGACGAAGACGATTGCTGGGTATTCCTGAAAGGCGGCCATCTGCCCGGCGAGGAGGCCATCGACGTTCTGCACAATGGCGACCGTCTGATCGAACTGCCGGGGCGGCGCATCCATACCCGAAACACCCACGGAACCGGCTGCACACTATCGGCCGCGCTGGCCGCCCTGCTGCCCCGCCATCCGGACGTCCCTGAGGCCGCCCGACTGGCCAAGGACTATCTGCTGCGGTCCATTGCGCGCGCAGACGAGCTGAATGTGGGCTCCGGGCACGGGCCCGTACAGCATTTCCACGCATGGTGGCCCGAGCCCTGATTCGGGCCCGCCGACAGGGGGTCGATTTTCCGGTTTGCATGCTCCAGATTGCTACGCGGCACACCAAGCGGTCTGGCCTATAATCAACTCATTGAAAACCCTTAGTTTTCCATCAGATATGAATATCAACGAGATTCCGGAAACCGAACGCGCACGTTTCAATATGGTCGAGCAGCAAGTCCGCCCGTGGAGTGTCCACGACGAGGCTGTCCTGCATGCGATGTTTGATATACCGCGCGAACGTTTCACGCCCCCGCACCTGAGCGCGCTGGCCTTCACCGACACGGATTTGCCGCTGATCATTGATGGCGTCGATACCCACGAACACATGCTGACGCCAAAGGTCGAGGCCAAGTTCGCACAGGAACTCCTGCTCAAGCCCGGCGACTGCGCACTGGAAATCGGTACGGGTTCGGGCTATCAGGCCGCCCTGCTTTCACGACTGGCGCAGCAGGTCACCAGCATCGAGATCGACAGCCGTCTGGCAGCATTTGCCCAGAACAATCTGCGGGCCAACCAGATCGGCAACGTCAAGGTCGAGACCGGCGACGGCCATGCCGGCTGGGGCACGACGGAATACGACGCGATCCTGATCACCGGTTCGGTACCGGCCGTGCCCGACGCACTGAAATACCAGTTGGTCATCGGTGGGCGCATGGTCGTCGTCGTGGGCCAGAACCCGGTCATGACGGCCTGCCGGATCACGCGCACCAGCGCCGCAGGTTTCGAGACCGTCGGGCTGTTCGACACCTGGATCAAGCCGCTGCGCGGCACGCTGAAATCCAACTTCAAGTTCTGATTTTTTTCAGCAGGGCTGTGGTCGAGCGCTCATGCTCGAATGGAATGGCCACGGCTCGCCCACCCCAGCTCTGGACGCTGGCGGTTTCGGGCAAGCGCTGCATATCGTAGTCCCCGCCCTTGACGATGACGTCGGGGCGCAGCGCCTCAATCAGAGCCTGGGGGGTGTCCTCGTCGAACATCGTGACCACTGTGACGCTGGCCAGCGCAGCCAACAGGGCCGCGCGGTCATCCTGAGCGTTCAGTGGGCGATCATCGCCCTTGCCCAGACGCCGCACGGAATCATCGGTATTGACGGCAACGATCAGGCTGGCGCCCAATTGCGCCGCCCGGTCCAGGTACGAGACATGGCCCCGATGCAAAATATCGAATACACCGTTGGTAAAGACCAAGGGCCGAGGCAACTCGCCCACGCGCACTGCGCGTTCGCAGGCCTCGCGCGTGAGGATCTTGGCTTCAAATCTGGGGGCAGGCATGGGGTCTCCGGCAAATCAATATCGTCATCGCGTCAGGGCCCAGATCGCTACGCCCAGCGCGGCCGCCAGCACGCCGCACAAGGCCGCCAACAGCCGATTGCCCTGCTCCTGGGCACGACGCAGACGTTCAATTTCCTGGCGCATGCCCGGGCGTGAATCGGGGTGGTTCAGATGTGTGTACACCAGCCTGGGCAGTTGCGGCAGGATCTGCGCCCACTGCCCGGCTTCCTGATCCAGGCGCTGGCTCAGCCCCCTGATACCCACACGCCGACCCATCCATTTTTCCAGGTAGGGCTTAGCGGTTTCCCAGAGGTCCAGGCTGGGATCCAGATCGCGGCCCATGCCTTCGACATTCAGCAAGGTCTTTTGCAACAGCACCAGTTGCGGCTGGATTTCGACATTGAAGCGCCGCGAGGTCTGGAACAAACGCAGCAGCACCTGGCCAAGCGAGATCTCTGACAGGGGCCTATCGAAGTAAGGTTCACAGACGGCACGCACCGCCCCTTCGAGTTCCTCTTCGCGCGTATCGGGCGGCACCCAGCCCGATTCGATATGCAACTGGGCCACACGACGATAATCGCGCCTAAAGAACGCCAGGAAATTCTGCGCCAGATAGTTCTTGTCGAATTCCGACAACGATCCAACAATGCCGAAATCCAGTGCAATGTAGCGGCCCAGCGAGGTAGGTGAATCCGAGACCAGAATATTGCCCGGGTGCATGTCGGCATGGAAAAAGCCGTCGGTGAACACCTGCATGAAGAAAATCTCGACCCCCGTGCGGGCCAACTGAGGAATGTCGATACCCGCCTCACGCAGGCGATCGATATGACTGACCGGAATGCCCGACATGCGCTCCATCGTAAACACCGGGCTGGCGCAGTATTCCCAGATGACCTCGGGAACCTGCAGCAGGTCTTCGCGACCGCTACCCGGCCCAAAATTTCGGCGCAGCTGGCTGCAATTCGATGCCTCGCGAATCAGGTCAAGCTCGTCATGCAGGTATTTATCGAATTCGCCGACGACCTCGCGGGGCTTGAGGCGCCGCCCATCGGGGGCGATCCGCTCGACCAGACCGGCCAGCACGCGCATCAGGGTCAGGTCCTTTTCGATCGCCTCGCGCATGCCCGGCCTCAGAACCTTGACCGCGACCTCGCGACCGTCGTGCAGGACGGCAAAATGAACCTGGGCGATTGACGCCGAGGCGACCGGATCACGTTCGAAATGCCGGAACAGGGTCGATGGCGCAGCCCCCAGCGCGCTCTGGATAATGGCGGCCGCCTGATCAGAGGGAAACGGCGGTACACGATCCTGCAAGTGCGCAAGTTCCTCGGCCAGATCCAGGGGCACCAGGTCGCGTCGCGTCGAGAGCACCTGGCCGAACTTGACAAAGATGGGGCCCAGGGCTTCCAGGGCCAGACGCAGGCGCTCGCCGCGCGGGCGGCGCGGGCGATGCCCCAGGCACACGATGAACAACAGGCCGTGCGCCACCGGATGCCGGATGCTGGACAGGATCAGCTCGTCCAGGCGATAGCGCAGGGCAATCAATATGATGTAGATCAGACGAAAGAAAGTCAGCATGTCCGGCCCGCCTGGCGATCCAGGGTATCCATACGACGGCTCAGGCCATCCAGACGGTCGGCCAGGCCATCGACTTGTGCACGCCAATCGTCAAAGTTGTGACGCTGCACGAGCAGCCCGGATTCTTCGCCCAGATACTCAGACATGTTTTCACGCATATGGCGCCCGGCGGTGCGCACACCGCCACGCAGTGCGCGCAGCCCGTCCATCAGGCGCACGGCGGCAATGTCGCCCACCCGTTCGGAAAGCTCATCCTCGATATCCCAGCGCAAGTCACGCGTCAGGTCGGACACACGTTGTGCCAGACCCGCGTCACCCTCGATATGCATGATTGAACCGATCTGATCCAGGCGCCCTTCGCGCCACAGCGTCAGGACCTCGGCGCGCCGGTGCGCCGGCAGGGTGATCGTGACATCAGGCAGCACCGCCGGATCCGAGGCCTGCAAAATGCCTTCGGATGTGATGGCAGCATTGAAGGAGACAGCGCCCAGAGACAGGCGCAGCGACTTGCCCGCATAGGGGCTGAGCCGGGCACGTGCCCAGTCTTCGCGTCGCAACAAGGCATTCAGCGCACGTAGCGCGAACTCAGCCGGCAGACTGGGAAAGGGAAAGGGAAAGGGAGGCATGGTCATACACAAGCGCAAAAACCGTCACGACAAAGGCGCCGAAACTGGCACCTTTGAAGTTTAACGGTTTTATGCGTCGCGTACGGCCGATCAGTTCCGGTCGAGCTGCTGGATGCCTGCAAGCAGCCATCCCTGGCCATCGGCCTTGTACAGATTCCAGACTTCCTCGACGCGCACGGCCTCTGCACCCTGGGCTTCGCGCAGCATGCCCGAATAGCGCACGCTGGCCAAATGGCCACCGGCAACCGCCTCGATCCCCAGCAGTTCGGCATTCAGCAGAACCACCTCGGTATGATTGCCCTCTGCGAGTTGTGGCAACTGGGGCGTGATCTCGGCCAGCAGATCATCGGTCAGGTACTCGCGCAGCGTGTCGTGATTGCCGGCGTCCCACAGCGCCTGGATCTGCACGAATTGCTGTTTAGCCTGATCCAGGAAGGCCGGCACGTCAAAGCCTTCTGGAATGAACCATGTGGTGTCCGGCGCCTGCGTAGCCGCCCCCTCGATCACGACCGGAGCCGGGCCTGAAGGGACATCGCGGGTCGGGTGGATGGCGGTTGGTGGCGCCGCCTGCCGATAACTATGCCCGGCCGGCGCCATCGACCGCCCCCCGCCGCGCAGCCGTCGAACCAGAAAGAGCACAGCAAAGATCACTATCGCAATCAGCGCCAGACTGGACATCATTTCCAGGAACGCCCCCGAAAGCCCAAAGCTGGAGAGCAGGGCCGCAATTCCCAGGCCGGCCGCGATGCCGGCGATCGGTCCGAGCCAGCGGGACATGCCGGTTTTGGCAGCCGTCGCGCCTGCCGCCCCAGCGGCTGCCGTCGTCCCGGTGCGCTGCGCGCCCTGGGAGGCAGCGACCGGCGGTTTTACCGCCTGGCGTTTCTGGGTCACATTCGGGGATTGTTTTCCGAAGCTACGGAATCCGCCGCCGAAACGGCGCGCCTCGGCATCGCTGGATACAGTAAACATTACCAGCGCAGTGAGCACAAGCAGCATCAGGCCCAGCCCCCGGCCAAGTCGCATATTCATATTGAAACTCCTGTTGTATCGCACAGCAGCCCACCCCGCACAGGCGAACTTTCGACCTTACGATAAGCTGAACGTTACCACAGAATAAGGCGAATCCGCAGCCTGCAAGCGTCAGGCATCCAGGCGGATGCCCTCGTGCAGCGCCACGACGCCGGCTGCCAGATTGAAGTACTGTACACGCGACAAACCGGCGGCCTCCATCATCGAGGCCAGGGTCCGCTGGTCGGGATGCATGCGTATGGATTCGGCCAAGTAGCGGTAGCTGGATTCGTCGTGTGCGACGAATTTGCCCAGACGCGGCAGGATATTGAATGAATACCAGTCGTAGGGTTTGCTCAGGGCCGGAGTCACTCTGGAGAATTCGAGGACCAGGAGCTTGCCGCCGGGCTTCAGGACGCGGTGCATTTCCGCCAGGGCTGCGGATTTGTGCGTCATATTGCGCAGGCCAAAGGCCACCGACACACGGTCGAAGTATCCGTCGGGATAAGGCAGGTGTTCGGCATCGCATACGGCCACGGGCAGCACCAAGCCACGATCAAGCATGCGATCGCGCCCGACGCGCAGCATGGAATCGTTGATGTCGGTCAGCCAGACCTCGCCGTCCGGGCCCGCCCGACGCGCGAACGCCGCAGCCAGATCGCCTGTGCCGCCGGCGATGTCGAGCACCCGCATTCCGGGGCGAACCTGGGCGCGCCCGATCGTGAAGGCCTTCCAGACCCGATGCAGTCCAAGCGACATCAGATCATTCATGACATCATAGCGGGATGCCACCGAGTGAAAGACCTCGGCGACTCGACCAGCCTTATTCAATTCGGGTACAGTCTGAAAACCGAAATGCGTCTGGCCATCCGCCTCGGCACGTTCCGGGGTTTCATGAGGATTGTTTTGCATGATTCGCTTATCGTACCGCATTCCATACACGCCAGGCAGCCGCCCATGCGCCCAACCATCCTGATTGTCGAAGACGAACCAGCCATCCGCGAGCTGATCGCGGTCAACCTTAAACACGCCGGATACGAGGTACTGTGTGCGGCCGACGCTGCGCAGGCTGACGAGCAGATCCGCGCCGAATTGCCCGAGCTGATCCTGCTCGACTGGATGCTGCCTGGCACCTCAGGGCTACAGTTGGCCCGCAAGCTGCGCGGCGACGAGCGCACGCGACTCATCCCCCTGATCATGCTGACGGCCAAAGGCGCTGAGCAGGACAAGGTCGACGGCCTGGAGGCCGGGGCCGACGACTACGTCACCAAGCCCTTCTCGCCGCGCGAGCTGCTGGCGCGTATCCAGGCCGTGCTGCGCCGCCGTGCGCCCCAGCACACGCGCGACGCGATCGAGGCGGCAGACCTGCATCTGGACCCCAACAGCCGTACCATCACCGGTCACGGTCAAACCCTGGCAATGGGGCCCACCGAGTTCCGCCTGCTGCATTTTTTCATGACTCATCCCGAGCGCGTATTTTCCCGGGGACAGTTGCTGGACCAGGTCTGGGGCGACCATGTGTTCGTCGAGGAGCGCACGGTGGACGTCCACATCCGCCGCCTGCGCAAAGCGCTGATACCGGCCGGTCTGGACGGCTACATCCACACCGTACGGGGTGCGGGATACCGTTTTTCGCCAACGAAATGACATGAGCAAGACGCTGGTTTCCGTTGCACTGTGGGCCTTGATCGGGTGGCTGCTGGGTGCCTGGCTGGGCGCGGATATCGGCTGGGCGATTTTCGCGCTGGGGCTGCTCGCAATGGTGCTGGTCAGCGGACAGCAGCTCTCTCGGGTGTCCAAGTGGGTCAAAAGCATCGATGAGCCCCCACCGCCCTCGGTCGGCCCCTGGGACGAAATCCTCGCGCCGATTTATCGCAAGCTCAAGCGCAACCGCCTGGAGCTGCAGGAACGCCACCGCAGTTTCCAGCGCGCCATCCTGGCCGCCGAGGCCCTGCCCGACGGCGCCCTGACGCTGGATGGGGACATGGCGCTGCAATGGTGCAACCAGACGGCCGCCGGCCACCTGGGGCTGAACCTGGATCAGGACAAAGGTCACAGCATCCTGCATATCCTGCGCGCACCTGATTTTGCCCGCTACGCAGGCCAGAAATCCTGGGACAAGCCGCTGCTGCTGCACCTGACGATCCGAAACCAGGAGCGACTGCTGCAACTGCATCTGGCACCCTATGGCCGGGGCCACTTCCTGATGGTCACGCGCGATGTCACGCAGATCGAACGGCTCGAGAACACGCGTAAGGACTTCGTTGCCAACGTCTCGCATGAACTGCGTACGCCGCTGACCGTCCTGACCGGTTTCCTGGAAACCCTGCACGATATGCCGGATGATGCCCTGACGGCCGAGCAGCGCGAGCACTACCTGACACTGATGATGGGGCAGGCCGGCCACATGCAGGCCCTGGTATCCGACCTGCTGACCCTGTCGGCCCTGGAATCCTCACCCGGCCAGGATGGGCGGCCAGTGGGCATGCCGGGCCTGATCCATGCGGCCCTGGATCAGGGGAAAGCGCTTTCGGCGGGGCGCCATGCCCTGGTCGTCCTGGTCGACGAGGACCTGGATGTGCTGGGCAGCACACAGGAGCTGAGTTCGGCCGTCAGCAACCTGCTGACCAATGCCATCCGCTATACCCCCGATGGCGGCACGATCACTGCCGGCTGGCAGCGCGATGCTGAAGGTCGGCCACGCTACTGGGTGCAGGATACGGGAATCGGGATCGCGGCGGTTGATATTCCGAGGCTGACCGAACGTTTTTTCCGGGTGGACCGCGGCCGCTCGCGCGAGACAGGCGGCACCGGTCTGGGGCTGGCCATCGCCAAGCACGTTGCCATTCGCCACCAGGCGGAACTGGACATCCAAAGCACGCCGGGCGCGGGCAGTACCTTTGCCATCGAGTTTCCCACCGAGCGCCAGTGCGACGCAATCGCACAGCACAACAGCGCCGCCTGATTTATAGAAACAAATCAAAGGCCGGATTGTCGCTTTCGTTCCAATACGGGTAGCCCAGGGTAGAGAGGAACTCGCGGAACTCTTTCTTGTCCTTGGGCGGCACCTGCAGGCCCACCAGCACACGGGCGTAATCATCGCCCTGATTCCGGTAATGAAACAGGCTGATATTCCAGGTGGGGTTCATCGCCCCCAGGAACTTCATCAGCGCACCTGGGCGCTCTGGAAACTCGAAACGGTACAGCACCTCGTTCTGGGCCAGGCCCGAGCGCCCCCCCACCATATAGCGCAGATGGGTCTTGGCCATTTCGTTACCAGTCAGATCCAGAGTCGGGAAATCCTTCTTCTGGAAATGTGCGACCAGTTTTTCTATCTCAGGCTCGGAATGGATTTGCAGCCCCACGTAGACGTGCGCGGTGTCAGGGTCAGAGATCCGGTAATTGAATTCGGTGACGGCACGCTTGCCCACAGCCTCGCACAAACGCATGAAGCTGCCCCGCTTTTCCGGCAGCGTGACTGCCAGCAGGGCTTCGCGCGCCTCACCCACATCGGCGCGCTCAGCCACAAAACGCAGCCGGTCAAAATTCATATTTGCGCCGCAGGTCACTGCAACCAGTGTCTTGCCTTTCCATTTGTTCTGGGCCGCGTAGCGCTTGGCGCCCGCAAGGGCCAGAGCGCCGGCAGGTTCCAGTACGCTGCGCGTGTCCTGGAACACATCCTTGATGCCGGCACAGACCGCGTCCGTATCGACCAGAACGTAGTCATCCACATATTCGCGTGCGAGCCTGAAGGTTTCCAGGCCCACCTGTTTGACCGCCGTACCGTCAGAGAACAACCCGACATCGGATAGCTTGATGCGGCGCCCAAGCTTCACGCTGCGCGCCATGGCGTCCGAATCCTCGGTCTGCACGCCGATCACCTTGATGTCCGGGCGCAGTTGCTTCACATAGGCCGCGATGCCCGAAATCAGGCCGCCGCCGCCGATGGCGACGAAAATCGCGTCGATGGGGCCGGGATGCTGGCGCAGGATTTCCATGCCCACTGTCCCCTGCCCGGCGATCACATCCGGATCGTCAAAGGGGTGTACAAAGGTCAGTTTTTCCTTGGCCTGAAGTTCACTGGCGTGCTCGGCCGCATCGGTGAAGCTATCGCCAAACAGTACGACCTCGCCACCCAGGGCGCGCACGGCATCGATCTTGACGTCAGGCGTGGTCACCGGCATCACAATGACCGCACGGCAGCCCAATTTCCGGGCCGACAGGGCAACCCCTTGGGCGTGATTGCCCGCCGAGGCCGCGATCACACCGCGTTTGAGCTCGGCGGGACTGAGATTGGCCATCTTGTTGTAGGCACCGCGCAGCTTGAAGCTGAACACGGGCTGGGTGTCCTCACGCTTGAGCAGAACGGTGTTTCCGATCCGGGCCGAAATTCGGGGCGCGACATCCAGAGAGGTTTCATGAGCGACGTCATAGACCTTGGACGTCAGGATGCGCTTGAGGTAATCGATAGACATGGAAGTCCCGGATGGGTGTGTACGTAAAGTCAGGAAACAAGGGGAAAAGAATATCACAGCACCACGGCTGCGCGGCCCGCCTGCAGCGTGATCGCGCCCGGCACAGACCCTATCAGCGCGATATGGTCGAGGCGACCTTGGCCGCCAGCCCTAACAGCACCACCCCTATGGTCCGATCGAACCAGACCAGATGCCCGCGCAGCCAGGCGAGCACATGGCGCGACGAAAACAGGACAGCGACCAAGGCAAACCACAGCAGGGACTCAGCCACCAAAAGACACCAAAGCAATACGGTATCCGCCACGCCCAGATGCGGCGTCACCGCCTGCGACAGGACGGCGCCGAAATAAAACATGGCCTTGGGGTTCAGGATATTGGTCAAAAACCCGGTGACAAACGACTTGCCCGACGGGCCTGGCGATCCCGCATCAGGCAGTGTGCCGCGCGAACGCAGGCACTGGATGCCCAGCCAGGCCAGGTACAGGGCCCCGGCCACCGCCAGGATCCGCGATAGTTCCGGCATTGCGGCAATGACGATGGTCAGCCCCAGGACGCACACCAGCACGTAGACGCCAATCGCCGTCGCCACCCCTGCTGCCGCCCACAGCCCAGTACGGCGGCCGAACACGATAGATAGCCGGGTGATGACCGCAAAATCGGGGCCCGGCGACACCAGCGCCGCAGCGTGGATGGTCAGGACGAGGATCAGGGCATGCCAGGACATGGTTTTCCGAAGGACTCAGAGCGGGGAACGTGGAATATTGCACGATACACCAACTTTCATCGGCGCCCCGCCCGGCAAAGGATACGAATACGCGTACTGCGTGGGCGCCATATAATCGGCCCCCATGGAAGCCTGGCTGGAACATTCGATACACGCGCTCTTGCTGGCCCTGGCTTTGCCCCGGGTCGGCCTGAGCGCGGTCTTTTTGATCAGTCTGGTATCCGCCACCCTGCTGCCCCTGGGATCCGAGCCCGCCGTGTTCGGTTTCGTCAAGATCGCGCCGCATATGTTCTGGCCCGCTGTTCTGGTCGCGACCCTGGGCAATACCCTGGGCGGCATTATCAGCTACGCCATGGGGCGCGGCGCCGAACGCGCCTACGAGACCTGGCGCGCAAACCACCCCGGAAAACACCGCGACAAGGCCGGCGGACGTTGGCACGAACTGTCGAGCCACTGGATCAACAGACTGGGCCCGCCCGCCCTGTTGCTGTCCTGGCTGCCGGTGGTCGGTGATCCGCTGTGCGCGGTTGCCGGTTGGCTGCGCCTGGCATTCTGGCCCAGCGTGATCTATATGGCCATCGGCAAGTGCCTGCGCTACGCCATCCTGACCGCCCTGCTGATACATGCATTCCCCGGCATGCTGCCCACAGGCGCATAGGCAGCTGCGGTGCTAATCGGAAACGGATGATTTCCTGGAAAAAGTCCTGAAATAGGCACAAGGCGGCTGGGTCCACCGCCATTTGCCCTTATACTGAGCGATATCCGCCCTCGGTGAAGGGCTCTATCACAGATTCCCCATGAACGCCCCTGTTGCCAGCCAGTTGCTCGCCACAGCGCTTGCGCCCCGCCTGCGCGAAATCCCCTACAACTACACCTCGTACTCAGACCGCGAAATCGTCCTGCGCCTGCTGGGCGACGAGGCCTGGACCTTGCTGTCGGCCCTGCGCAGCCAGCGGCGAACGGGCCGTTCGGCGCGCATGCTGTTCGAGGTGCTGGGCGACATCTGGGTAGTGCAGCGCAATCCATACCTGCAGGACGACCTGCTCGACAATCCGAAACGTCGCCGCCAATTGATTGAAGCGCTGAACCACAGGCTCAGCGAGATCGACCAGCGGCGCGATGACGATCACGGCGAGCGCGACGCCCAGGTGCTGCGCCTGCTGGCCTCAGCGCGACAGGCCGTCACATCCTTCGAAGGCTCGTTCGTGCAAACGGCGGCGCTGCGCAAAACCGCTCTACGCACGTTTTCGCGCCTGACGGCGCGCGACAACATCCGGTTCGACGGCCTGTCGCGGGTATCGCACGTCACCGATGCCACCGACTGGCGCGTGGAATATCCCTTCGTTGTGCTCATGCCCGACGACGAAAATGAAATGGCTGCGCTGGTGCGTGCCTGTATCGAACTAAACCTGACCATCATCCCGCGCGGGGGCGGCACCGGCTATACGGGCGGGGCGATTCCGCTGACCTGGCGCTCGGCGGTCATCAACACGGAAAAGCTCGACGCCATCGGTCCGGTCGAGGCGGTCGCGCTGCCGGGCGTGGACGAACCCGCCCACACAATCCTGACCGGAGCAGGCGTGGTCACACGCCGGGTGGCCGAGGCAGCCGAGGCGGCGGGGCAAGTGTTCGCCGTAGACCCGACCTCGGCCGATGCGTCCTGTGTGGGTGGCAATGTATCGATGAACGCCGGCGGCAAGAAAGCCGTGCTGTGGGGCACCGCACTCGACAACCTGGCCTGGTGGCGCATGGTCGATCCCCAGGGAAACTGGCTGGAAGTCACGCGACTGGACCACAATCTGGGCAAGATCCACGACGCTCCGGAGGCGCGCTTCGAACTGAAATGGTTCGACGGTGCCAAGCCACCTGGCCGCAGCCTGCTGAAATCCGAAATTCTGTGTATCGAGGGGCGGCGTTTTCGCAAGGCGGGCCTGGGCAAGGACGTCACCGACAAATTCCTGTCCGGCCTGCCCGGCGTGCAAAAGGAAGGCTGCGACGGCCTGATCACGGCCGCGCGCTGGATCCTGCACCGCATGCCCGGGCATACCAGAACGGTCTGCATGGAGTTCTTTGGCCAGGCACGCGATGCCGTGCCGTCCATCGTCGAGGTCAAGCACTATCTGGACACCAAGGGACTCGCGAGCGGCGCCATCCTCGCGGGGCTGGAACACCTGGACGAACGCTATCTGCGCGCCGTGGGCTATGCCACCAAAAGCAAACGCGGCGCCCTGCCCAAGATGGTACTGATCGGCGACATCGTGGGTGATGATGACGCAGCTGTCGCCCATGCCGCCAGCGAGGTTGTGCGCATTGCCAACTCACGCCACGGCGAGGGGTTCATCGCGGTCAGCGTAGAGGCCCGTAAAAAATTCTGGCTGGACCGCGCACGCACGGCCGCCATCGCGCGCCACACCAACGCCTTCAAGATCAATGAAGACGTGGTGATTCCGCTGGATCGCATGGGCGAATACACCGATGCGATCGAACGCATCAATATTGAACTGTCCACGCGCAACAAGCTGCGGCTGATCGATGCGCTGGAAACCTTCCTGAGTGGTGACCTGCCCATGGGCAAGGTCGAGGACCACGACGATGTGGAACACACCCGCGCCGAGATCCTGGCCCAGCGCATTCCGGATGCACTCGCCACCCTGCGTGCGGTGCGTGAACGCTGGACCTGGTTGCTGGACCATCTGGATGACCGGGTCGCCGACAGCCTGGATATGCTCGAAAAGCCGGGCCTGACAGAGCAGTTGCCCGCCCTGCAGGAACGCCTGGTGGCACAGCCCGAGGCCCGCGTCATTGATGTGGTCCAGGATCACACGCTACGCGTGTCATGGAAAACCGAGATTCGCGCCCCCATGGAGCGTTATTTCGCCGGAGCGGATTTCGCCGCCGTGCTGGCCGAACTGCAGGCCATCCACGACCGCATCCTGAAAAGCCGCGTGTTCGTCGCGCTGCACATGCACGCAGGCGACGGCAATGTGCATACTAATATCCCTGTCAACTCGGATGACTACGAGATGCTGCGCGAAGCCAACGCTGCGGTGGCCCGCATCATGGGCATCGCACGCAGCCTGGATGGCGTGATCTCGGGGGAACACGGCATTGGCCTGACGAAATACGAATTCCTGACCGCAGACGAACTGGCCCCGTTCCAGGCGTACAAACAGCGCGTCGATCCGGACCGGCGCTTCAATGCCGGGAAATTGATGCCCGGCGCCGACTTGAGCCAGGCCTGGACACCCAGCTTCAACCTGCTGGGCTACGAATCGCTGATCATGCAGCGCAGCGAAATCGGTTCAATCTCGAACGCGATCAAGGACTGCCTGCGCTGCGGGAAATGCAAGCCGGTCTGCGCCACCCACGTCCCGCGCGCCAACCTGCTGTACTCGCCGCGCAACAAGATCCTGGCCACCTCACTGCTGATCGAGGCCTTCCTGTACGAAGAGCAGACGCGGCGCGGCGTCAGCCTGCGGCACTGGGAGGAATTCGAGGACGTCGGCGATCACTGCACGCTGTGCCACAAATGCTATAACCCCTGTCCGGTGGACATCGATTTCGGCGACGTATCGATGGAGATGCGATCGCTGCTGCGCCACATGGGCAAGAAATCGTTCAACCCGGGCACGGCGGCATCCATGTTCTTTCTGAACGCCAAGGATCCGCGCGTCATCAAGGCCACGCGCACGGCCATGATCGGCATGGGCTACAAGGCCCAGCGCATCGCACACGATCTGCTCGCCCGGCCGGCCGGAAAGCAGACCACACACCCGCCCGCCACGGTCGGCAAGGCGCCGGTACGCGAGCAGGTCATCCATTTTGTAAACAAGAAAATGCCCGGCGGCCTGCCCAAGCAGACCGCGCGCAAGCTGCTGGACATCGAGGACGCCGATTACGTCCCCATCATCCGCAATCCGGCGACGACTTCCCCGGACACCGAGGCGGTATTCTATTTTCCCGGCTGCGGGTCCGAACGCCTGTTCTCGCAGGTGGGGCTGGCCACCCAGGCCATGCTTTGGCATGCCGGGGTGCAGACCGTGCTGCCGCCCGGCTACCTGTGCTGCGGCTACCCGCAGCGCGGCAACGGCCTGACCGAAAAAGCCGACAAGATCGTGACCGACAACCGCGTGCTGTTCCACCGCATGGCGACCACGCTGAACTACCTGGACATCAAGACCGTAGTCGTCAGCTGTGGAACCTGCTATGACCAACTGGAAAGCTACGAATTCGACAAGATCTTTCCGGGCTGCCGGCTGATCGACATTCACGAGTATCTGCTGGAAAAAGGCCTGGACATCCAGGGCGTCGAAGGCGTGCGCTATATCTATCACGACCCATGCCACACCCCGATGAAGCAGCAGGATCCGATGAAAACGGTGAAATCACTGCTCGGTGAGAACAATGCCCTGAAGACCGAGCACTGCTGCGGCGAATCGGGCACGCTTGCGGTCTCGCGCCCGGATATCTCGACCCAGGTGCGCTTTCGCAAGCAAGAGGAACTGGCCAGGAACACCGAAACCATCCGCGCCGACGGCTTTCAGGGCGAGGTCAAGCTGGTGACATCCTGCCCATCGTGTCTGCAGGGCCTGGTACGCTACGAGGCGGATACAGGGATGAAGGCGGACTACATCGTGATCGAGATGGCCCGCCACCTGCTGGGCGAACACTGGATGCCCGACTACGTGCGCGACGCGAACGCAGGCGGCATCGAACGGGTTCTGGTTTAGGCGGCCGCGCCGCGATCGTCCTCGGTGAACGCGCACACCGTATAGACGGGCAGACCGGTGTCGCGCACAGCCTTCGAGCCGCCCAGCTCGGGCAGTTCGATAATTGCAGCAGCCTCGGCCACATTGGCCCCCAAACGCTGCAGCAGGCGCGCGGCGGCCATCATGGTGCCGCCCGTAGCAATCAGATCGTCAATCAGCAGCACGCGCTGACCGGGGCGCACCGAATCGGTATGCATCTCGACCGATGCGTTGCCATATTCCAGGGAATATTCCTCGGCAACGGTGCGATACGGCAACTTGCCTTTTTTCCGCACAGGCACAAACCCCAGGTTCAGCTCGTAGGCCAGCACCGAGCCGACGATGAAGCCGCGCGCATCCACCCCGGCCACCAGGTCCAGGCGCTGACGCATATAGCGATAGACAAACAGGTCAATCAGTACCCGGAACGAGCGCGGGTCCTGCAGAATCGGGGTAATGTCGCGAAACATCACCCCAGGTTTGGGCCAATCGGGCACGGTACGTATCGTGTCGCGAATATACTGGGCCGGATCGGTATTCATGGAATCAGTCCAAAAAGACAAGTCGTTGCGGCCTCAGTTTAACAAGCTGCGACACCAGCGGCGCATCGAATCGGGCTTATTTCTGAAGGCGCATCTGCAGAGTCACCCGCCATGCCCCACCCGGGCCGGGCGTAAGCGCTTAAAATCACCGGATGAATACACGTCCACACGCTCGCGCCGAAGACATCCGCGCCTCAGCCCAACACAGCTTCGACATCGAGATCGCTGCGCTGCAGGCCTTGCGGGGCCGGCTCGACGACCGATTCGTCGAAGCCGTGCAGATGATTCTGACCTGTCGCGAACGGGTGGTCGTCACGGGTATTGGCAAATCGGGGCATATCGCCCGCAAGATCGCGGCCACGCTGGCCTCGACGGGCACCCCTGCATTTTTCATGCATGCCGCCGAGGCCATCCATGGCGATCTGGGTATGCTGACCGGCCAGGATATTCTGCTGGCGATCTCGTACTCCGGATCGGCCCAGGAACTCATTACGATCCTGTCCGTAGCCAAACGCATGGGCACCCGCATCATCGCCATCACAGGCAACCCGGAATCGGAACTGGCACAGAACGCCGACCTGGCGCTGGACGCTGCGGTCGCCCAGGAAGCCTGCCCGCTGAACCTGGCACCCACTGCCAGCACAACGGCGGCACTGGTGCTGGGCGATGCGATTGCCGTGGCCTGCCTTGAGGCGCGCGGCTTTAATCAGGACGACTTTGCACGCTCGCATCCGGGTGGGGCACTGGGCCGCCGCCTGCTGACCTCGGTCAGCGACATCATGCGCCACGGCGCCGCCCTGCCCATCGTCCTCGAGCAGGCCCTGATCCCTGATGCGCTGGCCGAAATGAGTTCAAAGGGCATGGGCATGACGATCGTGGTCGATGCGCAGCGCCACCCCATCGGGATCTTTACCGACGGTGATCTGCGCCGGGTCATCGCGCGGTACGGCGACATCCGCAAGCTGCCGGTCACCGAAGGCATGAGCCGCCACCCGAAGTCCGTCAGCCCCGGCGCCCCGGCTATCGAAGCGGCCAGCCAGATGGACGCCCACAAGCTCAACCAAATGCTGGTGCTCGACGATGACGGGCTATTATTGGGAGCATTACATATGCACGACCTCCTTGCCGCAAAGGTGATCTGATGGATGAACAAGCCGGTTTTTCGCATCCCGTCGAAGCACAAATCATGGCCCGCATCGCCCCGGCCGTGCGCGATCGTGCCCGCGCCGTGCGCATGATGGTTTTCGATGTGGATGGCATCCTGACCGACGGCAGCCTCTGGTATGGCGAACATGGCGAGACGCTGAAGCGGTTCAATGCACTTGATGGCCACGGCCTGCGCCTGATGCGGGAGCAGGGGGTCCAGATTGCCTGGGTGACCGGGCGCGAAAGCCCGATCACCGCACGACGCGCCGCCGAGCTGGGCATTGCCCCGGTGGTGCAGGGCGTACGCGACAAGGTCGAATCGCTTGAGGCGCTGGCCCATGAATCAGGCCTGGCCATGGGCGATCTGGGCTTCATGGGCGACGACATCATCGACCTGGCAGTCCTGCAGCGCGTGGGGTTTGCCGCTACGGTTCCGAATGCCCCTTTCTATATCAGCCAGGCCGCGCACTGGGTGGCCACGCGCGAAGGCGGCGCAGGGGCCGTGCGGGAATGCTGTGACCTGATCCTTGCGGCACAAGGCCGCCTGGGTGCGTGCTTCAGCGCCCGGCTCTCGCCCCTGGGCGGCGCCATCCAATAGGTGTGCTCAGGCCATGAAAGACCGCATCCCAAGCATCACAGCAGTATTGCTGCTGATCCTGCTGGTCGCAGGCACATGGTGGGCGTCTGACTACACGCTGCGCTCGATCCAGATCGATCCACCGCGCCGGATCACGCACGAGCGCGATTCCTGGTCCGACAGCTTCGTCATGGTCCTCACAAACCCAGAGGGCATCGCGTCCGACCGCCTCGAAGGCTCCAGCATGAATCATTTTCCGGATACCGATTCATACGAAATCACCGACGCACGCGCCGTGAGCCAGAAACCCGACACCCCAATCACCGTCGGCACCTCAGACCGTGCCGTACTGGACCAGAACGGCACGCGCATCGTCATGACCGGGCACGCACACCTGCATCGGCCGGCCGGCCCGGACCGCAACGCTCTGGATGTGCGCAGCGACCAACTGACGCTCAAGCCCGACGAGGATCTGGTCTACACTGACAAGCCCGCAGTGGTCATCAACGGCCACTCGACCCTGCGCGGAACCGGCATGCGCTATAACAACCGCAGCCGCCAACTGATCGTCTATTCTTCCAGCGATGTCAAGATATCCGGCGAAGACCGGCAGCCGTCACAAGACACAGGACCTTCACCCAAGGCTCAACCATGAACAAGACCATCCTTTACTGCCTGGCCTTTTGCGCCGGCCTGATCGCCGCCCTGCCGGCTCAGGCACAGACATCCGGGTCTCAGCCGCCGGAACCTGACACCCTGATCCTGTCGGACACCCTGCACTATGACGACATCAAGCGTGAAAGCGTCTTTACGGGCAACGTGATCCTGACGCGCGGGCCCATGACACTGCGCTCTGACAAGCTGGTCACCCGCGAAGATGCCGATGGCAATCAGCACGGCACGGCCACATCGGCCAAATCCGGGCTGGTGCACATACGACAGGAAAACCCGGAAAAGTTCGAAGTCATCAAGGGCAGCGGCCTGCGCGCGGAATATAACGGCAAGACCGGCGAGATTGAAATCATCGGCCAGGCCATTGTCACCCGCTATATTTGCGGCAAGGCGCTGGACAACATCCGCAGCGAGCGAGTGATCTATCACCAGAATACCGGCACGTACGAGGCCTTTGGCGGTGCCGGATCGGCGGCACCCGATGGGCGCGTGCGCTCGCTGGCGCAGCCCCGCGCAAAGGCCGACCAAGCAATGGCGGAATGCGCCAAAAGCAAGGCCAAACCCTGATGGCGGCCCACTCCCCAGACCTGGATCCAGCTGAACCTTCCGACACCGTCAAACCATCCACCCACGGCGTCCTGCGAGCCACGGGCCTGGGCAAGACATACGGCAAACGGGCCGTCGTCAAGGACGTCTCGCTATCGGTGGAAAGCGGCGAAGTCGTTGGGCTGCTCGGCCCCAATGGCGCGGGCAAGACCACCAGTTTCTACATGATTGTCGGGCTGATTCCCACCGATACCGGCCGCATCGAAATCGACGGCCACGACATCACCTATATACCGATGCACAAGCGTGCACGCCTGGGCCTGTCGTACCTGCCACAGGATGCATCGGTATTCCGGCGCCTGACGGTCGAGGAAAACATCCAGGCCGTGCTCGAACTGCAACTTGGCGACGACGGGCGTGCGCTCTCGCGCCGCGACATCAGGGAACGCTTGGAAACCCTGATCGAGGAACTGCAGATCGACCACATCCGCAAAAACATGGCGGTGTCCTTGTCCGGAGGCGAGCGGCGCCGGGTCGAAATTGCACGGGCCCTGGCTACACACCCGCGCTTCATCCTGCTGGATGAGCCCTTTGCCGGCGTCGACCCGATCGCCGTGATCGAAATCCAGCGTATCGTGCAATTCCTCAGGGGCCGGGGCATCGGTGTGCTGATCACCGATCACAACGTGCGCGAAACGCTGGGGATCTGCGACCGCGCCTACATCATCAGCGCAGGCACCGTCCTGACCAAGGGCCACCCCAGTGAAATCATCGACAACGAGGCCGTCAGGCAGGTCTACCTAGGCAAGAATTTCAAGATGTGACGGGCCCGGCGGGATGCATTTGCTTTACCGGGCCCACGCGGTACACTGGACTGACCATCCACTTTCAGGAGGACGAACCCAAGTGTATTTGCGTCGCAGGACGCGGTCTTTTCCTTGTAAGGAGCCTCGAATATGAACCTGAGCATCAGCGGTCGTCATTTGGAAATCACACCCGCCATTCGCGAGTATGCCCTGAACAAACTATCCAGGATCTCGCGACATTTCGATAATGTCATAGACACCCAGGTCATGCTCTCGATAGAGCACCTAAAGCACACTGCGGAAATCACAATGCGGGTACCCGGAAAGGATATCCACTGCGCAGCCAGTGACGAGAATTTATATTCTGCAATCGATCTTCTCTCCGACAAGATCGACCGCCAGGTGATCAAATACAAGACCAAAGCACAAGACTACTCACACGAGCCGCCAAAACGGCAGGAAGTCGTCGTCGAGTAATCCCGCGGGCCGGATCCTCCGGCCACGACGAGCGTTATGGCCTCAATCATACGTATTGAGGCCATAATTATGAGCGGTGCCTGCTCCGCCCACACTTGGGAATCGTTGACTCCTATAATGTTGCCATGAATCTGACGCCACGCATTTTGCCGCAAACGAATATCATTCTGGATCTGGCTGCCACCAGCAAGAAGCGAGCATTCGAGCAAGCGGGCCTGCTTTTCGAAAACAACCACGGCGTGGCACGCACTGCGGTATTCCACAGCCTGATCGCCCGTGAACGCCTGGGTTCGACCGCGCTTGGCCACGACGTCGCCATTCCGCACGGGCGCCTGAAGGACTTGCGCGAACCCCACGCCGCCTTCATCCGCTTGGCCGAGCCAGTGCGCTTTGACGCCAGCGACGGGCGGTCGGCCAGTCTGCTATTCTGCCTGCTGATCCCCGAAACAGCCACCCAACTGCACCTGGACCTGCTTGCGGAAATTGCACGACTGATGTCCGACCAGACCGTACGCCAGGTCTTGTCCCAATCCCAGGATATCGAAGAGGTCCATCACGTGCTCCTGACCGGGCAGACTGCCCAGACGTCCGACCATGCTGACTACTCTAGATCTGATTCGTGACAACACCGACAAGATTGCCTTTACCTGGATTGCAGGAAAGGACGCCGCAGGCCAGCGCCTGATCCCCGAAATGACCACTTCGGCGGCTGACCTGATCGGCCACCTGAACTTCATCCACCCTTCGCGCATCCAGGTTTTCGGCAATGAGGAGCTATCCTACTACTGCCGCTTCGAGGCCAAGCGCAGGCGCCACCATCTCGAAGACCTGGTCGCAGGCGGCGTGCCCGCCATCGTCCTGGCTGCCGGCATTGCCGCCCCCGACGATCTGCGTGAATTTTGCCTGGAATACGGTATGCCGCTGGTCGGCACCCCGTTGGACGCCTCACAGGTCATCGACCTGCTGCGGGGCTATCTGGGCAAGCGCCTGGCCCCCAAAACGACCGTACACGGCGTATTCATGGACGTGCTCGGGCTGGGGGTACTGATCACCGGCGAATCGGGACTGGGCAAAAGCGAACTGGCCCTGGAGCTGATCTCGCGCGGGCATGGACTGGTTGCCGATGATGCGGTGGAACTTTCCCGCACGGCACCGAATTTTGTCGAGGGGCAGTGCCCGCCGTTGCTGCAAAATCTGCTGGAAGTACGCGGCCTGGGCCTACTGGATATCCGCACGATCTTCGGCGAAACCTCGGTACGCCGAAAAATGAAGATCAAACTGATCGTGAACCTGATACGCATGACCTCGGACTCGTTCGAGCGTTTGCCTACCCAGGACGTATACCAGGACGTGCTCGGCATCCCCATCCGCCGGGTAATGCTACAAGTCGCGGCCGGCCGCAACCTGGCCGTGCTGGTCGAGGCTGCAGTGCGCAACACGATCCTGACCCTGCGCGGAATCGATACCATGGGCGACTTTATCGAACGCCAGGCCCTGGCAATCATGGAAAACAGCCGCGAGCCCAAGCCATGACCCAACGATTCCCCACTGCGGCACACCGCGAACCACCATGCTGAATGTCGTACTGATCACAGGCATCTCGGGCTCAGGCAAATCGGTCGGGCTCAGGCTGCTCGAAGACACGGGCTATACCTGCGTCGATAACCTGCCCGTGCGTTTTCTGCACGAATTCCTGGCGGACGCGCGCGATGGCGGGCTAGAGCGCGTGGCGGTAGCCATCGATGTGCGCACGCCAGGCGATCTGGATGAACTGCCCGGCATACTGACCAGTCTGCGCGCCATGGGCACATCGCTGCGCGTGATCTTCCTGGATGCCGACGACCACACCCTGCAGCAGCGCTATTCCGAATCCCGGCGCCGCCACCCCCTGACCAACCGGCTGCAACGCGAAGGTCGCAGCCCATCCCTGCAGGAATGTATCGATATCGAACGCGAACTGCTGGCCTCGCTCAGGGATCAGGAACACGTCATCGATACCTCGAACCTGACGCCGGGGCA
>JAKDMO010000336.1 GCA_030452305.1 Alcaligenaceae bacterium | reverse complement strand
AGAACAGATCCGTTTTATTGTTGCCAGCCGTTTCCTGCAGGTACTTTACTCCGGCAGCGGTACCCTTGTTGATGATGTTGACATTGATGTCTGGGTACGCTTTCTTGAAAGCCTGTTTGAATACCTGAGTTTGGTCTGCGGCGAATGAGGTAACTATTGCGAGTTCTTTGTCGGCAGCAACTGCATTTGCTGCCGTAGAAAGTATGCCGACAGTTGTGGCGGCGACGAAGGCACGCATCCAGCGCTTATGATTTGAGACCATAGAAGCTCTCCTTTTATTTTCCTTGTATTCTTGTGTACAAGGGGCGGTAATTCTAAGGTTACTCCGCGTGACAATGGTGTCAAGATAAGTTTCTAAATCATAAAAACTGACAAAATGCTTACTGAAACTGTGTTGGTGCCTACCGAAACTGGACATCGTCCGGTTGTGTAGAAATCTAGCGTAAGCGTTAGGGTTTGCGGGGTTGATTTTAGGCAAAACACGGCGTATATAGTAATTATCGAGGGCGCGTTCTAGAGGGGTTTAACCATGACAAACTGGAATCTGAAAGGCAGCTACTTCGAGGCATGCAACTGCGAAGCTGCATGTCCATGCCTGTTCCTGAGCGCGCCCAGCGACGGGGACTGCACCGCGCTCGTTGCCTGGCACATTGACCACGGAAGCTTCGATGATGTGAAACTGGACGGACTGAACGTGGCCCTGGCAGTACACTCGCCCGGACACATGGCGCAAGTAAAGTGGAAGGTTGCGCTCTACCTGGACGACAAGGCCAATGACACTCAGCGCGACGCGTTGACGCAAATCTTTGCCGGCAAGGTGGGCGGGCATCCCGCCATGCTCGCTTCGCACATCGGGGAGGTAATTGGCGTGAAGAACGCTCCGATGACCTTTCAGGCCAACGGCAAGCAACACAGCCTGCAAATGGGAGACATCGCGGGGGCCACCATCGAGAATATCGAAGGCCAGGGCGGGTCGGCAGTGAACATCAGTAACCACCCCCTGTGCATCGCCCCCGGCCACACCGGGGTCGTATCTCGTTCAAAAGAAGCGCACTACCACGATCACGGTCTAAGCTGGAAGTTCAGCAACAAGAGCGGCTTCCACTCTCCGTTTACCTATCAGGACGCATAGGCGAATCAATACGTCCTGCACGGGATGCCCGCCATTGACTTGAACGCGATTCACCGCCGTGACCGGCGCATTGTGCTGTGCGGGCTCGCAGGCATCACCGCGCTGTCCTGGACTTACTTGGTATATCTGACGCCGCAGATGAACGCAATGCCAATGCCAATGCCAGGCATGACCATGCCCCAATGGCACCCCTGGGGAACGGTCGACTTTGCACTAATGCTGCTGATGTGGGCAGTGATGATGATGGGCATGATGGTGCCCTCCGCGTCCCCGATGATTCTCGTCTTCGCCACCATTCGCCACCGTCAGGCGCAAGAAAGCGTCGTGGTGCCGACCGCGGCCTTTCTTGCGGGGTATGTGATCGTATGGAGTGGCTTCAGCCTGGCCGCAACACTGGCCCAATGGGGGCTGCATAAGGCGGCGCTGCTTTCGCCGATGATGGTCAGCACCAGCCCCGTGCTCGGCGGATTGGTGCTGATTGCGGCCGGTGTCTTTCAATGCAGTGGAC
>JAKDMO010000335.1 GCA_030452305.1 Alcaligenaceae bacterium | reverse complement strand
GTCTCAACCTGTTGTGGGGATGCCGATGAAATCATTTGCACAGCGTCCGATGGCAGTGGGCCAAAGCGTTTGGCCAACAGCCGCTGCAAGACCAAGGCTTCGCCTTGGGCGATACCTGTTTCCAGACCCTGCTCTAGACCTTTTTCCATGCCCTTCTCTTCGTACTGCTGGGCCCAGGCATCAAATCGTTCGGCCAGTGTCATTTTCAGCTCCTTCAAGTCGCGTACCTTGGGCAGCACCAGGGTGTGACGGCTTTGCCGCAATACGACCGCACGTATCCAGATCGCAAAGGTGCGGCGTAGTTCGGGATTGCCCTCCAGCCAGTCACTCAGCAAATCAATCAACCGCAGCAGCGCCTGATCGCTATCGGGGCGTTCTACCTGAATAATTGCAGCCATCAGGTTTCGCGCCTGTCTGAGATCAACCGGGCTGACCTCGTTTTCGTCGATCAGCAAGTACTTTAACCGAGGCAGGTAGCCCGCCACCAGCCCCGGGGGTAGTTGCCCGCCCTTTAACACCTGGCCGCCACGGATCAGATCCTGGTACAACAGGCCCACGTAGGTCATCACACGTACGGACATCCACGTATCGACCGTGCTCTGGAACTCGATCAACAGGTACAGATACACCCACTCGCGTCCCGCGCGCACCCGCCAGATGACATCATCGGCACGCTGACGCAGGTCGTCGGCCACGTAGCTGCCAGGCATTTTTTCCAGGGTGCTGTAATCCAGGCTGTGTAGCCACTCATCAGGGATGAAGCCCAGGACCAAGTCGCGCACGACATCGGGCGAGGACCTCACACCCCGATATACCGCTGCCACAACTCCGGCTCGCGGTTCAACTCGCCTGATCCACCCTGCCACACGACGCGGCCGCGTTCGATGATGGTGTGCCGGTCGGCCAGACGGATCAGGCGTTGCACGTATTTGTCTATGATCAGGATGCTCTGCCCCTGGCTGCGCAGGGTGTCGAGGCAGCGCCAGATTTCTTCGCGGATCAGGGGCGCCAAACCCTCGGTGGCTTCGTCCAGGATCAGCAGGTGAGGGTTGGTCATCAGGGCCCGGCCGATGGCCAGCATTTGCTGCTCGCCTCCGGACAGCTGACCGCCCATGTTCCGGTCACGTACCTGCAGGCCGGGAAACAGGTGATAGACGCGATCCAGGGTCCAGGGTTCGCCGGATGCATTGCGATTGGCCGCGAAGGCCAGCAGGTTTTCGCGTACGCTCAGGTTTGGAAAAATACGCCGACCCTCGGGCACGACGGCGATGCCCATGCGGGCGATGCGGTTGGAGGCCAGGGCATCGATGCGCTCGCCGCGAAAACGTATCCGCCCCTGATGCACCGGGGTCAGGCCCATAACGGAACGCACGGTGGTGGTTTTACCCATGCCGTTGCGACCCAGCAGGGAGGCGACTTCGCCATCGCCTATTTCAAAATTCAGGTCGAACAGCACCTGACTGGGGCCGTAGGCGGTCTGGATGTGTTCGACTTCCAGCAGGGCGCTCATGACGCCACGCCTTCCAGTTCATCACCCAGGTAGGCGCGCCGCACGTCCTGATTGTCATGAATCTGATCCGGCGTACCGCTGGCGATCACCCGGCCGGACACCAGCACCGAGATACGATCGGCCAAGCGGAATACG
>JAKDMO010000152.1 GCA_030452305.1 Alcaligenaceae bacterium | reverse complement strand
TATTTTAACCAAGCATAACACTGCTGCGGCCCCGATGTCCGGGGTACTGTTGCGCGAACGATTCACCGGCCATCCGGCGAAGTCCGTAAAATACGCAGCGTTCATTACTCTAGTTGCTGGAACAATATTGGCTACCACACGCTATGACGAAGCCTCGATCCAGGTGCTCAAGGGGCTGGAACCCGTGCGCCAGCGGCCCGGGATGTACACACGCACCGATAACCCGCTGCATATCCTGCAAGAGGTCATCGACAATGCCGCAGACGAGGCGCTGGCCGGATTCGGCACAAAAATCGAGGTCGCACTGCATGCCGACGGTAGCGTGTCGATCGAGGATGACGGGCGCGGGATCCCCGTGGGCCTGCATCCCGATGAGCACGTGCCGGTCATCGAGCTGGTCTTTACGCGCCTGCATGCGGGCGGCAAATTCGACAAGACCATCGGCGGGGCCTATGCCTTTTCAGGCGGTCTGCATGGGGTCGGGGTCTCGGTCACGAATGCCTTGTCCACCCGCATGGAGGTCACAGTATGGCGCGATGGGCACAAGCATCGCATCGTGTTTGCCGGGGGCGATGTGGTCGAGCCCCTGACCCAGACGGGAACGGTAGGGCGACGCCGCAGCGGGACCCGCGTACGCGTCTGGCCTGATCCCAAGTATTTCGACAGTGCTCACCTGCCCATGGGCGAACTGGTGCACGCGCTGCGCAGCAAGGCTGTCTTGTTGAGCGGCACCCGGGTCAGCCTGCATATCGAAAAGTCGGGCGAAGTGCGCGAATGGCACTACGAATCGGGTCTGCGCGGCTACCTGGAGGAGGCCCTGGGCGATGCCGAGAGCATCGTGCCGCTGTTCGAGGGCGAGCAGTACGCAGGCGATGACGACGAGCACTATGCGGCGGGGGAAGGGGCCCGCTGGGTGGTGGGCTGGACGCTGGAAGGCTCGGTGCTGCGGGAATCCTATGTCAACCTGATCTCTACCACGGCTGGGGGTACCCACGAGGCGGGCCTGCGCGACGGTCTGTTCAATGCCGTCAAGTCCTTTGCCGAAATGCACAACTTGGTGCCCAAGGGCATCAAGCTGCTGCCCGAAGACGTCTTTGCGCGCGCCAGCTTCGTGCTGTCGGCCAAGGTGCTGGACCCCCAGTTCCAGGGTCAGATCAAAGAGCGTCTGAACAGCCGCGATGCAGTGCGCCTGGTCAGCGGTTTTGTGCGCAATGCGCTGGAACTCTGGCTGCACGCCCATGTCGAGTTTGGCAAGCGACTGGCCGAGCTCGCAATCGGCCAGGCTCAGGCCCGTAGCCGCGCGGCCCGCAAGGTCGAAAAGCGAAAGGTCTCGGGTGTGGCGGTGCTGCCCGGCAAGCTGACGGATTGCGAGTCCGATGATCCACAGCGCACCGAGCTTTTTCTGGTCGAGGGCGATTCGGCCGGGGGCTCGGCAAAGATGGGGCGCGACAAGGAATTCCAGGCGATCCTGCCCTTGCGCGGCAAGATCCTGAACGCCTGGGAAGTCGACCGGGATCGCCTGTTCGGCAATACCGAGATCCATGACATTTCCGTGGCCATAGGGGTGGATCCGCACGGCGCCCAGGACACGGTGGATCTGTCGGGCCTGCGCTATGGGCGCATCTGTATCCTGTCGGATGCCGATGTCGATGGCTCGCACATTCAGGTCCTGCTGCTGACCTTGTTCCTGCGGCATTTTCCACGCCTGATCGAGGCAGGGCATATCCATGTGGCCCGCCCGCCCTTGTTTCGTGTGGACGTGCCGGCAGCCGGCAAGCGCCCCGCGCGCAAGGTCTACTGCCTGGATCAGGCCGAGCTCGATTCCGTGCAGGACAAGCTGCGAGCTGAAGGCCTGCGTGAAGGGGGCTGGCGCATCAGTCGGTTCAAGGGCCTGGGCGAGATGAGCGCCGAGCAGCTCTGGGATACCACGATGAACCCCGATACACGCCGCCTGGCGCCGGTGCGCTATGGCGAGCCGGGCACCGACGACACGCGCCAGATGTTCAATATGCTGATGGGCAAGGGCGAAGCCGCCCAGCGCCGCAGCTGGCTCGAAGAAAAAGGCAATCTGGCTGAAATCGATATCTAGGTTAACGACACAATGGATGCAACACAGGATTTACCCTTTCAACACGACGACGAGAGCCTGACGCTGGCGCAGTTTGCCGAGCAGGCCTATCTGGATTATGCGGTGTCGGTTGTGCGCGGCCGGGCCCTGCCCGAGGTGTCCGATGGGCAAAAGCCCGTACAGCGTCGTATTTTGTACGCGATGGATGCCATGGGCCTGGGCCCCACGTCGCGCCCGGTCAAGTCGGCCCGGGTGGTGGGCGATGTGCTGGGCAAATATCACCCACATGGCGACCAGGCGGCCTATGACGCCATGGTGCGTATGGCGCAGAACTTCGCGCTGCGCTATCCCCTGGTGGATGGCCAGGGAAATTTCGGATCGCGCGACGGCGACAATGCGGCCGCCATGCGATACACCGAGGCGCGCCTGACGCCGTTTTCCCGCTTGCTGCTCGACGAGCTTGACGAAGGCACGGTTGATTTCATACCGAACTATGATGGCAGCCAACACGAGCCCGTCTGCTTGCCTGCGCGCCTGCCGGTGATGCTGCTGAATGGGGCCTCGGGCATTGCAGTGGGCATGGCGACCGAGATCCCATCGCACAATTTGCGCGAGATCGCCAAGGCCTGCGTGGCGCTGCTGAAGAAACCCTCACTGAGCGACGAAGCGCTCTACGCCCTGGTTCCAGGCCCGGATTTTCCTGGGGGCGGGCAGATCATTTCCTCGCCCGAGGACATCGCCCAGATCTACGCGACGGGGCGCGGCGCCATCAAGGCCCGTGCGCGCTGGCATTTCGAGGACATGGCCAGGGGTCAATGGCAGTTGGTCGTGACCGAGCTGCCACCCGGCACCTCGTCCCAGAAGGTGCTCGAAAGTATCGAGGCTGCGGCCAACCCCAAGCCGCGCACCGGCAAGAAAAGCCTCAGCACCGAGCAGCAGCAGACCCGCGCCCTGATCCTGGGCATGCTTGATACCGTGCGCGACGAGTCCGGCAAAGAGGCCGCTGTGCGGCTGGTGTTCGAGCCCAAGACCAGTCGCATCGCTCGCGATGAGTTCGTCAATATGCTGCTGGTACAGACCGGGCTCGAGGGCAATGTTCCCGTCAATCTGGTGTGTATCGACACCGACGGGCGGCCCGGCCAGCGCAGCCTGCGCCAAGTGCTCGAATCCTGGCTCGCGTTTCGCTCGACCACGGTCACGCGCCGCACGCAGCACCGTCTGGACAAGGTTACGGATCGCATCCATATCCTCGAAGGGCGCAGTATCGTCTATTTGAATGTAGACGAGGTCATCCACACCATACGCGAGGCCGATGAGCCGCGCGCTGCGCTGATGCAGCGCTTTGATCTATCAGAGCGACAGGCCGACGACATTCTGGACATGCGCTTGCGCCAGTTGGCGAGGCTTGAGGGCTTTCGCATTGAACAGGAACTGGTCAAACGCCGGGAAGAGCAGGCGGGTCTGCGCGAGCTGCTGGACAACCCCGAGGCCTTTCGTCGCCTGATCATCCGCGAGATCGAGGCCGATGCCAAGCAGTATGGCGATGATCGTCGCACTCTGATCGAGGCGGCCGGCAAGGCCGTGCTCGAAACCCCGGTGATCGACGAGCCTGTGACAGTCGTCATCTCGCAAAAGGGCTGGCTGCGCGCCCGCCAGGGACACGGCCACGATGCGTCGCAATTCAATTTCAAGTCGGGGGATGCGCTGTACGACGCCCTCGAATGTCGCAGTACCGACGAGCTGATTGCCGTGTCCAATACCGGTAGGGTGTATACCGTGGCGGTGGCCAACCTGCCCTCGGCACGCGGCGATGGTCAGCCGGTGACCTCGATGGTGGGAATCGAGCCGGGCGCCCGGATCGTCCATATGGTTGCCGGCCCGGCTGCACAACGCGTCGTGCTGGGCGTGCGGGGGGCGTATGGCTTCATGACGCGCATTGGCGACATGAGTACGCGCCAGCACGCAGGCAAGCAGTTTGTCACTGTGGACAAGGGCGATGTGCTGTTGAAACCCATCATGCTGCGCGACGAGGATCACGCGCTGGCCATGCTGACCAAGAAAGGCAAGTTCCTGGTCGTGGCCCTGGAGGAACTCAAGACGCTGGCCGGTGGCGGGCGTGGCACGATCCTGATGGGGCTGGATGCCGATGACCAGCTCGCGCAATGGGCCGCAGTGGGTCCCGCGGGCGTGGCGCTGCGCGGTATCTATCGGGCGCGGGACACGACGCGGGTGCTGGATCCCCAGGCACTGGTCGAGTATGTGGGACGACGGGCGCGCAAGGGGCGGATGCTCGAGCTCAGGTTCAAGCAGCCCAGCCTGTGGCCCACGGACTAAAATGGTGGCTGTCGTTCAATTTCTGGATGGTTGATGAGCTTCAAGATCACGGTGCTTCCGGATGGGCAAACCTTTGCGCTGGAATCCGGCCAAACGGTGCTCGACGCGGCGCTTGCCGCAGGACTGGTGCTGCCCTACAGTTGCCGCACGGGTACGTGTTCGACCTGCCGCGGCAAGGTGGTGTCGGGTGATTATGATGCGGGGCCGGCGCCTGCGCACATCCTGCCGCCCGAGGACCTCGCCCAGGGCTACACCCTTTTGTGCCAGGCCAGGCCCAGCTCGGATTTGGTGATCGAGGCCCATGAGGTTTATCTGGCAAGCGATATCCGGATCCGCAAGATGCCGGTGCGCGTTCTGGCGGTGGAGCACCTGGCTGACGATGTGATGCAGGTGGACCTGCAATTGCCCTCATCCGAGGCCTATGGTTTCAACCCCGGCCAGTATCTGGAGTTCATGCTGCGCGACGGGGCGCGTCGCAGCTATTCCATGGCCGCGCCGTCATCCGACGAACCCAAGGTCAGTCTGCATATCCGCCATATGCCCGGCGGCGTGTTCACCAGCCATGTCTTTGGTTCGGGCGACACCCGGATGGCCAAGCGCGAGATCCTGCGCATCGAGGGCCCGTTCGGCTCGTTCTTTCTACGCGAAGACAGTGACAAGCCCATCATATTCATGGCCAGCGGGACGGGTTTTGCACCCATCAAGGCCATTATCGAACACATGATCGCCCAGGGAATTTCGCGCCCGGCGGCGCTGTATTGGGGCGGACGCAGGCCCAAGGACCTGTACATGGACGCGCTGGCGCGCGGCTGGGAAGCCCAACTGCCCGGGTTCCGCTATGTTCCGGTCGTGTCCGAGGCCACGCCCGAGGACGCCTGGGCGGGCCGCAGCGGCTTTGTTCATTTGGCGGTCATGGAAGACTTTCCCGACCTGTCGGGTCATCAGGTCTATGCATGCGGCGCCCCGATCATGGTGGAAAGCGCCCGCCGCGACTTTACAAGCGATTGCGGCCTGCCCGCCGGTGAGTTCTACGCCGATGCCTTCACTTCGCAGGCCGATCTGGCTGTCCTGAATCCCGAGCAGGAATCATGAAAATAGCGGTGTTCGGCAGCGGCGTCATTGGTGTCTCGTCGGCGTGGTGGTTGGCGCGTGACGGCCATGAGGTCGAGGTCATCGAGCGACGCAGCGGCCCGGCCCAGGAAACCAGCAAGGCCAACGGCGGGCAGATTTCCGTCTGCTATGCCGAACCCTGGGCCAATCCGCATACCTTGCGCAAGGTATTGCGCTGGCTGGGCAGACGGGATGCGCCGATGATGTTCACGCCGCAGCTCAGTGTGCGCCAGTGGCTATGGTGTGCCTGGTATCTGCGCGAGTGCATGCCGGGGCGTTTCGAGTCGAACATGCGCGCACTGGTGCATATGGCTCAGTACAGCCGCACAACGCTGCAGGGCATGCGCACCGAGTTGGGCATCGAATACAAGCATTTGGAACGCGGTATTTTGGCGTTCTACCATGATCCGATCGAACTCGAACATGCCCGCCGCAGCGCGGCCCTGATGCGCGAGCTCGGGGTCGGCCGGCGCGACGTGGATGCCGACGAAGTCGTGCGCATCGAGCCTGCCTTGGCCGGTCTGCGCAGTGGCATTGTGGGCGGGGATTACACCGCCGAGGACGAATCCGGCGATGTCCATGCCTTCACCTGCGCCTTGGCGGAACGCGCGCGCGAGGCAGGCGTCGTCTTTCGCTACGATACGCAGCTCAGCCGCCTGGTGGCCGGCGACGGGCGCGTATCGGTGGCCGAGGTCATCGAACCCGGCGGCTGGTACCGCCCCTTGCATGCCGATGCCTACGTGGTGGCCCTGGGCAGTTTCAGCCCGGACATCGTCAACCCCCTGGGCATCAGCTGCCCGGTGTACCCGGCCAAGGGCTATTCGGCCACGTTCCGGGTGATCAATCCAGCGGTGGCGCCCGAGGTCAGCCTGATCGATCAGGGTGCAAAAATTGTTTTCTCCCGCTTGGGGGATCAGCTGCGCATGGCGGGCACCGCCGAGATCGGCGGCTACTCGCGGGCGCTGAACACACGTCGTTGTAATAATCTGGTGCAGCGGGCGCGCGAGATGTTCCCAAGCGCACTCGATTTTGATAATGTTCAGTTCTGGTCCGGCTTGCGTCCGACGACACCGTCGAATATTCCGCTGATCGGCCGCACCGGCTTG
>JAKDMO010000334.1 GCA_030452305.1 Alcaligenaceae bacterium | reverse complement strand
TGGACCGCAGCGCCTCGACCTCGCTGGCAAAGCCAAAAGTGCGCGCGCGCGCGATGGTCTTTACGTAAGAATCGCGGGCAAAATCGACCTCGGCGAAACTGGCCGTGGAATCGATCGCCGGGTGGCGGAAATCGATGGCAAAGGACAGCGCAAAACCGTCGTAAGGTTCGAGCCGCGCCCATTTCTGGTTCGCGCCTTCGCCCTCGCGGACTTCGACGGGCTTTAGCACGCGGATGAATCGCTTGGGCGCCGATTGTTCCTCAAGGCCGGCCGAGCGCAGCAAATACACGAAAGTGCCTGCGCTACCGTCCATGATCGGCACTTCCTCTGCGGTCAGATCGACGTGCAGATTATCGACGCCCAGCCCGGCCAGGGCGGACATCAGGTGCTCGACGGTAGACACCCGCACATCGCCCTGCTGGAGCACGGACGCCATGCGCGTATCGCCCACGCAATCGGCACGGGCGGGCAGATCCACCACATCGGGCAAATCGATGCGGTGAAACACGATCCCGGTATCCGGGGCGGCCGGTCGCAGGGTGATTTCAACCCTGCGGCCTGAGTGTAGGCCAACGCCCTTGGTCGAAATCGATTTCTGGATGGTTCGTTGACGAAGCATGATGAGATCTGGAAATTTTGGAGGCGGAACGCGACATGTCGTCACGCCGTTCGGTCAGGCATTGTAACCGTTTATCGGGGTTTCCACTATGTTCATATGAAATAAATCATGTAAATCAAGCGCATCGCTCGTGCGTAGGCGCGCACACCTTTCAGGGGAAAAAGGCGTACGCGCCAGGCGCCTTCAGCCAGTTTTCACAAGCCGGCTGATATGTGAGAGTCAGACTGCCGAAAAGCGCTCGGGTTAGTCTGCCTGCTTGCGCAGGAAAGCCGGAATGTCGTAGTGATCGACCCCGGCAGTCTCGAGAGCCCGTACTTGGGCGGATGCGTTGCCGCGCGGATTGCGCACCACAGAAGGGATCTCTGCATTCGAGTAATCCAGCGTGCTGACCAGACGATCGTCGGTTCCGGTGCGGCGGGCTTCGTCCGAATCGGACACCAGTTGCGGACGGGACGCGGGGCGCCCGAGGCCGGTTGCCACGACGGTGACACGCAGGTTCTCACCCATGGATTCATCGTAGGCCGTACCGAAGATGACGGTTGCGTCCTCAGCAGCGTAGCTGCGGATGGTGTCCATGATTTCGCGGGTTTCACGCATTTTCAGGGTACGGCTTGCCGTGATGTTGACCAGCATGCCACGTGCGCCATGCAGATCCACGCCCTCGAGCAGCGGGCAGGCAATTGCGCGTTCGGCCGCAACACGTGCGCGGTCCTCGCCGGCTGCAATCGAGGTTCCCATCATGGCCTGGCCCTGTTCGCCCATGATGGTCTTCACGTCCTCGAAGTCGACGTTCACATTGCCTTCGACGTTGATGATCTCGGCGATCCCTGCGCAGGCGTTGTGCAGCACATCGTCAGCCGCCTGGAAGCAGTCTTCCTGGGTCGCATCGTCATCCATCAGGTCATAGAGCTTTTCATTGAGCACAACGATCAGCGAATGCACGTGCTTGCCCAGCTCGCTGATCCCATTTTCAGCCATCTTCATGCGCTTGTTGCCTTCGAACATGAAGGGCTTGGTGACCACACCCACGGTC
>JAKDMO010000151.1 GCA_030452305.1 Alcaligenaceae bacterium | reverse complement strand
TGCATGCGTTCGAGCATCAGGGTCTGAGCGGAACGGGACAACGTGCGTACCGTCCCGCGCAATACGGCCTGGTCGGCAATCACGTTGATGGCGCTACCCGCCTGGAATTGGCAGACACTGAGCACGGCGGTTTCCAGCGGGCTGACGTTTCGGCTGACCACGCTTTGCAGGGCCTGCACCAGTGCCGACCCAACGACGATGGGATCAACGGTATGCTGCGGCATGGCCGCGTGCCCACCCACGCCCTGGATATGGATCTCGAACAGGTCACAGGCCGACAGGATCGCCCCAGTGCGCACCCCCGCCTGCCCAAGTCCGATGCAATTGTTATTGTGCAGGGCGTAGATTTCGTCGCAAGGAAACTGCTGAAACAGCCCTGCCTCGATCATCGCCTGCGCCCCGGTCAGGGGCTCTTCGGCAGGCTGGAAGACCAGTACCACCGTACCCGCGAAATCGGCCTGGCGGGCCAGACGATTGGCCACGCCCAGCAAAATGGCGGTATGCCCGTCATGCCCGCAGGCATGGGCCACACCATCACGCTGCGAGCGATGTGCATGGCTGCCTGCTTGCTCGTGCATGGGCAAGGCATCCATGTCGGCGCGCAGGCCGATCGTCGGGCCGCTGCCGGCACGCCCTCGTACCACGCCCACTACGCCGGTGGTCCCGCCAAAGGCAGCATGGGCCTCGATGCCCCATTCATGCAGCAGTTGCGCGACCTTGTCGGCAGTGCGGTGCTCATCGTGACCCAGCTCGGGGTGCCGGTGAATATCTCGGCGCCATTCGAGCATGGCATGCGCGAGCGCCTCTGGAATACGGGAGTCCATCCGGCTCATTCGGCCCGATAGTTCGGGGCTTCCTTGGTGATCTGCACATCGTGGACGTGCGATTCGCGTACGCCCGAGGCAGTGATCTCGACAAACTCGGCGCGGGCCTGCATGTCCTCGATCGTGCCGCAGCCGCAGTAGCCCATGGATGCCCGGATCCCTCCGGTCAGTTGATACAGGATAGCGATGACGCTGCCCTTGTACGGTACCCGCGCCTCGATCCCTTCGGGGACGAGCTTGTCCACGTTATTATTTGGGTCCTGGAAATAGCGGTCGGCCGATCCATCGGCCATGGCGCCCAGGCTGCCCATGCCGCGATACGATTTGTACGAACGCCCCTGGAACAGCACGACTTCACCGGGGGCTTCCTCAGTGCCGGCGAACATGCTGCCCATCATGCACGTCGAGGCGCCTGCCGCGATGGCCTTGGAAATATCGCCGGAATAGCGGATACCGCCATCGGCGATCAGAGGCACGCCCGTGCCTTCCAGCGCCTTGGCCACATCAGCAATAGCGGTGATCTGGGGAACACCCACACCGGCCACAATGCGGGTGGTGCAGATCGAGCCGGGGCCGATGCCGACCTTCACGCCATCGGCACCCGCCTCGACCAGGGCCAGCGCCGCCGAAGCCGTCGCAATATTGCCGCCAATCACCTGGATATTCGGGTAGTGTTTCTTGACCCAGCGCACGCGCTCGATCACGCCTGCAGAATGGCCGTGTGCCGTATCTACAACGATGACATCGACACCGGAACCGGCCAGTTTTTCGACACGCTCGTCAGTACCCTCGCCCACACCCACCGCAGCGCCCACACGCAGCTGGCCCTGGGAGTCCTTGCAGGCCATCGGATGTTCGGTGTTCTTGACGATGTCCTTGACCGTCGCCAGGCCCCGTAGCTGGAATTTGTCGTTCACGATCAGGACGCGTTCGAGACGATGCCGATGCATCAGCGCCTGGGCTTCCTCTAGCGTCGCGCCTTCGCGCAGGGTAACCAGCCGTTCCTGCGGCGTCATGACCTCGCGCAGGGAAACGTCAAGCCTGTCCTCGAAACGCAGGTCACGATTGGTGACGATGCCCACGAGCTTGCCGCCTTCGACCACGGGCAAACCGGACACACCGTGCTGGCGCTGCAGGGTGATGGCGTCGCGCACCTTCATATTCGGGGTGACAGTGATCGGATCGATCACGATGCCGAACTCGTGGCGCTTGACCCGCGAAACTTCGCGGGCCTGAGCGTCTGCGTCGAGATTTTTGTGGACGATGCCGATCCCGCCTTCCTGAGCCATCGCAATCGCCAGCCCCGCCTCGGTGACCGTATCCATGGCGGCCGACACCAGGGGGATGTTCAAGCGGATCTCGCGTGTCAGGCGCGTTGCCAGGCGCGTATCGCGCGGCAGAACTTCGGAATAAGCCGGCACCAGCAGCACGTCATCGAACGTGAGGGCTTTTTTGATCAAACGCATAAAAGGAACTCCGCACAAAGAGCGATTATAACGCCGCCATCACGCCTGATCACGGCGGATATCTACCAATGCCGATTAGGCCAACCAGACCCGGGCGTTTCGGAACATCCGCATCCACGGGGTGAAGCCACCACGCGCATCATTGCCCGCACCCTGGTCCGCCGGGCCCCAGCGATCCGGCGCCCAGGACATCATCACGTTACGGGTAACCCGTTCGGGATGCGGCATCATGGCGGTAAAGCGCCCGTCGGCCGTGGTGACCGCAGTCAGCCCACCGGCGCTGCCATTGGGGTTGTAGGGATAGCGTTCAGTGCGCACGCCATGATGGTCAACAAAGGCCAGCGCCTGATGCACCTGCTTCGCGTCACCCTGCATGCTGAAGTCGGCAAAGCCTTCACCGTGCGCGACCGCAATCGGCATCCGCGCGCCGCCCATGCCCGAGAAAAAGATCGAAGGCGAATCCAGCACCTCGACCAGTGACAGCCGCGCCTCGTATTTCTCTGACACATTGCGGGTAAAACGCGGCCAGTGCCCTGCGCCCGGGATCATGCCCGAAAGCGCAGCCATCATCTGGCAACCATTGCACACACCCAGCGCAAAAGTGTCGCTGCGCGCAAAGAAATCACTGAACTGCGCGGCCAGGCCCTCATTGAAGCGGATGGTGCGCGCCCAGCCCTCGCCCGCGCCCAGCACATCGCCATAACTGAAGCCGCCGACCGCCACCACGCCCTGCATGGTGTCCAGGCTGATCCGACCGGCCAGCAGGTCGGTCATGTGCACGTCCACCGCCTCAAACCCTGCGGTATCGAAGGCCCAGGCCATCTCGACCTGGCTGTTGCAGCCTTGTTCGCGCAATACGGCAATGCGGGGCCGCGCGCCCTGCCCGATATACGGGGCGACAATGTCGTCCTGGGGATCGAATTCAACGCGCGGCGACAGGCCCGGATCGTCGGGCTCGCGCCAGACTTCGTATTCAGCCTGCGCACAATCCGGGTGATCGCGGCGCATCATGATGCCGCGCGTCACCTCGCTCCATACCTGGCCCAGTTCGGCAATCGGGCGCTGATACACGCATTCGCCATCGCGGAATACCTGAAGCTCGGACTTGTCGTTGAGCATGCCGACAATATGGGAATACGGCGACAGGCCGGCCTCGCGCAGGCTCTGCAGCACCTCGTCCCGGGCCGAGCGAGGCACCTGCAGCAGCAAGCCCGCCTCTTCGTTGAACAAAGCCTGTATGGTCCGCTCGCTACGCTGGACGGCGACCTGATCATTATGGATCTTGTAGTCCCCTGCGTCGGCAGTATGCGGATCGATGGTCAGCATATCCAGATTCAGCGACACCCCGACCCGACCCGCGAAGGCCATCTCGGCTGCCGCCGCCAGCAGGCCACCATCGGAACGATCGTGACAAGCCAGGATGCGGCCCTGAGCCGCCAGCGTGCGCACGGTAAAGAAGGCCGATTTCAGAATTTCGGCATCGTCCATATCGGGGGTCTCGCGCCCCGCCTGCCCCAGAGTCTGGCTGAGCACCGATCCGCCCAGCCGCTGCCTGCCCAGACCCAGATCGATCAGCAGCAGGACCGTATCGCCGCAGTCCGTGCGCAGTTGCGGCGTCAGCGTCGCGCGCGCATCTGCGACCGAGGCAAAGGCGGTCACGACCAGGGAAACCGGCGACACCACCGATTCATCACGGTCATCGGCCTGCCACGATGTTCGCATGGACAATGAATCCTTGCCCACCGGAATCGACAGCCCCAGGGCCTGGCACCACTGGCCGGCGGCCGAAACCGCATCGTACAGCGCGGCATCCTGCCCCTCGGCCCCGCAGGCGGCCATCCAGTTGGCTGAGAGTTTCACGTCCTTGAAAGACGCCACATCAGCCGCCACCAGATTGGTCAGCGCCTCGGTCACGGCCATACGTACCGAGGCCTGCGGATTCAGCACCGCAATCGGCGAACGCTCGCCCAGCGCCATGGCCTCGCCCCGCAGCTGCTCGAAATCGGCCAGGGTCACGGCACAGTCTGCAACCGGGGTCTGCCAGGGGCCCACCATCTGGTCACGACTGCTCAGGCCGCCCACATTGCGATCCCCGATGGTAATCAAAAACGATTTGTTGGCCACCGTCGGATGCCGCAACACCTGCTCAACAGCGTCACCCAGCGCCACCGCCGTCACGTCGATATCGCTGCCGTGCACGACCTGGCCTGCCACATCGCGCTGCATACGCGGGGGCTTGCCCAGAATCACATCAATCGGCACATCGACCGGGCGCTGGTCAAAGCGGTCCGGGCGCGGTTCGGCAAACCCGGGCAGCCCTTCGCCGTGCGTCACGCGCAAGGTGCGCTCGGCGGTGGCGATGCCCACCACCGCATAGGGACAGCGCTCGCGCTCGGCGATCCGGCCAAAGCGTTCCAGATCCTCAGGCATCACAGCCAACACGTAACGTTCCTGCGATTCATTGCTCCAGATTTCAGCCGCCGACAGGCCCGATTCCTCGACCGGCACGCAATCCAGCTCGAATACCGCGCCACGCCCCGCGTCATTGACGAGTTCGGGAAAGGCGTTGGATAGGCCACCCGCCCCCACGTCATGGATCGCCAGGATCGGATTGCCCTCGCCCTGCTGCCAGCAGCGGTCAATCACTTCCTGCGCGCGCCGCTCGATTTCAGGGTTTCCGCGCTGCACCGAATTGAAATCCAGTTCGGCCTGATTGGCGCCTGCGCTCATGCTAGAGGCCGCACCACCGCCCATGCCGATCCGCATCCCCGGCCCGCCCAGCTGGATCAACAAAGCGCCGGGCGGAATCGGATCCTTGCTGGTCAGGCGTGCATCGATCTGGCCCAGACCACCGGCCAGCATGATGGGCTTGTGGTACCCCCAGCGCACGCCGTTGATGGACTGCTCGAAACTGCGGAAATAACCCAGCAGGTTCGGGCGGCCGAACTCATTATTGAAGGCGGCTGCGCCAATCGGCCCCTCGATCATGATGTCCAGGGGTGAAGCAATGCGATCGGGCGCACTGCCCTCGCCTTCCCATGCCTGGCTGATATCATCAAATCGCAAATTCGATACGGTAAAACCTGTGAGCCCCGCCTTGGGCTTGGACCCGCGCCCCGTCGCGCCCTCATCGCGGATCTCGCCACCCGCGCCGGTTGCAGCGCCGGGAAACGGTGCGATAGCCGTGGGATGGTTGTGCGTTTCGACCTTCATCAAGGTATGCGCCACGATGTCGTGGCGGCCGTACACTGCGCCCTCTGCGCCTGGCTGCCCGGTATGAAACGCCTGGATCGGGCCACCCGTCATCACGGCGGCGGTGTCTGAATAGGCAATGACCGTGCCCTCTGGCTGCGCGGCGTGGGTGGCGCGGATCATGCCGAACAACGTGTGTGCCTGCGGCGTGCCGTCAATCGTCCACTGCGCATTGAATATCTTGTGGCGACAGTGCTCGCTATTGGCCTGCGCAAACATCATCAACTCGACATCGGTGGGGTCGCGTTGCAGGCGGGTGAAGGATTCCAGCAGATAGTCGATTTCATCATCAGACAGCGCCAGGCCCAGCGCCTGGTCTGCCTCGATCAGGGCCGACCGGCCTCGTGCCAGAATATCGATGAGTTGTACCGGCTTGCCCGCCAGCAGGCTGAACAGCGCACGCGCATCGAATTCCCCGATCAGCGCGGCCTCGGTCATCCGATCGTGCAGACTTCGGGTTATGGCCGCCTGCTGGTCGGCTGTGAACGGGCGCACACCCAACAGGCTGCCCGCCGGCCGCACGACATAGCGAATGCCGCGCTCGATGCGGCGCAACGATGGCAGCCCGCAATGCCGCGCGATATCGCCGGCCTTGCTGGCCCAGGGCGAGATCGTCCCAGGCCTGGGCACCACCCGCAGGACCAAATCGTGCTTGCCTACGGTACCCGGGTCATGCGCCGCCCCGTCATCCAGCAGGGCCGCCAGCCGTTCACGCGCCGGTTCCTCGATCGGCTCGTCGAGCCAGGCGTAGTGCTCGTACCAGGCATCGATCGACGCGGCGGGCGCGCCCCGATCAGCCAGTGTTTGCAGCAATCGAGTGCGCCGGAAACCGGAAAGCGCAGATGATCCGGGGAAATACAGAACGGAATTCACGTAAAGATCCAGCCAGGAGGACGAGGGAAAGCCTGTATTTTAGCCAGGATAGGTGATTTCAAGCACGTCGAGTTCGTCCAGGCCCGCCGGGGTGCGTAAAGTCACGGTATCGCCCTCGTGCGCCTTGAGCAACGCGCGCGCCACCGGCGATATCCAACTGATGCATCCGGCCAGCGGTTCAGCCTCGTCCACGCCCACGATGGTCACCTTGAACTCCTCACCGGC
>JAKDMO010000333.1 GCA_030452305.1 Alcaligenaceae bacterium | reverse complement strand
AAACTGCGAGCCGATGAACAAGAACCGGATAGAAGGCGCTGCCAAGCAGGGCAAGCGGGCAACAAACCGTGAATCTGGCGCGAGCTAGACGAATGGCCTACTTCGACCGATTGGGCCTACCTCGGCTCTCCTGACCTCAACTTCTCGAACCGCCCGGTGCGGACCCGCATGCCGGGTGGTGTGGCAGGGGCGCAGTTCATAAGAACTGCCCCCTATGCCGATTCTGCTGCGGGGTGTTGGGGCATAAGAAATCGCCTTATGCCCCAACAAGGCGCCGACTGAATGCTTTTTTCAACCCGAATGCTTTGCAGCCAGGATATCGGGAAAAATAGTGTCGATGCAATCGGCCAAGGCCTCAATTTTCTCGCCTACAGTTCTTCCCAATGGGGTCAAGGAGTATTCCACGTGGGGCGGTACAGTCTCATAAGACTTCCGATGAACCAGCCCGTGTCCTTCCAGGCGCTTCAGGGTTTGCGACAACATTTTTTCGCTCACGCCGCCGATCATTCTGCGCAGCTCGCTGAACCGTCGAACGTCGCCCATCAGCACGATAAGCAGCAATACGCCCCAAGGGCTCGTGACGTCTTTAAGCACCTCACGACAAGGGCAGTCCGTTAATACCAGTTCCCCGCGCCGGAGTTGGGCGGAAAAAGAATCAGGTTCGATCAGTTTTGCTTGGGTGGCCATCTTTACACTAACCTTTTGGTGCGTACTTGCGGAAAGTAAAGCGAAAAAATATCATAAAAGCCTTACTGAACCAAACCAAGGGATTTTTCATGATAGCTGTTACAGGAGCCACGGGGCAGCTCGGTCGTCTGGTAATTGAAAACCTTCTGCACACAGAGCCCGCGTCCAGCATCCTCGCTTTAGCTCGCGATCCAGCGAAGGCGGCTGATCTGTCGGCGCTCGGCGTTCAAGTTCGTCAGGCTGATTACACGCAGCCGGCGTCGCTCAGGACAGCGCTTGCCGGTGCGGACAAGCTACTGTTGGTCTCTTCGAGCGAGGTCGGTCAGCGCGTCGCTCAGCACCGTACCGTTATTGACGCGGCGATTGACTGTGACATCAAGTTGATCGGATACACAAGCATCCTGCATGCTGATACATCGCCGTTGGGCTTGGTGGATGAGCATCAGAAAACCGAGGCGATGCTTGAAGCTTCAGGGATTCCATGTGTTGTTTTACGCAATGGTTGGTACACCGAAAATTACACGGTTTCAATTCCGATGGTGCTGGCTCATGGTGTGTTGATGGGCAGCGCCGGCGACGGGCGAATTGCGTCGGCATCGCGGGCTGACTATGCCGCCGCAGCCGCGCTGGCAATGACGCTTCCCGATCAAGCCGGACAGGTCTATGAACTGGCGGGGGATACTGCCTATACCCTGGCGGAACTCGCAGCCGAAATCTCACGCCAGTCGGGCAAGCCAGTCAACTACACAAACCTGCCGCGTGAGGAATACAAATCGGTGCTCGTGGGTTTTGGTTTGCCCGAACCGATTGCGGATCTGATCTCGGATTCTGACAGTGGTGCGGCGCACGGCGGCCTTTTCGACGATGCGCGTCAGCTCAGTATATTGATCGGCAGACCAACCACGCCGATGGCTGAAACGGTGACAGCGCAGCTTAAGGCGTAGATTGTGGGCAGTGCAGGAACGTGTT
>JAKDMO010000150.1 GCA_030452305.1 Alcaligenaceae bacterium | reverse complement strand
CTGCTGAGAAGGCTGCTGCTGAGAAGGCTGCTGCTGAGAAGGCCGCTGCCGAGAAGGCCGCTGCCGAGAAGGCCGCCGCTGAGAAGAAAGCTGCGGCGGCAAAGGCTGCCAAAGAGGCCAAGGAAAAGCGCCAAGCCCTGCTTGACGCCATGCGCGGATCCGCACTGGAGGCGGCAGGCATCCCGAATGGCAATGCCGATCGGAACCAGCATGGTGGCGGCAGCAATAATAGCGGTTACGCCGCCAAGGTTCGGGCATGCGTACAACCCAAGGTCGTCTACAACGTCCCGCCGCGCCAGGGCGGCAACCCGACGGCGCTGTACCGTACCTACCTCGCCCCAAACGGAGCGGTGCAGAACGTTGATCTCAGGCGTTCTTCGGGCAATAGCCGCTTTGACGCCGCCGTGCGAAAGGGCATTATGGCCTGCTCGCCGTTTCCAAAACCTCCAAGCGGCAAATATCCGTCGTATATTGACGTTGATTACCGCATGTATGACTAACAGGAGATCGTACACATGATCGCACTCAATGCTTCCGGCCTCGCAGCTCGCCTGTGGCGGCACACTGTGGCGGGCGGCCTGTCCATTTGTATGGTCATGCTGGGCGCCCAAGCTGCGCATGCACAATTGCGCGTAGATATCTCGGGTGTCGGCGCGACTCAGTACCCCATTGCCATCGCCGACTTCGAGGGATCAAGCGGCGGCACGTCAATCGGCGAGGTCATTCGCGCCGATCTGACGCGCTCAGGCCAGTTCCGCCTGATTAATGCCACGGGTGCCAGGCTGAACCTCCAGAGCACGGTGTCTTATGGCGACTGGCAGGCACGCGGTGCCGATTACCTGGCCTTTGGCTCCATCACCCAAAGCGGCGACCAATACATCGTCAGCTACAAGCTGGTCGATTCGATACGCAAATCCGAACTTGATGCCGTGTCCTTCAACGGTACCGAGGCCGAGATGCGCCGCGTCGCTCACCAAATCGCTGATCGCATCTACGAAAAGATCACTGGCATACGTGGTGTATTTTCTACCCGCATCGCCTACGTGTTGCACACCAGCAACGGATATGAGTTACAAATTGCAGATGCTGACGGCCAGAACCCCCAGGTCATGCTGCGCTCGAAACACTCGATCATTTCGCCGGCATGGTCACCCGACGGCAGTAAGCTGGCCTATGTCAGCTTTGAGTCGAACAAACCGGTCATCTACGTACAAACCCTGAGAACCGGGCAGCGCATACCCATCGCCAACTACAAGGGCAACAACAGCTCACCGGCATGGTCGCCCGACGGCAGCAAACTCGCGGTTGTCCTGTCGCGCGACGGTATCTCGCAGATCTATACGATCAATTCTGATGGTTCAGATTTGCGTCGTGTCATGCGCTCTCCTCTGATCGATACCGAACCACGATTCACACCCGACGGGAAGTCCCTGGTTTTCACCAGTGATCGCGGCGGAAACCCGCAGATCTATAAAGTCGCCCTGGGCAGCAGCAACGCACAACGATTGACCTTCTCGGGCAGTTACAATATTTCACCCCGCCCCTCGCCAGACGGTAACCAACTGGTGTACGTTACACGCAGAAATAGCGCTTTCAGGATCGCAATCATGGATCTGAATTCGGGCACCGAACAATTGTTGACATCCGGCCCGGACGATCAGTCACCCAGCTTTGCCCCCAACGGCATGCAGGTTCTGTACAGCTCGGTACAAGGCGGCCGCAGCGTACTGGCTGTCACCTCGACCGATGGACGGGTCAAGCAAACCTTGTCGGCGCTAAGTGGACAAGTCCGTGAACCGACCTGGGGCCCATTCACCAACTAACCTGGATTATGCGAATTGATATTTCGTGTGACTCTTCTCTAAAAGGAAATTAAATGAGCTCGCGCATTACAAGGACCCTGACAATAGCTGCGTTTGCCGTCTCCCTGGCAGCCTGCAGCTCTGTACCCCTGGACCAACAAGCCGGCTCCGGCGGCGCGACTTCCGGCGGCGCGTCCACCGGACAAGTCATGGATCCTTTCAACCCACAAAGCCCACTGGCACAACAACGTTCGGTCTATTTCGACTTTGACAGCTATGTCATACCCGAACAGTATCGCGGCGTTGTAGAAATGCACGCCAAGTACCTGAACAACCATCAGTCTCAAAAAGTGCGCATCGAAGGAAATACTGACGCCCGTGGCGGTACCGAATACAATCTGGCTCTTGGCCAACGCCGTTCGGACGCAGTCGCTCGCATGATGACCCTGCTGGGTGTCAATTCGAACCAGATCGAAGCCATCAGCTTCGGCAAAGAGCGCCCGAAGGCCTTGGGCAATACTGAAGCCGACTACGCCGAAAATCGCCGCGCCGATATCGACTACCAGCGTTGATATACCGTTTTGCTGCGACTGCGCCGTAGCGGCGATCCGCTACGGCGCTTTTATTTTTGATGGAACCCGAACATGAACGCACTTTCCGCAGGTACCCGCGCGATATTCGCAGCCGGCATGCTGATTCTCATGTCTCTGGGCACAATGCCCGCCGCCCAGGCTTTTTCCGATGATGAAGCCCGAAAGGCCATCCTGGAACTTCGACAACAATTGCAGCAGGCCACACAACGGAACCAGCAGGCACGCCTGCAGCTCGCCGACCAGATTGAATCCCTACGCACCGAAGTCGCCAATATGCGCGGGCAGCTCGAACAGCTGCACTACATCGTCAATGGTGCACAGCCTGCAAACGGGCCGCAACAAGGCAGCAGCGCCCAGGCATCCGACCCGCAGGAGCAGGCCGCCTACGAGGCTGCCGCACAACTCTACCGTAGCGGCAAGTACAAAGAAGCCGCTGCCGGCTTTGCCTCGTTTACCCAAGCCTATCCAGACAGCCCGCTGACCGGCGATGCGACCTTCTATCTGGGCAGCAGCCAATATGCTACGCGCAGCTTCGCCAATTCGATCAAGACCATGCAGGGACTTGTCAGTGCGTCTCCAAAGGATCCGCGCGCTCCCGATGCCCTGTTGGTCGCCGCAGCCAGCCAGATCGAACTGAACGACCTGGCGGGTGCCAAGGCCAGTCTGCAGCAGATCATCCGCGACTACCCCTCAACCTCGGCCGCAGAAACCGCAAAGAGCCGTCTGAAGCTTCTCTGATGGCCAAACCACCAGCACTGGTCCAATACGCGGTCGCACACCCCGGGCATCCCGCCTTCTACACCGAGGCGGGCTCGGGTGAGGCCGTATTACTGATCCATGGTTCATTGTGCGATTACCGCTATTGGCGCTGGCAGATGCCACAGATCAGTAAATCGTACCGGGTCATCGCACCCAGCCTGAGGGGCTGCTGGCCCCAGGCGTACCAGCAGGCCGATTCCGGCTACAGCGTAGCCACCCACACCCAGGATCTGGTTGAACTGGTCAAGGAGCTTTCACCGGGTCGGCCGGTCCATGTACTGGGGCATTCACGCGGCGCACAGGTCGCGCTGAATTTTGTGCTGGAGGCTCCGGATCTGTGCCGGACACTGACCCTGGCAGATCCCGGGTTCCGCTTTGATCACGAGCCGCCGTGGGAGGTCTTCTATGCCCCGGCAGTCGCCCTGCTAGAGCGACACCAGGTCGAGCCGGCGCTGGAACAGTTCATCGACACCGTCAATGGGGCAGGCACCTGGCACAAAATGGTGAGTTGGTTCAAGGACATGGTCCGGGCCAATGCATATACGCTGGTATCGCAGATCCACGAGTCAAACCTGGCGGTCAGCCTGGATGCCGTCCGCACAATCGACTGCCCGGTGCTGCTGATAAGCGGGGCCGACAGCCCGAAACGCTACGGAACGCGCCAGACGCAACTGGAACACGCGCTGCGTGATGTCCGGCACGTAACGATCAAGCAGGCGGCGCACGGCATGAATCTGGCCAATCCGCGTGCCTTCAACCGATACTGCCTGGAATTTTTCAGTACTAAGCAGATTGCCGAGGTCTAAGATCAGTACTTCATCGCTGTGGGGGGCTTGACCTTGCATTCCACACTGGTGCGCTGACCGGAGGCCAGTGCGAAGTCCAACTGTATCTGGCCGCCGACGGCAACCGATTGCGCAGCCTGCTCTAGCATCACGTGATAGCCACCGGGCTTGAGGTCGAGGTCCTGGCCGGCTGGAATCACGACCTTGTCTACCATGGCCATTTTTGACATGCCGTTTTCCTCGGTGGTCTGATGCACCATGACCATGCCGTAATCGGGCGAAGATGCGCCTGTCAGCACCGCATCCTGATCGCCCGCGTTATGCACGACCAGAAAGCCACCCGAAGGCGCCGGCGCAGGCAGCATGCGTATCCAGCATTGCGATGCCGTCACGGTCGGGGATACGGGCAAAGCACCCGCATCGACCTGGGCATGCTCCGCCATCATCATGCCATGTCCGGACATTTTCATATGCCCGTCGGCCTTCATGCCTGTGTGTCCGCTCATCATGCCGTGATGGCCCGAATCGGTGGACTCTGCGGCAAACGCAGGCCCAGTCGAAGCCAGTGCACACCCGGCGAGCAATGCCAGTGCGATCGTCGATTTCTTGTTCATTTCGATCCTCATCCCAGATGAGCCCAGCCGAATGCGGCTGGGCCCCTGGTCGAACAGTGTACTACGCCCCTCGGGCTGCAGATTACCGGAACGGCTTAGTTCTTTGGCAATTTGCCCGAAACGCCCTCGACGAAATAGTTCATCGAATTCAGGCCCTTGTCGTCGAGCACCCCTTCGGCCAACTGGATGTTGCCCTCGTTGTCCTTGATGGGTGCGGCAAACGGCTGCAAGGTACCGGCCTCGATTTCAGCCTGCTTTTCCTTGAGCATGGCCTTTAGATCATCGCTGACCGCAGGGCCGAAGCCTTCGAGCGCAACCATGCCTGCCTTGAAACCGCCCCAGGTCTGGTCGGATTTCCAGGTGCCATTGAGCACATCCTGCGCTTCTTTGGTGAAATAAGGCCCCCAGTGGTGGGTCACGGCTGCCAGTTGGGCATGCGGGCCGAACTTCAGCATATCGGAGTGGTAGGCGATCGCGTATTTACCGCGTTCCTCGGCCGCCTGCACTGCGGCGGTGGAATCGGTATGGTGCGTCACGATATCGGCCCCCTGATCGAGCAGCGCCAACGCCGCATCACGTTCCTTGCCCGGATCGAACCAGCTGTTGACCATCACCACGCGCACTTCGGCAGTCGGGGCGACGCTGCGCAGGCCACGGGTGAATGCATTGATTCCCTGCAGCACTTCGGGTATCGGATAGGCGCCCAGGTAGCCGATGATGTTGGTCTTGGTCATCTTGCCCGCCAGGATGCCCGCCAGATAGCGCGATTCATAGAAGCGCGCATTGGTCGTGGCCACGTTTGGAGCGGTCTTGTAGCCCGTGGAGTGGACAAACTTCACATCCGGAAACTGCTTGGCGACCTTGATTGTGGGGTTCATGTAGCCAAACGAAGTCGTGAAGATGAGTTTGTTGCCCTGCTGAGCCAGATCGCGAATCACGCGCTCGGCATCCGCGCCCTCGGGCACGTCCTCGACATACTGTGTTTTGATCTTGTCGCCCAGGGCTTTTTCCATTTGGCGGCGACCGATGTCCTGTTGCCAGGTCCAGCCGGCCTCACCGATCGGGCTGACATATACAAAGCCGATTTTCAGCGGCTCGGCCGTTGCAGTGGTCGAGGCCATCGCAAACGCCGAAGCGGCCGCGACGGCATACAGTGTATTGCGTAACAGGGTTCCTTTCATGATCGAGTCCTCAGGCGTTGGGATTGAAAGTCTTGCCCAGTGAAGCGGGCATATTGATGCGGATCCAGTTGATGTTTCTGGAGATCAGCACCAGGACGAGTATCGTTGCCAGGTATGGCAGCATCGACAATAGTTGTGAAGCAATCGGTACCCCCAGGGCCTGCATGTGAAACGTCAGGATGGTGATGCCGCCGAACAAATATGCACCCACCAGCACGCGCATCGGACGCCAGGTGGCAAACGGTGTCAGCGCCAGAGCGATCCAGCCGCGGCCTGCCACCATGCCTTCGACCCACATCGGGGTATAGACCAGTGACATGAAGGCTCCTGCCAGCCCGCAGCATGCCCCACCGAACAGCAGCGCGGCCAAGCGGATGCGGCGTACCTTGTAGCCCAGCGCGTGAGCGGATTCCGGGGATTCGCCCACCGCGCGCAAGACCAGCCCCGCCCGCGTACGGTACAGAAAGTAGCTAAGCGCCACGCACAGGCCCAGCGCCACATAGACCATTGGGTGATGCTGGAACAATGCCGTCCCCAGAAAGGGTATCTGTTCGAGCCAGGGAATCCCATAGGAGGAAACCTTGATGGTCGCGCCGACATAGGGCATGCCGATATACGCCGAGGCCCCGACCCCGAACAGCGACAGCGCCAGCCCGCAGGCCACCTGATTGGCCCCCAGCCATACCGTTAGCCAAGCAAACACCCCGGCCAGCAGCGCCCCGGCGACAGCCCCCAGAACAAAACCCAGGCCGACGCTGCCGGAATTCACCGCCACAGCGAAACCAATGGCTGCCGCAACCAGCATCATGCCTTCGGAACCCAGATTGATGACCCCGGATTTTTCGTTGATGAGTAAGCCGAGCGCCGCCAGCATCAGGGGCGTACCCGCATTCATTGAAGCTGAAATCAGGGGTGCAAGCGCCTCCATTACCGCCTCCAGCGCAATTGTTTGTAG
>JAKDMO010000149.1 GCA_030452305.1 Alcaligenaceae bacterium | reverse complement strand
GCTCTTATGCCCAAAACCCCCGCCAGGCCCAGTGCCGCGCGGGGGTTTTTTTATGTAAGCCGAAGGCGCAGCGTGGGGATTTTTACGCGCGCCCTTTCGGGCGCGCCCACAGGGGGGTACGGCTAGAACAATCGGCCGAACTGGTTGATGATCAGGTAGATCGAGAACCCGCCGTAAAAGATCACTGCCCAGATGACGGCCGCGTAGCGCACACCGCCCAGGCCGATTGCTTTGGGCAACATGCCGCGGTTCAGCTTGATCAGCAGTACCGAGTACACGAACATCACCAGGCCATTGAGCGCCGATGCGATCACCAGTAGCAGCAGCGGCTGGTTGACCCCTGCGAGCAGAATCACCGAACCGAAAATCACCATCAACCAGACGATGGTCAGGTACAAGCGGCTTTCGGTCCAGGCCTGGCTATCCCGCAGCCAGTTGGTCTTTACGATATCGGCGACGATCCGGCCGATCATGTCCACCACCGTAAGATTCGTTGAAAGCAGTACGACTACGCCGATGAACCAGAATGCCGGTCCGGCCCAGGTTCCGACCTTCAGATTCAAGGACTCGCCCAGTAAACGCACAAAGTCAAAATTCTGTGCCGTACTGCCTACCCCGACGTAAGTGAAGGACAGCATCATGAACAGCATGATGGCCAGCAGTCCCAGGATGAAGAAGGTGATGAATTGCTCGCGATCCGCGACACGCCACCAGCCCTTCCAGCGGTTCATGTTTTCGCTGTTTTGCGGAAAAAAGTAGCCGATGGATGCTGAGGTGGTTTCCTGGCCTGTGATGGGCGACACGATTTTTGGCAGATGTGCGCCCATGCCCATACCTTTGTCACGCACCCAGTTGGATTGGGCAAGATTCATCACCCCGCCGGCACCCGCAAAGGCGATGGCCCCCAGAAGCAGTGCGGTCGGAATCGTTCCGATAGCACTCGGGATATCGGGAATTTCGGCCGTGAATCCACTGAGCAGGGCCGCCCAGCTTTCGCCGCTGAGCAGGCCAAAGATCATATAGAGCATGAACAGCAGGATCAGCGCCACCAGAAAGAACTGGATTTTTTCCACTGTCTGGTAGACGACCGGTGAGACGGTCAGCACGATACCGATCAGGATCAGGGTGATGATTGTGATCGGCACAACCATGCCCTCGGACAGGCCGAAAGCATAGGTCAGTGCAGTTGAGCTGCCTGTCGCCCAACCTGGCCACATCCATGGCACCACAGCCATGATGATGAATAGCCAGCCCCAATGCTTCCAGAGCCGGGTGAACCCTGTTACGGCGGTCTCTCCGGTGGCAAGGGTATAGCGGGTGATCTCCATATTCAGAAAATATTGAGTCAATATCCCGATCGTCGCAAGCCAGACCAGGGCCAGACCGGTTTGCGTCGCGATATAGGGCCAAAGCACAAACTCGCCTGAGCCAATGGACCCGGCCAGCAGCAGGACACTTGGCCCAAGGACCTTCCTTAGGGGAAGGGGCTCCGGTAGAACCTTGTATGTGACGGGGCGGAGATACTGACTGGATATTTCTGGGGCGGGGGCTGAGGCCGGACTACTCGAAGCGTGATCAACCATATGCAATACCTCTTGGAAGGGTGAAGAAGATACTTGCCACGGTGGCGGCGCAGTGACTTTGTGGCCGTCGCCCCATACTTGCCAAGTTTCAGCAAGATGTCAGTTGATCCTAATACTTGGCGCTCGCGAGGGTCAAGGAAATGAGACGTGACTCATGGATAACCCTCGGCTAATAGCTCTGAAGTCTCGTAAACGGGTAATCCCATGACACCGGTGTAACTTCCGGATAAATGTGCGACGAATATCCCGGCGCGTCCCTGGATGGCATAACTTCCTGCTTTACCCATGGGCTCGCCTGTGGCGCAGTAGTCTGCGATCTCGGTGGGCGACAATGATTTGAACTGGACTTCGGTGATTGAAACCCTTTCATGCGTTCGGCCTTGCCAGGCGAGCACCACCGCAGTGTGTACTGCATGACGTGTTCCCGACAGGCGGGCGAGCATCTGGGCTGCGTCAGCCTGATCGCGCGGTTTGCCCAGAACATCCCCATCCAGTATGACGGCTGTGTCGGCGGCCAGGATGGGAGCCGGCTTGCCATGTGCGGTTTTGCTCATGTCGCCTTGCAGCCATTGCACGGTGTGCTGCGCCTTGTCGAGTGCTGTGCGGCGAACATAGGTCTCCGCAGCTTCCCCCGGCCATCTGGGCTCGTCCTCGCCTTCGGGTGGGGGAACCCGCAGGATCTCGTGCGGCACGCCCATTTGATCGAGCAGCTCATGGCGGCGCGGGCTGGCCGAGGCAAGATAAATGAAGGGAAATGCCATGGTGGGTCCGGATCTGTCGGTCAGGCGCGGTGATAGGGGTGCCCGTTCAGGATAGACCAGGCGCGGTAGAGTTGCTCGACCAGCAGGACGCGTACCATGGGGTGGGGCAGCGTCAGTGAAGACAGTCTGATCAGCTGGTCACAGCTTTTTTTCAGGGCTGGATCCAGTCCGTCGGGCCCGCCTGCGATAAAGGCGATGTCCCGGCCCTGGCTGCGCCAGGACTCAAGGTGCCCAGCCAGGGCCTGCGTCGTGAGGTCCTTGCCATGTTCATCCAGACCGATGCGCAGGGTATGTGCGGGCAGAGCGGCCTCGATGCGCTGGGCCTCGGCCGCCATCATCTGGGCCGGTGTCTTGCCGGTCGTGCGTGGTTCGGGCTTGATTTCCCTGAGCTCAATCGCGTGATCGTGCGGCAGGCGCTTGGCGTAGTCTTTCCATGCGTCCTGCACCCAGGCCGGCATGCGTACGCCCACGGCTACGACGAGCAGCTTCATGACAGCAGCTTGACCCTTACCGGCTTTGCACCCCAGATTTCTTCGAGGTTGTAGTACAGGCGGATATCCGGTTGCATGCAATGCACAACGACATCGCCCAGGTCGATCAGTACCCATTCGCCGGTGTCCTCGCCTTCGATGGCAATGACTGATAGCCCGTGCCGGCGGGCCTGGTCGGCGACATGGCCGGCCATTGCACGGGTCTGGCGATTCGACGTTCCGCTGGCAATGATGACCCGATCAAAGAGGCTGGTCATCTCGGTGGTATTGAATACCTTGATGTCCACTGCCTTGGTGTCTTCGAGTGCGTCGATAATGAGGCGTTGCTGTTTTTGGATGTTCATAGAGAGTGGGTGCTTCGGGCCGCTCGGCCGTCTCCGGAATACAGGTGGTGGGTATGGATATAGTCGAGTACGCGTGCGTCCAGCATATCATTGACCGCCTGCCCGGTGGCAAGCCTCTGGCGGATCCCTGTGGCCGAGATCGGCATGGGTTCGAAAGGAATGGGCAGCAACACCTGTTGGTTTTCCTCAAGCGCAGCCTGAAGCTCTGGGGTCGGCGTGCAGGCGGAACCGGGGCGCTGCGCCACAGCCAGCTGTACGTGATCCAGAATGTCCCGCCAGCGATGCCAGGAACAGAAGTTTTCCAATTGATCGGTGCCCAGGATCCAGATGTAATGCGCCCCCCTGTCGAGGCGCTCGAGTGTATCAATGGTGTAGGTGGGGCCGCTACGCGTCAGTTCGGTGGTATTGATCGTCAGGCCAGCGTCGTCCTGGCAGGTCAGTTCGAGCATGCGCAGGCGGTGTTCCGGGCTGGCTGCAAGCGGGCGCCGTTGCCAGGGTTGGCCCGCCGGGATGAGGACGACACGGTCGAGCTGCAGATGGCCGTATGCCGCCCGCGCCAGTGCAATGTGCGCGCGATGCACCGGATCGAAGCTGCCACCCAGCAGGCCGATGCGCGGGCTTACAGCCATTCGCGCGGCCTGAGGTACTCGGCGAGTGCCGCTTCGGCGCTGCCGTCTTCGGGCGACCAGTTGTAACGCCAGTGCGCAATAGGCGGCATGGACAGCAGAATGGATTCCGTTCGTCCCCCCGACTGCAGACCGAACAGGGTTCCCCGATCGTAGACCAGGTTGAATTCCACGTAGCGCCCGCGCCGATAGGCCTGGAAGTCCCGCTGGGTCTGGGTATAGGGGGTGTCCTTGCGCCGCTCAATAATGGGCACATAAGCAGGCAGAAAACATTCGCCTACAGCGCGCGTCAGTGCGAAGCTGGTATCGAAATCAGGGGTGTTGAGGTCGTCGAAAAACAGACCGCCCACGCCTCGCGTCTCGTTGCGGTGGCGCAACATAAAGTAGTCGTCGCACCAGGTTTTGTAAGCCGGGTACTTGTCGGCTCCGAACGGTGCGACAGCATCGTGGCAGACCTGGTGAAAATGCCGTGCGTCATCCTCGAACGGATAGTAGGGTGTGAGGTCCAGGCCGCCGCCGAACCAGAATACATCGTCCTCGCTCGATGCCGGGCCATGGGCGACGAACAGCCGTACGTTCATGTGCGTGGTTGGTATGTAGGGGTTGCGAGGGTGTAGAACCATTGAAACCCCCATGGCCTCCCAGCTGCGACCGGCGAGTTCCGGCCTGTGGGCGCTGGCCGAGGGCGGCAGGGCGTGGCCTTGTACATGGCTGAACAGCACGCCGGCACGGTCGAACACACTGCTGTCCTCGACATAGCGGGTCAACCCGCCGCCGCCCTCGGGACGACTCCAGGCATCGCTGGCAAAGCTTGCCCCGTCCTGCGCTTCAAGCGCCTCGACGATGTTGCTCTGCAGATCGACAAGTGTGTCGTGGACAAGGGAAACGGGTACATGCATGCCGTGGTGCTCCGGTGTCATTATGGGAAAGTAAGATCAGGCTTTGACAGGGGGCAAGGCACGCGAGCCGATATCATTGCGATATTGCCTGCCATCGAAATGGGTGAGTGAAATCCCGTCGTAGGCCGCCTGCTGCGCACGGCGGACAGAGTCGGCCAATACCGTAACGCAAAGAACCCGGCCACCGTGCGTGACCAGGGTGTCCTGCTCCCAGGCGGTACCCGCATGGAAGGTCATGCGTTCGTCGGTGTCGGGTGCCAGCCGGGTAATTGCATCGCCCTGGCGTGGCGTGCCTGGATAGCCGTGCGCGGCCAGGACGACCCCCAGCGCGGTGCGCCTGTCCCATTCGATTTCGGCTTGATCCAGTGTGCCGTTCAGGGCGTGTTCGAATACCGTGGGCAGGTCGTTCTTGATGCGCATCATGATGGGCTGGGTTTCAGGGTCGCCCAGCCGGCAGTTGAATTCCAGTACCTTGATCGAGCGTTGGCTGTCGGTGCCTGGGCCGATCATCAGGCCGGCGTACAGAAAACCGGTATAGGGGATGCCATCGCGCGCCATCCCCTGGACAGCCGGCAGGATGACTTCCCGCATGATGCGATTGTGCAGCGCAGGGGTGACAATCGGTGCTGGGGAATAGGCCCCCATGCCGCCTGTATTGGGGCCCTGGTCATTATCGAGCAGGCGTTTGTGGTCCTGGCTGGTGGCCAGCGCCTGGACATGTCGGCCATCGCACATCACGATGAAACTGGCTTCCTCGCCTGACAGGAATTCCTCGATGACGACGCGTGCGCCGGCTGGGCCCAGGCTGCCATCGCCCAGCATGTGATCGATGGCCTGGTTGGCCTCGTCGAGCGTTTCGGCCACGACCACTCCCTTGCCTGCCGCCAGGCCGTCGGCCTTGATGACGATGGGGGCACCCTGGCGGGCGATATAGGCCTTGGCCGCAGCGGGATCGCTGAACGTTTCATGGGCCCCCGTCTGGATATCGTGGCGCAGCATGAAGGCTTTGGCGTATTCCTTTGAGCTTTCGAGCTGTGCGGCATCCCGAGTGGGGCCAAAGATACGCAAGCCGGCAGTCCGGAAAGCATCGACAATACCTGCCGCCAAAGGGGCTTCGGGGCCGACGATCGTAAACGCGATTTTTTCCTTGCGGGCGAATTCTATCAATTCGTCCGTATCCTGGATATCCACATTGTGCAGCAGCGGTGTGCGGGATGTGCCGCCATTGCCCGGTGCAAGGTAGATTGCCTGGATGCGCGAGGACTGCGAAAGTTTCCATGCCAGGGCGTGTTCGCGACCGCCGCTGCCGATGACCAGCAGTTTCATTCGGATTCGTCCAGGATTGCAGTGGTGTAGACCTCTTGGACGTCGTCCAGGCCTTCCAGGGTGTCAATCAGTCGTTGCATGCGCTCGGCATCCTCGCCCGTCAGTTCGGTCTCGTTGAGTGCCTTCATGATGACACCCTGTACTTCGGGTGTCAGGCTGGATTCTTCGAAAGCGAGCTTGACGGCGGCATAGTTGCCGGGCTCGCAGACGACCTCGATCACGCCTTCTTCGTCCGTCTGGATGTCTTCGGCACCGGCATCAATGGCGATCTCCATGACCTGTTCCTCTGAGGTGCCGGGGGCGAATATAAATTGCCCGCAGTGCTTGAACATAAAGGCCACGCATCCATCCTGGCCCAGATTGCCGCCGTTTTTGGACAGCGCGTGGCGAACCTCGGATACTGTGCGCTGCCGGTTGTCGGTCATGCAGTCGATCAGCACTGCGGCGCCGCCTGCGCCATAGCCTTCGTACCGGATTTCCTCGTAATTAGCGTCGTCGGCACCCCCGACGCCGCGCTGGACGGCGCGCAGGATCGTGTCTTTTGGCATATTGGCCGCCATGGCCTTATCCCAGGCCATACGCAGGCGGGGGTTGGAGTCAGGGTCGGGGCCGCCCGCGCGTGCCGCGACGTTGACTTCCCGGATGATCTTGGTCCAGAGTTTGCCGCGCT
>JAKDMO010000148.1 GCA_030452305.1 Alcaligenaceae bacterium | reverse complement strand
CCAGGGCAGCCCCCACCCCAGTAGCAATCAGTGATGCTTTGAACGTTTTCATGATGACTTGCTCCTTCATTAGACCTGCTAAACAGGTGAAAACTACGCTGGAAACAGCCGGAATAACGTGTGGTTCAAAGTACAGCAGTTGATCCAACCGACTGTGAGCACAGTATTACACCGAATCAAAAGGTTGAATGAGTAAAAATAATTGTCCTTACTAACCATAATATTTACATACTTGCTTACAACATTTCATGTTGTTTGAAACATATGTTTGTTCTGAGTAACTAAATATAATGATGTCAAGTTGACAATTTTTAACATTCACTTAACCATGAAATTGAAGGGGTTATTGATTTCTGGAGGCGTACGTGCGATCTACAGATCATCTGTATCCAAATATATCAATACCAATCGGCGCTGCGCCCGCCAGATGCACAGCAACTGGCGACTTGCCGAAATCAATTTATTTGGGTTTATGTGGCCGGCGGATCAATCCGCAGCGTGGTGCGTCGATAGACACCACTGCGCCAGAGCGCGTGCGGCCTGGCTGGTGATCGCGTCAGGCATATGACGGGTGACAGGCATCTTGCCGGCCAATGCCTCAGGCAGACTCTCGTCGGAATAAATGGTCTGGGGCAGCACCCGCGTGCCATAGTGATGCTGCCAATCCAGCAGGATATCGTGCTCCAGACGCCTGGTCGGATCGAAATCGTTGATCAGCAAATAGCTGCTGGCTTCGAAATCGATCTGGGTCAGCAGTTCCTGGGCTGCGACATCGGGGCGTACCACCACCAGCTCCATAGTGCTGCGAAACCGCAGGGCGCGGGCCAGCCGATGTGGATAGGGTGGGCAGTCGAACAATATCCAGTCAAAATCCCGGTGGAGATCCGGTAACACCTGAAGCCAGAAGTCATCGCCCTGCAACAAGTGCGAGATGCCGGAATCCTCGATGGCCTTGCGCCCGAACGGGACCAGCATCAGTCCGCTGTCGAGCTGGCACGCCTGCTGTCGCCACTCGGCCGGAAACAGCGTTGTCACCCATCCACGACTATCTGATCGGGGGATATTGAAATGCATTCGCAAGAGATCGGAGGCATTCAAGTCGACCAGCAGGACCCGCTGATCCAGCGCATGCAAGGCATCGCCAAGCATGCCAACGACAGTCGTGGTGCCGGCTCCACCTCGTAGCCCGGTCAAGGTCACGACGTTCATGGCGCAACCCTGCAGCGGTGAAAAGACGATGTCATACCACGGCCTCCTGCGCGCCATTACAAGCATCACAGATTCACAACATTCTGTATCTGTTGATAATAAAGGCTCTCTGTCTGTTTCGATGTAGGGCAGATGACCGACCGGCCATTCGGCCTAAGCTTCCAGCTTTCCGGCCTTCAGGCCCCGTCAGCGTGTGACTGCAGCGGGCGGCAATGTGTGGGACGACTGCTTGTTCCGGTACATGGCGGCGTCAGCGTGGGCGAGCAGGGCGACGCTGGTGACGCCGTCATCGGGATAGCATGCGGCCCCGATGCTGGCATCGACCTGGACGGTGTGGCCTTCGTGCCGCTGTGGGCGTGCAATGGTTGCCCGCAGCTTGTCGGTCAAGGTCGAGAGGTCGGGTGGATTCTTTTCCCCTTCGATAATGACCACGAATTCGTCGCCGCCCAGGCGTATGACGGTATCGGTGCGACGCACGGATTCCATCAAGTTGATGGCGATTTCCTGCAGCACGCGATCGCCGATCGCGTGACCATAGGTGTCGTTGATAGGTTTGAAATGGTTCAGGTCAATCAGCAGCACATAGCCCTTCAGGCCGCCGCGCTGGGCGCGCAGCACGGATCGTTCCAGTTCTTCCTCTAGCACGATCCGGTTGCCCAGGCCGGTCAGCGGGTCGCTGCGCGCCATCAGCATGAGGGCCTTTTCATTGTCGCGCAATTGATCAATGGCGCTGGCCAGTTGCTGGCGGTGGTCGGTGTTTTCCAGGAAGGCGCCAATCATGTCGGCGATGGTCTGCAGGAAGGCTTTTTCGTCATCCGACCAATGCCGTGTTGAATCGAGATGATCGGCGCAGATGAATCGGTGTGGATCATTTTGCGGGCCCCATACTGGAAAGGTGACGGTCGAGGGTGCATCGAATCTGCTGGGGGTGATTTGTTCCTTGTCCAGCGGCAGCCCCGCCAGAACCGTGCAGTGCATGACCGGGCGACCGGCGTCATTGACCCGCGTCTCTACAAGGTAGAGGCGGCCGGCGGCCACGGCCAGCCTGACACGTTCGAGTACTTTGACAAGCAGGGTGTCATCGCCCGACGATGTGGCCAGCAGCAGGCTCGCGCATTGTGCCAGGGCTTCCTGGCGGCTGTAACGGGAATCCAGTTCCAGCATCAGGCCGTCGTACGCGGCCATGACGTCGCCTAGTTCGTCATTGCGCCGAGTGGCCTCGGTCTTGGGGATGCGAGGGGCTTGGCTTTCCGGGCCGATTCCTGTGCGAATCGCCGCCCCGAACCGCGCCAGCGGCTGGCCCACAACCCTTCGGAAACCCTGCACCGCGCCTGCCAGCATGACGCCGACGATGGCAATGAAGATCAGCAGGTAGCGCCACAACATGTCCATCACCGCAGAAGCGATGGAAGTCATATGAAACTGTGCGCTGAGTTCGCCGACTTCGATCTGGCGTCCGGTCGCGTCGCGATAGAGTATCAAGGTCTGAATCAGCGGGGATAGGCCTGAACTGTCACTGGTGGTGCCTATGGTCTGGGGCTGATCCGAGCAGTGGCTTTTCAGCCGCACGTAAGCGACGGTGTGCCGGCGCGCCAGCGCCTGGAACACGGTGTCCAGCGCGATACTGTCACATTCGTGCAGGGGTTTGGCCAGGGACTGCCCATAGACCCGCATGGTTTCCTGATGTCGGGCTCGTTGCTTGGCCAGCTCGGATTGATAGCCGATCACCATGGCGCCGGCTGCCGCGAGCAGGAACGCAAGTACGACCGGAACCAGCAACAGGCTGACGAACTGTCGATATAGTGGTCGCCTGGGCGGTTGCGGAGGCTGGCTCATGTGTGGGCCCAGGCGTAAAGTTGGCGGATGTGGCCGAGCATGTGTCTTGAATTGTTTTTTGTTGTAAAGTGTATCGGCGACTATTCTGCCATGTCCCTGACAATCAGCCAAACAATAAAACGCATTCATCCGCCCGGATCGATGTGATCGGGGTCTATTTTTCTACGGCACTGTTGCTGTGACCAGGTGAGGTCGGGGCTTACATGACCACGATGTGCGGCTCGCCGCCGGCCATCCGCCCAATCTGTGCTGCCTGCCCGAAGCCGTCCTCATGGAAAATGGCCAGCACCTGCTCGGCGGCCTCTGGCGCGCAACTGATCAGCAGTCCACCCGATGTCTGGGGGTCAGAGAGCAGGGTTTGCGCGGTGGACGGTAGCGTGGGCGACAGGGTGACACTGGCCCCGTACGAGGCCCAGTTGCGGCCGGATGCGCCTGTATGGATGCTGTTTTCGACCAGGGCTTGTACCGAATCGATCCAGGGCAGGTCCGCATAGCGGATGTGCGCGGTGAGACCGGCGCCTCGACACAGTTCCAGTGTATGGCCCAGCAGGCCAAAGCCCGTTACGTCCGTGATGGCGTGAACCCCGGGCAGGGCGGCCAGCGCGACCCCTGGCCGGTTCAGCTGTGTGGTGTTGGTAATCATGGCCGCGTAACCCGCCTCGTCGAGCAGGCCCTTTTTCAGTGCCGCCGATAGAATCCCGACGCCCAGTGACTTGCCCAGTATCAGCACGTCGCCTGCTTGGGCACCGGTATTACGGCTGACCCGATCTGGGTGGACGATGCCCATCGCGGCCAGGCCGTAGATGGGTTCGACCGAATCGATTGAATGCCCTCCACCGATCGGGATGCCCGCCTCGGCGCATATCGACGCACCGCCTTCCAGTACGCGTGCGATGGTCTCGTGTGGCAGCACATTGATCGGCATCCCCACCAGAGCCAGTGCCAGGATGGGCTTGCCGCCCATGGCATAAATGTCGGATAGCGCGTTGGCTGCGGCGATCCGGCCGAAATCGTAGGGATCGTCCACAATCGGCATGAAAAAATCCGTGGTGGCCACCAGGGCCTGCTCGTCATTCAGGCGATAGACCGCCGCGTCATCGCTGGTGGACGATCCGACCAGCAGTTCGGGAAACGCCTGGGCGGGCAGGGTGTTCTTCAGCAATTCCGTCAGGATGCCCGGCGCGATCTTGCATCCGCAGCCGCCGCCATGGGAAAGTTCGGTCAGGCGGGGCGCAGCAGTGGGTTCCATTTTCATTTTTTTCAGTCTATACGGGCGGATGAGGTCAAGGAAGGAACGATCGGGCCGGTGGCGGTCTGGTCGAGACTGGCCAGCAGGTCTACGGCCTGATCGCGGATTGTGTCGGTATTGGGGTGGAAGTCGAACTGAAGTGCGCCTTCCAGTGCCAGGAAGTGCTGACGGCTGCTGCGGGCATAGGCTGGGTCGTAGTGCTGCTCGATGAGTTCGCGAAATAATTCCGTGCGCTCGTCCTGGTCGATCAGGGCGTGCCAGCGCTCGATGGTTTTTCTGCTGTGCAGGCCCACCAGGCGGGCGAGTTGCTGCTTGAATGCGCCGGGCTGTTCGAACAGGTGCCGGTAGTCCTGCAACAGGAACTCCAGGCGCGCATCCACAGGGGCGCATACGTTCACGCAGGTGCCTGCATGCATGGGGGATATCAGGGATTTGGGCAGATCGACCGCGCCGATCCGGGCACTTTCGGCCTCAACAAAGACGGGGTGTTTGGGATCAAAGCCCGACAATGTCTGAATCAGTGCCGACTGGAACGATTTTTGAGTGGGTTGCGGGGTATTCGGCAGGGCGCCCAGCAGCGAGCCTCGGTGGCGGGCCAGGCCTTCCAGATCCAGGACTTGTGCACCCGCATCGCGCAGGCCTGCGAGCAGCCGTGTCTTGCCTGTGCCCGTCGGGCCGTTCAGTACGATGTAGCTGAATTGCGCGGGCAGTTCGTCGATCGACGCCAGCACCCAGCGCCGGTAGGTCTTGTAGCCGCCTTCAAGCTGCCTGGCCTGCCAGCCGATCAGCTTGAACCATGTGGCCATTGAGCCTGATCGTTTCCCGCCGCGCCAGCAATAGATCAGCGGACGCCAGCGGCGTGGACGGTCGGCAAACACCCCCTGCAGGTGGCGCGCAATATTGGCCGCCACCAGTGCCGCCCCCAGGCGCGTCGCTTCGAACGGCGATACCTGGACATAAAGGGTGCCGATCGTGACGCGTTCTTCGTTGCTGAGGACCGGGGCGTTCAGGGCGCCCGGGATATGGTCGTCGGCGTATTCCAGCGGAGTGCGCACGTCGATGATTTCATCGAACTCGCTGAGCTGATCCAGGGTGGCGTGGGTGGTATTCAATTCGAGGTACGGATTCAGGGTGGGTTCGGGCATATTAAACCATCGGCCCGCGCAACCTATAATTCCGATCAGTTTGCGAAAACACCCGAATAAGGGCCTGCCATGAGTGAAAAGAAAGCCATCACCCGGGACGATGTGAAAATTTTCGTGCCGATCACTACTCGTTGGATGGACAATGACGTCTATGGACATGTCAATAACGTGACCTACTATTCGTTCTTTGATACGGCGGTCAATCGCTGCCTGATCGATATGGGAATGCTGGATATTGAACACAGCGGCGTCATCGGCCTGGTGGTCGAGACCGGCTGCACATATTTTGCCTCGCTGGCGTTTCCCGACGAGATCGAAGTGGGTTTCAGGGTCGCGCGCTTGGGTACCAGCAGCGTCCGCTACGAGTTGGGTGTCTTCAGGCAGGGTGAGTCATCAGCGGCGGCGCAGGGCTATTTTGTTCATGTCTATGTTGATCGCGAGACACGGCGGCCCGCGCCGATTCCCGATGACCTCAGGGCAAAGCTGGCCGGTCTTGTGTGATGTGGCGGGCAGGGCCGATTCTGGCCGCCGGCCGGTGTGCGTTTCCTGAATGAGTGGTTACGGAGGCTACTATGGCGCACGATGTGCAAGGCAGTAATGCCGTGTGTCGCAACTACGTGCTGGCCCACGGCTCATGGCACGGCGGCTGGTGCTGGGCGCCGGTGGCCGAGCGGCTGGAGGCTGCAGGCCATCGTGTGTTTGCCCCCAGCCATACCGGGATGGGCGATCGCGCGCATCTGCTGTCCCGATCTATCACGATCGATACCTTCGTCCAGGATCTGGTGGGGCTGATCGAGGCCGAGGACCTCCGGGATGTGGTTCTGGTCGGCCACAGTTTTGCCGGAGTGCCGATTACCGGCGTCGCCGACCGCATCCCCGGGCGCATCGCACGTCTGGTGTATTTCGATTCCATCGTGCTCGAAAGTGGGCAGACAGCGTTTTCCATTTATCCGCATGATGAGGTGCAGGCCCGCATTGCCGCAGCGGGCGAGGCATCCGGCGGGCTGGCCGTCCCGGTTCCGGATCCGCTGCCGCCCGTCTGGGGCCTGATTCCCGGCACATCAGAGTACGAGTGGGCCAGGCGACACCTGACACCGCATCCCCTGGGCAGCTACACCACCGCTTTGACCTTGCAACATCCCATTGGGAATGGCTTGCCTTGTACATATATTTATTGTGCCGCGCCATCAAATCCGGTCCTGGAAAATTCCCGTGCCCTGGCAAAGGCGCAGGCCGGCTGGGACTGGATCGAAATCGCCGCGCCGCATGATGCGCACATCACGCATCCAGACATGATGGCGGGCATCCTGCTAGCCTGATTCCTTCGTGTATTTCTTGCCCGGCATTTCGC
>JAKDMO010000147.1 GCA_030452305.1 Alcaligenaceae bacterium | reverse complement strand
TCAACAGGGTTCCATTATTATTATTCTTTTAAAAGAGAACTTATAAGGAAAACAGCCAGACTCACCAGCCATTTTCCTTTTGAACACAGAATCTGCGCTACAGCGTTTCGACGTTGACCAAACGGTCGATCGTTGCATCGATGGTTGGATCCTGTTTGGCAAAGCACAAACGCAGTAGGTTATGATTTGCCTTGTCTGATTCGGGATCATCATAGAATGCCGATACGGGAATTGCCGTGACGCCGTGGTGCTCGGTCAGCGCCCTGGCTGCCTCGGTTTCACTGCAGCCGGATAAGGTGCTGTAATCCATCAACAGAAAAAATGTGCCTGCCGAGTACAATGACTTGAATCGGGTGTCGGCCAGGCCCTTGGCCAGGCGGTCACGTTTCTTTTGATAAAACGGACTCAACAAAGCTGTGTTCGCGTACTGGTTCAGGTATTGCGCTAACCCAACTTGCAGGGGTGTAGGCACCGAAAAGACCGTGAACTGGTGGACCTTGCGGATTTCAGCCATGATATGCGGCGGTGCGCAACAGTAGCCAATCTTCCACCCGGTTACGTGAAAAGTTTTTGCAAACGAGGAGATAATGATCGACCGCTCTGCCAAGCTCGGGCGGCCGGCTAGGCTCAGGTGATCCTCGCCGTCAAAGACGATGTGCTCGTAGGCCTCGTCAGACAGAATCAGGATATCGGCATGAGCATTCACGATCCGTTCAACTCGATCCAGATCGCTCTGCCCGATGGTAATGCCCGTCGGATTGTTTGGGAAATTCAGGATGATGATACGGGTTTTTGGGGTGATCGCTGATTCGACTGCGTCCCAGTTCACGCTGAACTGTGGCCGTTCGGCTGTGGGCACAGTCATCTGCACGTAGCGCGGTACCCCGCCCGCGACGCGGATCACGGGTGCATACAGATCGTAGGCCGGTTCGATCACGATCGCTTCGTCGCCTGGGTGGATCAAGGCCGTAATGGTGGAATTCAAGGCCTCCGTGGCCCCGGACGTCACGGTAATTTCCAGTTCAGGATCGTAGCGGCGGCCGTATAGGTTATCGATCTTGTCTGCGATCGCTTCACGCAATGCCGGCACACCCCCCATGGGGGCATATTGGTTGTGTGGTCCGAGCAAAGCTTCGTGTACGCACTCGATCAGGCGGTCATCAGGGCTGAAATCCGGAAAGCCCTGACCCATATTGATTGCCTGGTATCGGGCCGCCAGGTTGTTCATTTCTGTGAATATCGTGACGCCCGTATTGGGCAATTTGGATCGTAGTTTCATGGGTGACATCTTTGTAAGTGCTAGGACTTTATAAGTGGTTTAGTGTTGATTTGGTCGGTTTTGATGGGTCGCTCGTGTGCGGGTAAACGCCGATTTGAATATAATCTTTGCCATGGTTATGCTTTCGGCTGCAATGAAACTCAAGCAGTACGCAGGTGTCGCTTTAGGTTTTCGAGTCGCCTTATGCGGTTCAGGTTGAATTCCTTTCGTTTTCAGCGTTCTTGGGTCATTGTTTATCTTCATTTTTTGGGACATTACAGCTCATGGCTCAGACGGGCAAAGTTAAATGGTTTAACGCTGAAAAGGGTTTCGGCTTTATTACTCCGGACGAGGGCGGCGCGGATGTATTTGCGCATTTCTCTTCCATTGAGGGGCGCGGCTATCGCAGCCTGAACGAAGGCCAGGCGGTCGAGTTCGAGCTTAGGGACGGCCCCAAGGGCCCGCAGGCCGCAGAGATTCGCCCGCTGTAGCTTCGAGCGCTGCGAACCACTAGGGCGCTCGTTGGGCGCCCTTTGTTTCTGGCTAGATGGCGGTCGGCTCATAGGTTTCAGTGTCGTTGGGGTCATCGAACAGCTTGGGCGATTAACTTAGATATTTACCCACATTCTATCCCCGACTTGTACACAGAGTTGTCCCCATGTTTCACGTGGAACATCGCTAACCCTTCGTTCGGATACGCGGGGCGCGACGAAGAGTTTCCGCGCCATAGACCTTCAGATGTTTCACGTGAAACATAACAGCCATTTGGCTGGTTCGCGAAGTATAATCCGGGTCTTGATCTAATCCTTAGCCATAATGAACTACCCAGAAGAATTCGACGTCATCGTTATAGGCGGCGGCCATGCCGGTTCCGAAGCGGCTTTGGCTGCGGCGCGTTCCGGTGCCATGACACTATTGCTGACCCATAATATCGACACCTTGGGCCAGATGTCTTGCAATCCGTCCATAGGCGGCATTGGTAAGGGGCATCTCGTTAAAGAGATCGATGCCTTGGGTGGCGCTATGGCGTGGGCGACAGATCTGGCAGGAATACAGTTTAGGACGTTGAACCGATCCAAGGGGCCGGCTGTGCGTGCCACACGTGCCCAGGCGGATCGTTCTCTCTATCGTCGTGCGATGCGTACGATATTAGAAGATCAACCAAATCTGATGATCTTCCAGCAAGCTGTCGATGATTTGATCCTGGAAGGCGATCGTGTGCTCGGCGCCCGCACGCAACTGGGTTTGTGCTTTCACGGGCGTGCAGTGGTGCTGACTGCGGGGACCTTCCTGAACGGATTGCTTCATGTGGGGCTGTCACACCACCCGGCTGGCCGTGCGGGCGATTCACCTGCGGTCAGCCTGGCGCAGCGCTTGAAGGAATTGAAGCTTCCTCAGGGTCGGTTGAAAACCGGAACCCCGCCGCGCATCGACGCCAACACCATCGATTTTTCGAAACTAGCCGTACAGCCGGGTGATTCCGATCCTGTGCCGGTCTTTTCATACCTGGGCAGCGCAGACATGCATCCAGAACAGGTGCCATGCTGGATCACGCATACGACTGCGCAATCGCATGACATCGTGCGCTCGGGTCTGGACCGATCCCCCATGTACGGTGATGGGGGCACAATCGAAGGGGTGGGGCCTAGGTATTGCCCATCCATCGAGGACAAAATTCATCGCTTTTCCGACAAGACCAGTCATCAGGTATTTCTGGAGCCTGAAGGTGCATCGTCGCGAGAAATCTATCCCAATGGGATTTCGACCAGCCTGCCGTTTGATATTCAGTACGCCTTAGTGCGTAGCCTGCCAGGTCTGGAAAATGCCCGCATCATGCGCCCAGGCTACGCGATCGAATACGATTATTTTGATCCGCGCCATTTACATGCCTCGCTACAGACCCGTTCCATTCAGGGCCTGTTCTTTGCGGGGCAGATCAACGGCACCACTGGCTACGAAGAGGCTGCTGCGCAGGGATTGCTTGCAGGGATCAATGCCGCCCGCTTCGTACGCGATCAGGATCCGTGGTTGCCGCAACGGCACGAGGCCTACCTTGGTGTACTGACAGATGATCTTGTAACAAAAGGAGTAACAGAACCTTACAGAATGTTTACGTCGCGGGCTGAATATCGTCTGAGCTTGCGAGAAGACAACGCCGATATGCGCCTGACCGAGATCGGTCGCGAATTGGGACTGGTTGGCGATAGGCGATGGGACTGTTTCAATCGCAAGCGTGACCAGATCACGACGGAAATACAGCGCCTGCGCACGTGCTGGGTGAATCCGAAGGTCGTGCAGGCGCACCAGGCCGAGGCCCTGTTTGGTCACCAGCTCGAGCACGAATACTCTATGTTCGACCTGCTGAAACGCCCGCAGGTGTCCTATCGGGACTTGATGACATTGTCCGACCCCGAGGGCGAGCCTCTGGCAGGGCCCGGTCTGGGTGAACAGACCTACATCGAGCAGGTCGAGATCGAGGTCAAGTACGCAGGGTATGTGGCGCGGCAACGCGAGGAAATCGAACGCCAGGCCGCCCAGGCCTCCCAGGAGATCCCCGAGGACTTCGACTATGACGTAGTCACAGGTCTGTCGATCGAGGTACGCCAGCGACTGAAACTTGCCCGACCGGCCACCGTCGGCCAGGCCTCGCGGGTATCCGGTGTGACGCCGGCTGCCGTATCGCTGCTGCTGGTCTATCTGAAGCGCCGGCGCCAGGCGCGTCAGGCGGCATGAGCAGGGCAGGAGACTTCCAGGCGCGAACCAAGGCGGCCTTGGACCAATTGTCCATGGTCGACGGTACAGACCGTATCGACCGCATGCTGCAGTATCTGGAGCTGCTGCAGCGCTGGAACCGCACCTATAACCTGACGGCCGTTCGCGAGCCGGAGGGCATGCTGACTCAGCACATTTTCGATAGCCTGGCTGTGGTGCCGTGGCTGCGGTCCGCCGGCCTGCCACAGCACACCCATGTGGCGGACATGGGTTCGGGCGCCGGGCTGCCTGGCATCATCCTGGCGATCTGCCAACCAGACTGGCAGATCACCTGCGTGGATGCCGTAGAAAAGAAAACCGTGTTCATCCGGCAGGCCGCAGGTGTTCTGGGGCTGGGCAATGTCCAGGTCGTGCACGGGCGCATCGAGGCGCTGGCGCCCCTGGGCTCCGATCTGATCGTTTCACGCGCCTTCGCCTCGCTGGCTGATTATGCCCGGCTGTGCGCCCCGCATCTGGCAGAATCGGGCATGATGCTGGCAATGAAGGGTCATTTCCCTGAAACAGAACAATACGACCTCGAACACACTACCGACTGGTGCGTCCGGGAAGTTGTCGATCTGGCTGTGCCGGAACTCGACGCCCGGCGCTGCCTCATTCGTCTAGGTTCAAAGGAAGCCCATGCCCGCTGACCGTATACCACCCGCCGCTCGCGTATTTTGCATTGCCAATCAAAAGGGCGGTGTGGGCAAGACTACAACGGCCATCAATCTGGCTGCCGCCCTGGCGCTACGTGACAAGCGTGTCCTTCTGGTCGATCTGGACCCGCAGGGCAATGCCACCATGGGCAGCGGCGTGGACAAGAACGCCGCCACTCTGAATCTGTACCAGGTGCTGCTGGGTGAAACCGATGTCGCAACCGCCCGGGTCCGCTCGGAATCTGGCAATTTCGATGTCCTGCCCGCCAATCGGGAGCTCTCTGGTGCCGAGATTGACCTGGTTCAGTTGGATGATCGCGAGCAACGCCTCAAGGAGGCACTGGAAGCAGTGGTGGGCGACTACGATTTCATTCTGATCGACTGCCCGCCCACGCTGTCGCTGCTCACCCTCAATGGCCTGGCGGGAGCCCATGGCGTGATCATTCCGATGCAGTGCGAGTATTTCGCGCTGGAAGGCCTGTCGGACCTGGTCAACACGATCAAGCGCGTCTATCGCAACATCAACCCCGACCTGGAGCTCATCGGCCTATTGCGTGTCATGTTTGATACACGCGTGACCCTGCAGCAGCAGGTCTCGGCCCAGATCGAGTCTCATTTTGGCGATAAGGTGTTCAAGACCATCGTCCCGCGCAACGTACGCCTGGCCGAGGCGCCCAGCTACGGCCTGCCCGGGGTGATTTATGACAAGTCATCGCGCGGGGCCAAGGCGTATCTGGCATTCGGCGATGAACTGATCCAGCGCGTGCGCAAGGCCGGAGCGGCTGCGCAAAACAAGGCGATCGCCTGAACCCAACAACCGTAGAGGATCACATATGGCAACACGTAAGAAAGGTTTGGGGCGCGGCCTCGACGCGCTGCTGGGCGCGGATGCCGGAGCACTCGATAAAATGGGCGAGCCCGCAGCGTCCCCCACCGTACTGAATATCCGGGTACTGCGCGCGGGGCGTTACCAGCCCCGTACCCGGATGGACGAAGGCGCCCTGAACGATCTGGCGGATTCAATTCGCACCCAGGGCATCATGCAACCCATCCTGGTGCGACCCCTGACCGGCAAGCCAGGCGGCACCTACGAGATCATCGCAGGTGAGCGGCGCTTTCGTGCCGCCCAGATCGCGGGGCTGAAAGAGGTTCCCGTCCTGGTTCGCGAGGTCGCCGATGAAAACGCGGCCATCATGGCCCTGATCGAAAATATCCAGCGTGAAGACCTTAATCCGCTCGAAGAAGCGCAGGGCGTACGCCGCCTGCTTGACGATTTCGAGCTGACTCACGAGCAGGCCGCCCAGGCCATTGGGCGTTCGCGCTCGGCCACCAGCAATCTGTTGCGCCTGCTGAACCTGGCCGATCCCGTTCAGACCATGCTGCTGGCCGGCGATATCGATATGGGCCACGCCCGAGCCCTGCTGGCCACCGATGCGGCCACCCAGATCATGCTGGCCAACGAGGTCATCGCGCGCCGCTTGTCGGTGCGTGAAACCGAAAAACGGGTAGCCCGCGCCCTGCGCGAGCAGGACGGTGAATTGCCCACAGCCCCCGCGCGTCGAGAGGACACCCGTTCGGGCGACTTCAAACGCATGGAAGAAGCACTCTCCGATTTGCTGGCCACACGAGTGCGCATCAAGGCGGGCACCCGCAATCGCGGACAGTTGTTAATCGATTTCCATGACTGGGATCATCTGAACGCCCTGCTCGAACGCCAGGGCCTGTCAGGGGTACTTGACGTCCAGTAAAAAAATCTCCATAATTCGTGGTTCGCTTTCGGTGGGGTGCCCGAGTGGTTAATGGGGGCAGACTGTAAATCTGTTGACCTTGCGTCTACGTTGGTTCGAATCCAACCCCCACCACCAAAGCATGCGATCAGCGGTTCTATGCAGGATGGCCGGTCGGATCAGGTGAATTGAATCGCGGGTGTAGCTCAATGGTAGAGCAGAAGCCTTCCAAGCTTATGACGAGGGTTCGATTCCCTTCACCCGCTCCAGCAGGCAGCAGACGCGCAGTCGAAAAGAAAACGCCCATGTGGCTCAGTGGTAGAGCACTCCCTTGGTAAGGGAGAGGTCACGCGTTCGATCCGCGTCATGGGCACCACAGAATTCGTATTTTTTGCTCTATTCCACAGTCAGGAGTCAGCCATGGCAAAAGGCAAGTTTGAACGGACCAAACCGCACGTCAACGTAGGGACGATC
>JAKDMO010000146.1 GCA_030452305.1 Alcaligenaceae bacterium | reverse complement strand
TACGGGCGCATCGGTGTTTATCCCTATGGTGACGGGGCTACAGTAAACAGGGTTGTAAGGCGGTGGCTTTCAGATTTAGTAAGCTAGCATTCCTTCGCCGAGACGCTCGCATGCATGGCAACGGGCGAGTCTTGGCTATTACGTTGTTAACGGAAAAGTATGTGTGGAATTTTCGGCGCTGTGGGAACAGGATCCCTGGCTGAGCAGGATCTGCGTTGCCTGGTCGAACACGCCCAGCAGCGAGGCAAGGACTCCAGCGGACTCATGCGCCTTGATGGGCAGCACTACCGGGTGGATCGGGCTGATTTTGGGGTGATGCGCCTGTGGCAGCAGCAAGGCCGGCCATGCGGGCCGGTGATATTCGGGCATAGTCGTTTGGTCACGAATGGGCAGGCCGACAATCAACCGGTGGTGCGTGACGGGGTGTGCGTGTTTCATAACGGCATCATCGTCAACGCCGATGCGGTGTGGCCTGCACTGAACCAGCCCCGTCACCTGCAGATTGATACCGAGGTCATTGCGGCGCTGACGGCGCAGCATCTGAAGGAAGGGCTGTCTCTGGAAGAGTTGCCCGTCCGGGTGTTGGCAGCCTGCGTCGGGGTGGTGGCCTGTGCCCTGGTCCTGCCCCGGTTGGGAAAGCTGTGCCTGTTTTCAAACAACGGCAGCCTGTACCTGGGCCGCAAGGACGGGCTGCATGTGTATGCGTCCGAAGCCTATCCGCTGGAAAAAATAGGCTGCGCCGATATACAGCAGGTGCGTGATGCGGTGTTTGTCGATATCCCGGTCTCGGATGATCCTGTCTCGGTTTCGGATCAGGCCGGGGTGCGTGCGGCTCTGATTTCCGCGCTGGGTTCAGTGGCCGATGAGGAACGCATGCTGGAATATCACCCGCATACCTTACGCCGTTGTACCAAGTGCGTGTTGACGGAAACAATGCCATTCATCAACTTCGATGCTGAGGGCGTGTGCAACTATTGCCGCCATTACAAGCCGCGCAACAAGCCCCGCCCGAAAGAGGAGCTGTGTTCGCCTTGGTGGAGCCCTACCGCCGCAAGCAAGGTCCGGAATGCATCGTGCCGTTTTCGGGCGGGCGGGACAGTTGCCACAGCCTGCATCTGATCGTGAAGGAACTGAAGATGCGGCCCATCACCTACACCTATGACTGGGGCATGGTGACGGATCTGGGGCGGCGCAATATCAGCCGCATGTCTGCCGAACTGGGTGTCGAGAACATCATCGTGGCAGCCGACATTGCCCAGAAACGCCGGAACATCACTGTGAATCTGAAGGCGTGGTTGAAGTCGCCCCATTTGGGGATGATCAGTGTCCTGGCGGCGGGCGACAAGCATTTCTTTCGCCATGTCGAGACCATCAAGCAGCAGACGGGTGTCAGCCTGAACTTGTGGGGCATCAACCCGCTGGAGGTCACGCATTTCAAGTCCGGTTTCCTGGGGGTGCCGCCCAATTTCGAGGAAAAGCGGGTCTATAGCCATGGCGCGATGAAGCAGTTGCGCTATCAGGCGCTGCGGCTACGAGCGATGCTGTCCAGCCCGGGCTACTTCAATAGCTCGCTGTGGGATACCTTGTCTGGTGAGTACTACCGCAGTTTTACCAAGAAGACCGACTATTTTCATATTTACGATTACTGGCGTTGGGACGAAAAACAGGTGGACGATACGCTGGCCGAATATGACTGGGAAAAGGCGCCGGACACGACGACGACCTGGCGTATTGGGGATGGCACGGCTGCTTTTTACAACTACGTTTACTACACGGTGGCCGGCTTTACCGAGCACGATACCTTTCGCAGCAATCAGATCCGCGAAGGCGATCTGACACGCGAGGAAGCCCTGGAAATGGTGCACGAGGAAAACCGCCCGCGTTATCCGAACATCAAATGGTATCTGGATGCGCTGGGCATGGACTTCGCAGAGGTGATTTCGGTGGTGAACCGCATCCCGAGGCTGGTGCCGCAGTGAAGGAATCGGGCCGCTGTATTTGGTATGTGTCCAAGTACGTATCCCCGCCGGCCATGTCGAGGCCGGTTTGCGCAGAGACTTAGTGGTGTGAAACAGGTCTGGATTCTGAATCACTATGCCAAAGATCCTGGCGGGGTTGGTGGCACACGGCACTTTCATTTGGCGGAGCACCTTCAAGCCTATGGCTGGCAGGCCAGCATCATTGCGGCCAGTGTAGATCATGCTTCGGGTCAGCAGCGGTTGGCTGCGCACGAGGCCCAGCGTCTGGAAATTTTGCAGGGTGTGCCATTTCTGTGGATCCAGACGCCGGCTTATAGCGGAAATGGCGGGGGCCGCGTGCGCAATATGCTGGCTTATACGTGGGCTGTGCTTCGTCGGCGCACGACGGCAGAATTGCCGCGCCCGGATGTGGTGATCGGATCCAGCGTGCATCCTTTCGCCGCTGTGGCTGGGGCGCTGTTGGCGCGGCGCTACCGGGTACCGTTCATTTTCGAGGTGCGTGATTTATGGCCACAGACCTTGGTGGACATGGGGCGCCTTAGTGAAAATTCCCCGTTGACCTGGGTGCTGCGCAAGCTGGAGTGCTGGCTTTACCGCCGAGCGGCACGCACCATTGTGTTGTTGCCTGGCGCCTGGGAGTACATCGTGCCCCTGGGCGTGGCGCGTGAACATATAGTGTGGATCCCCAATGGGGTGGATCTATCGCTGTTTGCCCAGATTGACCCTCCTTGGGTATCGGGGGGCGATGGATTTACGTTGATGTATTTCGGCTCACATGGTCAGGCTAATGGCTTGGACAATGTGCTGCAGGCCATGGCATTGGTGGAGCGCATGCCTGATGCGCCACTGGTTCGATTGCGTTTGATAGGGGATGGGCCGCTTAAGCCCGCTTTGCAGGAGTTGGCGCGAACATTGGGCCTGCATGGGGTGCAGTTTGAGGCACCGGTGCCCAAACGCCAGATACCCATCTTGGCAGCACAGGCGGATGCCTTTGTAATTGGTGTATTGGATTTGCCGGGGCTCTATCGTTTTGGCATCAGTATGAATAAGCTATTTGATTATTTGGCGGCCGCGCGCCCCATCGTCATTGCTTCCAATGCTGCAAACAACCCTGTTGCAGATGCGCAAGCGGGTCTGACTGTGGCGCCAGGAAACCCAGAGGTATTGGCGGAGGCCATCGTGCGGATTGCAAGCGTCCCGCTGGTCGAACGCCAGCGCATGGGTCACGCCGGACGCACATATGTGGAACGCCATCATAGTTTTGAACAATTGGCCCGCAGGCTGTCAGAAACCCTGGACGATGTGTGTGCTGAATAGAAGGCGGCGAGAATGAAACGCCTCTTCGATCTCATGGTGTCCTTGTTTGGCTTGGTCGTGCTGGCATTGCCTCTGCTCGCATTGATCATATTGGTGCGTTTCAAGCTTGGTAGTCCGGTGTTTTTCTTTCAAGCGCGCCCTGGGCTGCATGGCCGGCCTTTCCAGATGATCAAATTCCGCACCATGTGCGACACCGTGGACGCTGCGGGAAATCCGTTGCCCGACGACCAGCGCTTGACGTCATTCGGCCGCTTCCTGCGCGCGACCAGCCTGGACGAGTTGCCGGAACTGTGGAATGTGCTGAAGGGCGATATGAGCCTGGTCGGGCCGCGCCCCCTGCTGATGGAATATCTGCCACTGTATTCGAGCGAACAGGCGCGGCGTCATGAGGTGCGCCCTGGCATCACGGGCTGGGCCCAGGCCAACGGCCGCAATGCGATCAGTTGGGAGGAAAAATTCGAGCTGGACGTCTGGTACGTGGATAATCGCAGTATCGGGCTGGATTTGAAGGTCCTGTTTTTGACGATCCGAAAGGTGTTGTGCCGCGATGGAATCAGCGCCGCCGGCGAGGCGACAATGCCTAGATTCACGGGTACTGCCCCGCAAGAGAAAGAATATGAATGACACTCTGTATGCGATTTATGGCGCGTCGGGCTTTGGCCGTGAGGTGTTGCCTTTGGCCAGAGCATCACTGGCGAATGCCGGGGTAGACCCCGAGCGACTCGTTTTCATTGACGATGATCCTGCTGTCCGGCAGCTGAATGGTCATCGGGTACTGGGGTGGCAGGAATTTCTGGCCGAGCCGGCCAAGGCGCGTGCTGTGTCACTGGCTATTGGCAACGGCGCTGTCCGAGAAACACTGTCGGCTCGTATGCGGGAACATCGCGTGAGCCCTTGGGAAGTCCGCGCAGGCAATATGGTTCAGCTCGATGATGTGGTGATCGGCGAGGGCGCGGTTCTGTGCGCATTTGTCACACTCACATCGAATATCCGGATTGGGCATCATTTCCATGCCAACATCTACAGCTACGTGGCACACGATTGCGTCATTGGCGACTTTGTGACCTTTGCGCCAGGGGTGAAGTGTAATGGAAATGTAGTGATCGACGACCATGCCTATATCGGTGCTGGCGCTATACTCCGCCAGGGTCGGCCGGGGCAGCCTCTGCGAGTTGGCAAGGGTGCGGTGGTTGGTATGGGGGCTGTGGTGACTCGGGACGTTGCGGCAGGTAGCACCGTTGTGGGCAACCCCGCGCGCCCCTTGGTCAAACGGGACGCTTAATAATAGGGGTCGAATATGAATAGACTGGTAATTCTGGGCGCAGCGGTCATCGACGATATCGCCGATAATCTGACATTGGCGGGTGTGCCCGCCAAGCAGTTGATCCGCTGATTGGATCGTTTGCCGCCTGGAAACCTATTTTGCTGAATACCACATTCCCCCCCTGGCCCTCGTTTACCGTCGAGGAAGCCGACGCTGTGCGCGACGTGATCCTGTCGAACCGGGTCAATTACTGGACCGGGCAGGAAGGCCGTGAATTCGAAAAGGAATTTGCTGCCTGGGCGGGCACTGCGCATGCGATCGCACTGGCCAATGGCACGGTGGCCCTGGACTTGGCGCTGGCGGGATTGGGGATCGGCGACGGCGATGAGGTCGTGGTCACCCCGCGCACCTTTCTGGCGTCGGTGTCCTGTGTGGTGAATGCGGGTGCGACGCCTGTGTTCGCCGATGTCGATCCGGATTCCCAATGCATCACGGCCGAGTCGATCGGTGCGGTGCTGACGCCGCGTACCCGGGCGGTAATCTGTGTGCACCTGGCGGGTTGGCCCTGCGATATGGATCCGATCATGGATCTGGCCCGCGAACATGGCTTGTATGTGATCGAGGACTGCGCCCAGGCCCACGGCGCGCACTATAAGGGACGCCCGGTGGGGTCGATCGGTCACGTGGGCGCCTGGTCCTTTTGCCAGGACAAGATCATGACTACAGGCGGCGAGGGCGGCATGGTCACGACCAATGACGAGGCCTTGTGGAAACGCATGTGGGCCTACAAGGATCACGGCAAGTCCTGGGATGCGGTATATGAACGCGAGCACCCGCCCGGTTATCGCTGGCTGCATGAGTCCTTTGGCACGAACTGGCGCATGATCGAGGCGCAGGCCGCGATCGGGCGCATCCAGTTGCGTCGCATGCCCGACTGGCATGCCGCGCGCCTGCGCAATGCCCGGCGTATCTGGGATGCCGCGCGCGACCTACCTGGCCTGCGGGTGCCTGTGGTGCCTGAGGCCATTGATCACGCTGCCTATAAATGCTATGTATTCCTGCGCCACGAGGTCCTGGCCCCGGATTGGTCGCGCGAACGTATCATGCAGGAAATTCAGGACGGCGGGGTACCAGTCTATTCGGGATCCTGTTCCGAGGTCTATCTGGAAAAGGCGTTCGATGATACGGGCTTGCGGCCCGCGCAACGCCTGCCGGTGGCGCGCGATTTGGGCGATACCAGCTTGATGTTCCTGGTGCACCCGACGCTGGGCGATGAGCACATCCGGCGAACTTGCGAGGTCCTGGGCGCCGTGATGCGGCGCGCCGCCCATGTTGCGGCTTAAGGGGGCACCGGTGAACCTGCGGCTGTTCCTGGTATTCGCCTTTGACCTGCTGATGGTGGTGGTGGCCTGGGTGGGCAGTTTCCTGCTGCGCTTCAATCTGGACTGGCCTGCGAATTTCTGGCAGGAGATCCTGTTCGGCGCTCTGATCCTGCTGCCCGTGCAGTTGCTGGCCTGTCGCTGGGCGGGCTTGTACCGCGGCATGTGGAGCTTTGCCAGCCTGCCGGATCTGCGGCGCCTGGTCAAGGCCGTGCTGGTGTCACTGCTGGCCGTGCTGGTGATGACCACCTACGCCCGGCCGTATTTGTTGATTCCCCGTTCCATGATGGTGCTGTACCCATTGCTGCTGCTGATGCTGATGGGCGGCGGTCGCATTGCCTGGCGGATGTGGAAGGAGCGCCTGCTGGTCCATGGTGCGCGTGGCCGGGGTAAGCCTGTGATCGTGGTGGGCGCCGGGACGGCGGGCGCCATGCTGCTGCGCGAACTGGCCCGTAGTACAGAATGGAGCGTGGTCGCCTTGGTCGACGATGACCGGCGCAAGCGTGGCCTCGAGATTTCTGGATGCCGCGTGGAAGGCAGCACGGGCGATTTGCCGACGGTGCTGCGGCGCCACGGCGCGCGCCATGTGATCCTGGCTATGCCCTCGGCCTCGGCCGAGGCGCTGCAGCAGGTGACCCGCCTGGCTACCGACGCGGGTGCGGCCCTGTTCACCATCCCCGGCTTGGCGGAACTGATGAGCGGGCGCGTGGCCATCAATATGATGCGTCCGGTCAGGATCGAGGATCTGCTGGGCCGCGAGTCGGTGCGCATCGATAACGAAAACGTCCAGGCCATGCTGGCGGGCAAACGAGTCCTGGTGACCGGCGCAGGCGGATCCATCGGCAGCGAACTATGCCGCCAGTTGTCGCGTTTCGATCCCGCCTGTATTGTGCTGCTGGAAACCAGCGAATTCGCGCTGTACATGATCGAGCAATGGTTCGACGAGCATCGGCCCGAAGTGCCCATCGTGCGCCTGGCGGGCGATG
>JAKDMO010000145.1 GCA_030452305.1 Alcaligenaceae bacterium | reverse complement strand
AACCCCGAGGCTGACGCCCCGCGCTTCGAGGCGGTGCTGGAGCACGCCCTGGAGCAGGGCTGGGCACTGGATGCTGCGGTGGCCCAGTCGCACGGGGATACCGAGGATTTCTGGGCGCTGCGCGATGGTATCGCCGAGATGCTGCACACCTTGTCACCCACCATCAATTTCGATGTGTCGGTACCGATTTCCCGGATCGGCCAGTGCGTCAAGCGCATGCGTGCGGTGATGGAAACCGAATTTTCCGGTATCCGGCACATGTACTTCGGGCATGTCGGGGATGGCAACATCCATATCGTCACCGGGCCTTTGCCCCAGGATGTGCCCGACATCGAGCATCGGATCGAGCAGGCCTTCTACACCATTGTCCGGGAATTGTCGGGTTCGGTTTCCGCCGAGCACGGCATCGGCCTGCATAAGAAGCCCTGGCTGGAATACAGCCGCAGCCCGGCTGAAATCCAGTTGATGCAAACGGTGAAGCAGGCCCTGGATCCCCACGGGATCATGAACCCGGGAAAGATCACCCCCCCAGTTCCGCAGTGATCTGGGCGGCGGCCTCGATCACCACCGGCACCAAGGCCTGCATCCGTTCCCTTGGCATGTAGGCCAGGGTGCTGGATACGCTGATGGCGGCGATGATGGTGTGGCTGCCATCCCGGATGGGGGCGGCCACACAGTGGATGGACGGCTCGTCCTCACCCAGGTCGTAGGTGTGGCCGGCCTGTGCGTAGCTCTGCATCAGGGCCAGCCATTGTTTGCGGTTGATCTTTACCCCCAGTTTGCGGGCCTCGCGGTCGTAGAGTTCCAACCAGGATTCCACGGTGCCGTCCAGCAGCAGGGCCTTGCCCACACCCGTGGTGATCAGCGGTTTCATGCCGCCCACCCGTGAGGTGATTTCCACCGGGCGCCGGCTGGCGATCTTGTCCAGATAGAACACCATGCCCTGTTCCTCGCAGGCCAGATGGATCGTGTCGCTGGTTTCCCTGGACAAGCGTTCCATGACGGGGCGTGCGGCCCGGGTAATCTCGACTTGCCCATAGGCCTGGAAGCCCAGAGCGAGGATCTTGCGGCCCAGGCGGTAGCCCTTGCCCGGCACGCGTTTCAGGTATTGCCGCTTCATCAGTACCGACACGATGCGGTGCGCCGTGCTGTAGGTCATCCCGGTGCGTTCGGCAATGATCCCGATGTCGCTGGCAGGCTCCTTTGCCACCGCTTCAATGACATTCAGGCCCCGTACCAGGGTCTGGCTGGCGGTGGCCGGGGACTCGGCCCCGGATTCCCCTGATTTTGTAGTGTTCTTGGTGGCCATGACTTCCGTGACTGTGTTGACCGACGCAGCGGCGAGCACCGATGATGGTACCAGTTTCGGATTACAGCTGGACGGTTTCCCCCGGTTGGTATTGGGGCTGAGCCTGGCTGATCGGATTGCGCAGCGGTGCGCCAAACTCGGGTGCATGAATTTCAAAGGCATCGCCGGGTTGCGTGCGTATGCCATCGGCAAACGACAGGGTGGCGGTACCAAAGAAATGCAGATGGACTGACCCCGGGCGCAGGAACTGCGTATATTTGAAATGGTGATATTCCAGATTTTCCAGCGTATGGCTCATATTGCGTTCGCCGGACAGGAACGGCTTTTCCCAGATCGTCTGGCCATCGCGCAGAATGCGGCTGGTGCCTTCGACGTGCTCGGGCAGGTCGCCCACCCGCAATTCCGGGCCGAACGAGCAGAACCGCAGTTTGGAGTGCGCCAGGAACAGGTAATTCCTGCGTTCCATGACGTGATCGGAAAATTCATTGCCGATGGCAAAGCCCAGGCGATAGGGCTTGCCGTCATCCCCGATCACGTACATGCCCACAATTTCAGGCTCTTCGCCCGCGTCTTCGGCGAATTCGGGGGATGGAATAGGATGGCCGGGTGCGATCAGAATACCGCCGTCACCCTTGTAAAACCATTCCGGCTGCGCACCAGGCGTACCCGCCTTGGGGCGACCGCCTTCCAGCCCCATGCGGAACATCCGCATCGAGTCGGTCATGGTATTTTCGGCCGTTTGATCAGTGTGCATTTTGTCACGCGTGGAGGCGCTGCCCAGGTGGGTCAACCCGGTGCCGGTGACCAGACACTGGGCCGGATCCTCGTGATCCAGCGGCACCAGCACGCGCCGTTCCGACAGCAGCGTGGCGTAGGTGTCCGGTGCGACGGTTGTTTCGTGTTGACTGATTTCCTCTGCCAGCGTGCGTCCGGCCCGAATGGCCGATGCGGCCAGACTGTAGGTGGATGGCACGCCCTGAACGATATTGACCTGCTGCCCGTCGTCGCCCAGCATGCCGACGTGACGCTGCCCCGCAGTATTGGTAAATTGGATCAAATGCATTTTGCCCACCTCGCGATCAAGTTTTGTGTCAGGATTGTAGGCAGACTGAAGCGTACAGCGTGACCGAATAATTTATGTGTGGTGATGAATATTTTGAATATCCAGACCGGAACCCTAAAAGCCGTGATCGGCAAACTGCGAATCAAGCAATTGCAGTTATTGATCGCGCTCAGCGAACATAAATCGCTGCACAAGGCGGCAGGCGCCATGTTCCTGACGCAATCGGCCGCCAGCAAGGCATTGCAGGAAATCGAAGGCATGCTGGAAGTCACGCTGTTCGAACGCACCCGGGTCGGCCTTGTTCCCAATGCCATGGGGCATTGCGCCATCCGCTATGCAAAACTCATCACTACTGAGTTGAATAATCTCTGTCGCGAAGTGTCCGATATTCAATCCGGTACCGGCGGCAGACTGGCCATCGGCACCATCATGGGGGCCATCCCCGACATGCTGGTGTCGGCCATGCAGTGGTTGCGTACCGCACACTCTGCCTTGTCGATTGAAATCATCGAGGGCACCAGCCGCGATCTGCTCAATATGCTGGACGATGGGCAGCTGGATCTGGTGATCGGCCGCACCAGTGTCAGCCCGGAACCTTACGAATACAACTATTACCCGATCAGCGACGAACCCATCTCGGTGGTGGCGGGGGGCAGGCATCCGGATATCGAAAACGACCTGCCGTTCGAATCGCTGCGGGACTATCGCTGGGTGGTGTATCCCAAGCACATGCCCCTGCGCGTACTGTTGGAGCAGGAAATGGACCTAGCCGGCCTGGCCTTGCCCGTCAACGTGATCGAAACAGCATCCACGTTCGCTACCATCGCCTTGCTGCAGAAAACCGTGGATCTGGTGGCCCTGCTGCCCACCGATGTGGCGCGCATGTTTGCCCAGGCCGGGATGATCAAGATCCTGCCGATCGCCCAAAACATCCCCGCCAACACCTTTGGCATCGTCACCCGCAAAGGCGGCATGCCCACAGCCGTGGCAGAACTGTTCATCCGCGCCGTGCGCGAGCAATCATTGGCGCATTGAGTTGTTCTGATTCGAAGGTCAGAGGGCGGTTCTGATTGTCATGGCCTTCTGTGTCGCGCGTTCACAGCCCCGTCGCGATCCTGGCCATCACAACGATGATGGCCACCTGCATCACGCCCTGGCTGGCTACGACGTAATAAAAGCGGCTCATCATGCGACCGATTTTCGGGCCGTCGGGCATGGGCTTTTGCAACTCAAGACACACGCGCACGCTGGTTGGCAGCAGGTAGCCCAGCCCCTGGATAACCATCAGGGAAATCAGGACCAGTGCAGCCGCGATCCAGCCGAACTGGGGCCAGGGCAGTTGCATGAAACCCAGTTGAACTGCCAGAAACCAGCCTGTCGTACCAGTTAGAACGGACAGCGTTGGCAAGAGGAACAAGGTCACTGGCGTCAAGCGAACAATGATTTCCTTGCGCACCGGAACCGAGACATTGCGCAGGATCGGTCCGATGACAAAACCCATGAACAGATCGATACCCGTCCAGAGCACACCGCTCATGACGTGCGTCCAGTCCAGGAACCAGAAATTGCCGGAAACGATCGCGGCGGCCATCACCACCAGGGCCGCCGCGACGTACCATAGATAGTGCCACCGAATCAGACCCGGTTCCGCGACCGGGGCGCTGCTGATTGACGCATCCATAAAGCCTCCAGTGTGCCTTTGCCTGCCGGCGGCCAGATGCTGGTAAGCGTTACGAAATTTATACTACCAAGGGTGTGCAGATTGCAATAGCAGGCTGCGCGACGTCCCGCACACAGGATTGTGGTAGATGATTGCAGACATTAAGTAGTTCCATTTCATCGGGTGTGTCCGTCAATGCCTGCGCCTCGCCTTCCAGGTGGCGAACTCAGGCGGTTTCAGGCCATAGCGTGCAAGGACGCCCTCATGCAGCCGTCGGAGCTCCTCCACGATCAATGCCTGCACGTTGTCGCGCTCACTCTCGGGAACGCTTGCCTCCGTGGCTTGTTGGATGCTGGTCAGGGGATCGTGATCAGGTTGCGTCAGCCCAGCCGGGGATTCTTGAATGCTCTGCTGTAATTTGCCGATCGTCGACATGATTACTCTGGCGCCGTTTGTCGTTGATATGGCGCTGTTTATCTGCTTATGTATGAAACAGCGCCAACTTCCGGTCAACGCCGGCCGCGATCGCGCAGGTCTTTGAGCGCCATGCCCAGCGCCAGCAGTACCACCAGGCTGATCACCCCGAACCCGACGGACACGGCTACCGGCCACGAGGATGAGCTCAGGGTTGCGAACACCGCCGCCGTGATCATGGCGATGCCCACCGATGTCCCGATGCGCTGGCCGGTCTGCATGATGGCGCCCGAACTGCCTGCGTAGTTCAGCGGCACGTCCTCCAGCGTCAGCGCCTGGTTGGGGCTGATGACCGACCCCTGCGCCAGCCCGATGAACGACAGCGATAGCAGCAGCCACCAGATACTGAGCCGGCCATGTTCGTGCAGAAGCACCACAGCGACGCTGGTCGCCAGGCCGACGAGCGCCAGGACCAGGCCGCCGATGACGAGCTTCCGGCCATAGCGGTGCACGCGCCTGCCGGCCCAGTCCGCCGCGTAGGCCGAAAGCAGGGCCGCCGGGATGCCGAACAGGCCGGCTTCCAGCGCCGTCTTGCCGGCACCTTCCTGGACGTAGATCGCCACCAGCACCCAGACGCTGGTCATGCCCAGGAAATACAGGGCCATGATGGTGATGCCGTTGGTGAAGCTGGCAGTGGAAAAGATTTCCAGATCGACCATGGGGCTGCCGCCTCGGCGCGCGTAGCGCCGTTCCCAGCGGACCCAGAGGAAGAACAGCAGGGCAGAGGCAGGCAGCAGCAGCCAGATGAGCGGCGTTTCGCGTGACTCGACAAAGGGCAGCAGCACCACCAGCACGGCCAGCCCCAGCAGCACCGAGCCCACTGGGTCCAGCGCGCGCAGCAGCTTTCCGATCCCACCAACGCCCCGGGCGCCGATCCCGCGGATCAGGGGTTTCGGAAACCACATCAGACCCAGGATGATCGTGATAATGCCGATGGGCACATTGACAAGGAAGGTCAGTCGCCAGCCGAGTTCCAGGCCACCCAGCTCAATCAGGAATCCGCCCAGCACAGGGCCGATGGCCACGGAGAAGCCGACCACCGTACCGAAATAGCCAAATGCCCGTCCGCGCTCGGCGCCCCTGAAATACTGCTGGATCATCCCGATCCCCTGGGGGTTGAGCAGGCCCGAACCGATGCCTTGCACGAACCGCGCCGTATTCAGCCAGTCCGCGTCGGGCGCCAGGCCGGCCGCGACCGATGAGGCGGTGAACACCCCGACGCCAAGCAGGAACAGGCCGCCCCGACCCAGGATATCGCCCATGCGACCGGCCGCCACCAGCACAACCCCGAAGGTCAGCGCATAGCCCGACAGCACCCATTGGATATCGGAACGCGAGGCGTCCAGGGCCTGCTGTATTGACGGCAGGGCAACATTGACGATGCTCACGCCGATCAGGGACATGAAAATGGCGGTCAGCAGCACCGCCAGGATCCGCCAGCGAACCGCGTCCGGAACGGATGTCACGGGTTCCGTGCTACGGCTTGTCACCTAGTTCGCAGCGCTTGGCGCAGGCAGGATCTCGAGCACGGTTTCCGATGGCCGGCAAAGACGCACCCCGAGCTCGGTGATCACAAAGGGACGGTTAATCAGAATCGGGTGGGTCAGCATGCTGTCCAGTAGCTCATCATCCGACAAGTCCGGATTATCCAGGCCAAGCTCGGCATACGGGGTACCCTTTTCGCGGATGGCCTGACGCACTGTCAGCCCCGCCTGGCGGATCATGCTTTGCAGTTCAGCGCGAGTCGGCGGTGCCTTTAGATACTCGATCACCTGCGGTTCTATGCCCGCGTCGCGAATCATCGTCAGCGCGTTGCGCGAGGTCCCGCAAGCGGGATTGTGATAGATCTTTGTAGGCATTAAGTAGCTCCATTCGGTTGGTCGCGTCTGGTGGCGTCTGCCCGTAGCGTTTTTTGCAATAGTTGGTCCAGAGCATTGGCGAATGCACGCCTGTCGGCCTGGCTGAACGCTGCCAGCCCGCCCGTATCGACGCCTGCACTACGCAATTCCTCCATCATATCCCGCATCGACAGCCGCTCGCTTATGGTATCGGCGGTGTACCGCTCGCCGCGCGGGCTAAGCACCAACGCGCCCTTGTGCAGGGCCTCGCTTGCCAGGGGAATATCTGCAGTGATGACCAGATCGCCGTTGGATAAATGCTGAACGATATAGTCGTCCGCTACATCGAACCCACGCGGCACCTGAACGGCCCGGATCAAAGGCGATGGCGGCGTACGCAGCATTTGATTGGCCACCAGGGTGAGCGGCCGCTGCGATCGTTGCGCCGCCCGATACAGGATGTCCTTGATAACCGCAGGGCAGGCGTCGGCATCGACCCAAATATTCATTGAAAGCTCCGTATTGTAGTCGGCCGGGGGTAGGGCAAGATGCCTGGCAAAATTGGACGATCGAACCTTGCCGCTGTCAATCTGACGCTGCCCTTGCTCCCAACCAGGCGGGGATATC
>JAKDMO010000332.1 GCA_030452305.1 Alcaligenaceae bacterium | reverse complement strand
GACTGCCCCGGTTTTGAATACCCCATCGATGCGGCTCAATATCTGGCCGGCCTCATCACTTCGGTACAGGCGCTGCTGAGCGACATCCAGGCCGGCACCGTGGTGGGGGTGCCGCAGGATATCCCGGCCAAGGTTGCGATTTCGTCCACGTGTCTGAGCAACAAGAAATGGTGGGGGGTACCGCAGGCCATTCGCGGTGTGGTCTGGGCCACCGTGCCCGGCACGGTGCCGCATGGCAAGGATCCGTGGGTTGCTTTGCACCAGGCGGTGCAGCTCGGCAAGGCATCGGGCATGCCGCTGGCGGCGACGCTGGAGGCGATTGCGGCCTACGGGTTTGGCGATCACGACAAGGAAGAGCAGGCCTTGCGCGATGTCAAAGCCATTCTGAAGGAAAACAAGGTACCCAAGGCTTACGCGATGCTGGCGGCGATTGGTCGTTACGAGGCCCTGAATCTGTCGGATCAGATCTGGATGAAGGCCACGGGTCATCGCACGCCTTATCAGGCCTTCGGCACTTTTCCGGACGACAAGCCGAAAAATCCGATCCCGGCCGATCTCGGCAATTTGCTGGATTAAGGACAACCACGAGGGGCGCTGTTGCGGCGCCCCTTGTTGGATGACGCTGAATCTGGTTACGGACTCTGTGGGGAGATGAAAATGGGGACGAATACGTGAGCGACGACCCAAATAAAACGACACTGGCCGAGTCCGCTCATGGGGGGGCGCAGCCGGCCACGCCCAAACGCATTATCACCATCCCGGTGGCGATTCTGCTGTTGCTGACAATTGTCTTCAGTACTTCCGCCTATGTCCATGCCCAACTGCTGCACCTGGGCGGGCAGGTCTGGCATCAGTACAACTTCTTGCGAGTGGACATGCCCAAGCCCACTTGCGATGCGCATCCGGATGTTGCTGCCGAAGTGGCCGCCGCCAAGGCCAAGTCGGCACAGGAAGCCGCCGATTCCCTGTTCAGCAGCGGCCCGCTCAATGTCGAGGCGTTGCGCGAGTCGATCCAGCGGCGGGCACACAGTTGCGAGTTGTCCCAGCAGCGTTACGAATACAACCACAAGGAGCGACAGTCGCCGGTTCTGCGCAGTTACGTCGCTGTTGAACTGGGGGTGGGGTGGCTCAACAACATGGGCCAGACGGCAATGGTGTATCTGCTGATGCTGGTGGTGCTGATCGGCGGCATCGCGGCCAAGATGGCCGATGAGCACATCTGTTTGCGACCCCCCGTGTCGCGGCTCGATTATCGATTCAGTGACGGCGCGCAGTTGTTGGCCAATCTGGTGATGCTGGCGGGCTCCATCGGCTGGTGGTATCACGACACGCATGGCGCCCATCAGTTGCAGTCCTTGCCGCTGCACCTGATATGGATCGTCGGCTTTCTGATTCTGACCGTGATGTGTGCACGGCAATTCCTGCGGCCTCCGGCCTCCGCCGTGCCGGGCGGCAACCCGGCGCGCGCGTTTTTGTCGACGCCGCTCTACACCTGGCTGGCGGGCATCGGCGGGCTGTATTTCGTGCTCGGAGAGCATTACGTCGCCGAGATGATCGTGCAGGTGTTGCGGATGATCCAGTTCTCGGATCTGTATCTGGCCGTGGCGCTGTATATCTGGGCGGGGGTATTGCTGAAATACACCAACCTCACCGAAGTGGTGTTCGATATCCTGCGGCCGTGGAAGCTGGCACCGGAACTGATCACTATCGCCATCGTCCTGATTGCTGCCGTGCCG
>JAKDMO010000331.1 GCA_030452305.1 Alcaligenaceae bacterium | reverse complement strand
GACCTCCAAACCATGGTGGCCCATGGATTCAGAGAACAACAAGAAGCGCAACTTCTGTGGTTGCCGCCCGTAGTGCAAGAAGTTTCTGACCTCATTGGCGGGTGATCGAGTGCGAACTTCTGTAAGGCCTTAGGATGCGACATTTACAGGAGCCGCGGGCCGAGATGGTGATCAGCGAACCGGGTCCAAATCTGTAATCCGAGCTTTTTGCTCGCAGTTGCTAACTGGTTTTCCCAATCCGGATCTGTTCGATCGTTTTGCCCATTCAGGTCGTCGTCTTCTCACACCCCCTTGGCACCGTTGCTAGCGGTTCGACATGAGCATCATGCCGCGACTGCCAGCGCCGGATCCTTGTAATCTTCGTTCTTCGTCAGCATCGCCCAAATCTGCCGGGCCATCTTGTTGGCCAGGGCGATCGCGACCAGCATCTTGGGCTTGCGCGCCAACATGCGTGACAACCAGCTGCCCTCCGCAATTGTGCGCTGGCCAAGCCAGTTCAGTCGCGACATTGCGCCAATGATCAGGAGGCGTCGGATATCGGCCTGGCCTGCCTTGGTCATACGCCCCAAGCGCTCCTTGCCTCCAGAGGAATGCTGCCTGGGGACCAAACCCAACCAGGCCGCAAAGTCGCGCCCTGTTTTGAACTGCACCATGTCAGGTCCGAAGGCTTCCACCGCGACGGCCGTCAGCGGTCCAACACCCGGCATGGTCTGGAGCCGGCGCGCCCTATCCGATTGGGAGGCCAGCGTTTTGAGTTTCGCCGTACGCGCGGCAATACGTGCCGTTTTCTCAGCAATTTGTGCCAATAGGTCTAGGCACTCCTCCCGGATCAGTGCGGGCAGGGCCGAAACTTCATCCTCCACAAGCGCCGTCATGCGATCAAAATAGCGTATTCCTGCGGGAAATACGTGGCCATACTCATACAGCAGCGCCCGCAAAGCGTTCACATCCGCAGTCCGCTGATGCACCAGCCGCTCACGGCCACGGAACACAGCCGCGCGGGATTGCTGCTCAACCGTCTTGGGCGCCACGAAGCGCATTTCCGGCTGCCGGGTCGCGATGACGATCGCCTCGGCATCGGCAGCGTCATTCTTCTGGCGCTTGACGAATGGGCGAACGTACTGTGGCGCGATCAGTTTCACTTCGTGGCCAAGCGCTTCCATCTCACGCGACCAGTAGTGCGCGCTGCCGCAGGCCTCAAAGATGACCAGGCAGGGCTCCTGCCGGGCCATGAACGCGGGGAACTGCTTTCGCGTGAGCTTTTTGCGAAACTGCACTTCCCCTGCCCGCAGGGCACCGTGGACCTGAAAAACATTCTTTGCCAGATCGACCCCGATCATCATATCCTTCATCTCGCCGTCCTCTCCGTTGCGTGGCTTTCATCACCACAACCTTGGCACATTGCGATGCCGTTAGGGGAGGACGGCAACCACTCCATCTGTAATGCTAGTCTGACAAGGGAGCACCAACCAAGTCAGAGAGCATCGATGGATCGGCTCGGTATAATCGGCGAGATTGCCTGCCCCCGTCACCGGGAGATGGGCTGATAGAGAGCACACCAACCCATCGGGCTGATGCTGCCTTCGACGCGCTGGCAAGTTCCATCGGCCATCATGTTTCCACCTCGCCCGCCCATCATTCCGCTTCCCATCATATTGCCCTGCTGTTCGTCCATCATCCCAGAGCCGGGTTGACCTTCAAGCGGGATGAAGAACTGGCACATAGCGCATGCCTGCATATCATTCGGAT
>JAKDMO010000144.1 GCA_030452305.1 Alcaligenaceae bacterium | reverse complement strand
CTGGGCAGTCTGGTGGGCACCCTGGTCGGGGGCCTGCTGATCGGCGTGGCAACCGGCATCGTGACGGTGTTTTACCCATCCGCCTCTGAGGCCACCATTTACGTCATGATGGCGATCGTGCTGTTGGTCAGGCCGCACGGTCTGTTCGGCGAAGAAGGCGGGACCAAACTGTGAACGATAATAATTCTCTGCGCGGGATCGTGGGCCTGTGTGTGCTGTGGCTGGTGTTGCTGACCATGCCCTACTGGATCGTCATGATTGGCGGCTATGTTGGGCTGGGATCACGCGTGCTAATTATCGGCCTGGCGGCCATGGCGACCAACTTGCTCGTCGGGCATGCCGGGGTCATGGCGTTTGGCCATGCTGCGTATTTCGGGCTGAGCGCGTATGGGGTGGGTCTGTTCATCAACTATATCGCGCCCAGCACGCCGCTGGGTTTTGTGGCGGGTATTCTGGTGGGTACAGCGGGTGGCGCAGTCGTAGGGTTTCTGCTGCGCAGGCTGCGCGGCATCTACTTCGCCCTGGCGACGATCGCATTCGGTCAGGTGTTCTATTTCATCGCTTTCCGCTGGAATGCGGTCACCGGGGGCGACAATGGGCTGACCTTCCTGCGCCGGCCCATCGACCTGGGATTCATGCAGCTCGATATCACTTCAGGCATCGGCTTTTACTATGCGGCGCTTGCCGTTTTTGCGGTCAGCGCCGTGCTGATGGCCATCGTGCTGCGCTCGCCGTTTGGTCACACCCTGCTGGCCATGCGCGAGAACGAGCGCCGGGCCCGGTTCCTGAGCATTCCCGTCAATCAGCACCTCTGGCTGGCATACATTATTTCGTGCTTTTTCGTCGCGATTGCCGGCGGCCTCTACGGCATGCTCAACAACTTTGTCAGCCCGCATAACCTGCACTGGACGCAGTCTGGAGACTTTGTGCTGATGGCGGTGATCGGCGGCATGCGTTCTTTTTGGGGGCCGCTGCTGGGCGCCGCTATTTTCGTCGTGGCACAGGACTATCTGTCCAGTCTGACCGGCAATTGGATGTTCTTTATCGGGCTGATCTTTGTGCTGGTTGTCTTGTTCATCCCGCGTGGCATTGTGGGATTTTTGCAGAAAAAAACATCATGAGTCTGCTCGAAGTACAGCAAGTCTCGCAGCATTTTGGCGATCTGGTGGCGGTCAATAAGGTCTCGCTCGACATCGAGGAGGGCGAGCTGCATGCCATCATCGGGCCGAACGGTGCGGGCAAGACCACCTTCTTTAATATGATCAGCGGCTTTTACCGGCCCACGACGGGGCATATCATTTTTGGCGGGACGGATATCACTGCCATGCCGCCGCACGATCGGGTGGCCATGGGCATGGCCAGAACCTTTCAGGTGACCGAAGTCTTTCCTGAACTGAGCGTACGTGAGAACCTGCGTATTGCTGTCGAAGTCACGCAAGGCCTGCGCCGGAAGCTGTTCGCCACACGCGCGCAGGCGGCCAGGACTGCTGAACAGGTCGATGAATTGCTCGAGACCGGGGGGCTGATCGAGAATGCCGACCGCAATGTGGGGGAACTGTCGCACGGTGACCAGCGCTCGACCGAGATCATGATGGCGCTCGCCCTGAAGCCCAAGCTGCTGCTGTTCGACGAGCCGGCCGCCGGCATGGGCAATCAGGAAACCTACGACACTGCGGTTCTGATCCGCAGGCTGCATCGCAAGCAAAAACTGACGATTATCCTGGTCGAACATGATATGCGCGTGATTTTCAATCTGGCGGATCGCATCACCGTACTGACCGAGGGTGAGGTGCTCGATCAGGGTACGCCCGACGAGATCGCGGCCAGCGAGAAAGTGCAGGTCGCCTATCTGGGGGAAAAACGTGAAGGCGCTTGAAGTTCATGACCTGAATACCTACTACGGTAAAAGCCACGTCCTGAAGGGCGTGGATCTGGAGGTCGGCGAAGGCGAGCTCGTCACCCTGCTGGGTCGCAATGGCGCAGGCAAGTCCACGACGCTGCGCAGCATCATGGGGCTGACGCCTGCGCGCTCCGGGCATGTGCATATATTTGGTACGGAATCCACCCATCTGGCACCGTTTCGCATTGCACGCCTGGGCGTGGGCCTGGTGCCGGAAGGGCGCCGGGTCTTTTCCAACCTGACGGTCGACGAGAATCTGAAAATCCCGGTGGATCGCCCTGGGCCGTGGAATATCGCCCGTGTCTATGAGCTGTTTCCACGACTCGCAGAGCGCAGGGAACACAAGGGGCGGCAACTGTCCGGGGGGGAACAGGAAATGCTGTCCATCGCGCGCGTCCTGTTGCTGAATCCCAAATTGCTGCTGCTCGATGAGCCCTCCCAGGGGCTGGCGCCGTTGATCGTGCAGAACCTATTCAATGTCATCGTCGCCGCCCGCAACGAAGGGACCTCCGTGTTGTTGATTGAACAGAATGTGCGCGCGGCGATCGAGATCGCCGACCGCGCCTACGTGCTGGAGCGCGGTGCGGTCATTTACACCGATGTGGCGGCGGAATTCGGGCGGGACGAACAACGCGTACAGGAACTGGCCGGTGCAAGTGCCCAAAAGTGGACATTTCCGGACGATTGACACTACATCCAGCCTAAGGCATCCTTGTCCTCACATTTTGTCAGGTTCAATCCTGACCATAAGAAAGGGGGGCATCTACAATGAATCTATTACTCAAGCGGTTTTTCATGATGGTCACTGGTCTGACCGTCGCCGTTGCTTTGGCCGGTTGCGCAACTGCTAATAGAAATTATCATGGCCTTACTCTGGGCAGTGACCTGGCCTTCAAATTCGGCAAATCCGAACTGACGCCTGCCGCAAAGGAAATGATCGACGAATATGCCGCCATCATTGATCGCACAAAAAATATTCGTGTCGCCGTTGTCGGGCATACGGATCGGATTGGCGATGATCAGAGGAACCAGGTCCTGGCGCTGGAGCGTGCAGAGGCCGTTCGCACACAATTATTGGAATCGCGCCTGGAACCAAGATCCGTATTTGCCCGTTCGGTCGGTTCGTCTGAGCCCGTCGTGCAGTGCGACCAAACGGATCGCAAAGCGTTGATTGAGTGTTTGGCCCCGAACCGGCGTGTCGAGGTCTTTGTCAATCCAACAGCGTTCTGATCGTCCATCTTTTTCTGATGGACCAGCACGGGCTGATCCAATCTGATCTTCCCGAGGTGGGTAGCCAGAGCGTGATTTCCGAAATCCTGACGGGCCGTCGGATGCTCAACACCCGCCAGATTGCAGCCTTGGTGGAACGCTTCCATATTGGTGCGGATGCGTTCATCGAACCTGGCGGAGCCCATTGAGCAGGGTTGCCCGTGGCTGATAAAGCACGATAGATATGCGTGCTGCTTTTAATCGTCGTCGTCATCGCCATGGTGCCGATGATGCCGGTGTCCCTGGTCATTATCATCACCTTGCTGCGAGTACCAGCCATCCCCTCGATGACGGGGGTGACCATCGTCGTACACTACGCAGCTGGCGAGTATCGCCAGCATTATGGTGGCCAATAGTATTTTCATCGCAATATAATTTCGTTGTTGATGCAAGCGATTCTATATTGACCTTGGCTTTCCGGGCCTTGAAAACAGTAACCCTGTATTTCGCACAGGGCAGGATTCGTTTTTATGTGATAAGAATCGGCTCGTTGTTCTCGACAGGCGCCGCTCGTCGGCGGTCGTGATGATCTTCTCGTTATCGGGGTCAACGATGTTCGCGTCCTCATCAGAGACGATCTCGACCGGGGCGGCCGCCGGCATAAGCTCGGGCGCAGATACGCGAGTCTCATCAATGGTAGCCGATTCTGGCTGGTATTCGATCAGTCGATTTTTGAGCGAGTATTTCTGCTGCGACCTCAATCAAAGTACTTGACAAGATACCGACCTACTAGTAGGATGGGAACCATACTGACGCGGCAAACAGTTTACTTCGCATAGTCAACAACTGCTGTCGCAGCATGTATTTTTAACTGAGCGAGTTAATTTTCATGAATATTGAGCTGTCCCCCAGAGCAACCGAAATCGCCGACCAGGCGAAGCTATTGCTCGCGGCCGGCGGCTATAGCGGCTTCAGCTACGCTGATGTGTCCGATCGAGTGCATATCTGCAAGGCCAGTATCCACCATCATTTTCCGAGCAAGGCCGAACTTGTCCGGACCGTGGTTGTACGAGATCGCGAGCGGGCCAACGCGGCCAGGGCCGAGCTGGATAGACAATTTCCTGAGCCCCTGGCTCGACTTGAGGCCTACACCGGCCATTGGTCGGATTGTATATGTGAGGGCACATCATCCGTGTGCATTTCCGTCATGCTGGCGGCTGAATTACCGATGATCCCCAAAGAAGTCGCGAATGAAGTGCGACATAGCTTCGAGGATCTGGCTGCCTGGCTTGCGACGATCCTCGAGGACGGCGAAAGAGCGGGGCAGTTCAGTCTACGCGATAACGCGCAGGTCGATGCCTTGGCGGTTATGTCCACCGTTAACGGGGCAATGTTGACTGCCAGGGCGCTCAACAAACCCGAGGTATTCAGGGAGATTACGCGGGCAGCCATCAGTCAGTTGACCTCATCAGGTTAAAGACTTCATGCCCCTTTTGGGGCAAGGTTTCCATTTTTTTTACCATGGTTACCTACCAACTAGTAGGTAATAAAGCAAGACGGTCCATTTTTTTGCCATCGTAGCCTACCAACTAGTAGGTATCTAAATAAGGCAGTTCATTCATATTACGCAGGAGGTTGAACACCCAGAACTACCGAGCAAACAACGTCCCACCCATTTATTTATTTTTGTTTTTCATTCTTAATTTATAGGTCTTATCATGAATACCAAATTTGCACTCTCTACCATTGCCCTGGCCTTCGTCGCCGCAACTTCCGTGGCTAACGCTCAGAGCGTCACCGCACAAACATCGGAGCACTCGCTGACGCGTGCCGAAGTCGTTGCTGATCTGAACGCTTGGCGCGCCTCGGGACTGGAACAGGCCAATGCCGGCAAAGCAGGCCCTGATGTCTTCAGCGCCGCTTACCAAGCCAAGGTTGCCAACTACGAGCAATTGACCGGTTCGAACGATGCACAAGCCGCGCAGCACTCGCTGACGCGTGCCGAAGTAGCCGCTGACCTGAACGCATGGCGTGCTTCAGGACTGGCGCAGGCCTATGCAGGCAGGACGACACCTGACGTCTTCAGTTCTGCCTACCAAGCCAAGCTCTCGCATTATCATCAACTGACTCAACAAAGTTGATTCCACCCGGGGGGCCGCGAAAGGTGCGCGGAACGCCCCCTCGTGGTCGGCGCGTGAAGTCATCGGGCAGCCGTGTGATCGGCTCGCCCACTGCTTTATTTGCCTTTTTGCGGCCACTCCCTGTTCAAATGAAGGGCGCGCGTTGCGCAAGTCCCGCATGATAGCGCTATGAGCTGCGCTATCAAACCGTATGAACCGAGGTTCTTCGCAAGCAAAAAATAACGCCCCGGTTAAGAGGCGTTATTTTTCAAGCAATTTAGCTTAGTATCCGGTGGCTCCCCGAGCAGGGCTCGAACCTGCGACCTGCGGATTAACAGTCGTGAAAATCAGAGTTTTCATGAGATTTAATAAGATTGATTGAGACAATAAAATCCTTTCAAAATCAAATAGTTATTGACGTATTGTGTTTTTTGTAGTCTCATTGAATGGCATCTGATCTTCGGATTTTTCGGACACAGCTCGGACACGGATGAGCCATTCACTGCCCCACAAGGCTTTGGTGCTTCGTACCGGCAAGGAAGCCAATCATGCCCGCTCTTACCTATCGTGCCATCGAGACCTATAAGCCCAAGGACAAGTCGTACAGAATCACCATAGATCGTGGTGTGCAATTGCGGATTGCACCTGACGGTCTGCGAACTGTCCTGGTTCGGTATACCGTGAAGGGCGCGAAGGATGAACGCCAATACACATTACCCCAGGAGTACGGGGACAGTCCGGGTCAGATCAAGCTGGCTGATGCTTGTGCAGAGGGGCAACGAATCCGGGCTCTGGCGCGTTCGGGACTTGATTGGCCGGCTGAAGAGGAAGCCCGATTGCTCGCCGAAGTCGAAGCGCAGCAACAAGCCGCAGTCGATGCGCTAACCCTTAAGGAAGGTGTCAAGGAGTACATCGATAAAAAGTGCCGCGCCAAAGATGGTCTGCCGCTCAAATCGCGTACCAAATCCGAGTACCTGAAGATGGTGGCACCGGGCAAGGTCGGCAAGAATGGCCGAAAGTTTGTAGATGGCGGATTGATGCCACTGGCCCACACTCCTATGACGGCAATCACGGCGAAAGCCATTTGGGCTACCTATAACGATCTGTTGAAGCGTTCCAGGCGGCAGGCGGACTATGCCATGCAAGTCTTGCGAGCGGTTCTGCGCTGGCATGGTATCCACATTACCAACAGCCCATTGAGCCAATCCACAGCAGGACGTGATCGTATTGTGATTAAAGCGTCAAGTGGCGACCCGACGCCGATACCAGCGGAGAAACTAGGTGCTTGGTGGTTGGCGGCTTGCGCCAGCCCCCGTCGTGTGGCGGCGAACTACTATCGCTTCCAACTGCTCACGGGTTGCCGCGGTGTCGAAATCCTTGGTGCGAAGAAATACGATTACGAACCCATCCGAATACGGGACGTGAACCTCGAAACAGGTCGCATTCTGCTGATCGACACCAAGAACCGCAGCAACCACCTGCTGCTGTTGTCGCGGGAAGCATTGGCTATCGCCAAGGAGGCATGCGAAGGACGGGAACTCGACGAGCCACTGTTTTCCATTACGGACGCTCGCAAGACACTGACCTGGATCAACAAGCAGGCAGGTACAACGGTGCAGGGACATGATATGCGCGCGACCTTCACGACGATTGCCGAAGAGCTGGTTTCGGGCGGCGTGCTCAAGCGGATGATTAACCACTCTACGAGCAGCGACGTGACTCTGGGCCATTACGTCGGCAAGGGTGAAGCACAGTTGCGGGCTGGCTGGCAGATCGTGGCAGATTTCATCATCAATACGGCCGCCGAGAAAACCAACCGGCGCACTACATCTGAAACTCCAGCTTCGGACCTAGCCGATAGCGT
>JAKDMO010000143.1 GCA_030452305.1 Alcaligenaceae bacterium | reverse complement strand
TGCGGCGCCATATCTGCTGCGCCTGGATCGGGATGCCGAGGGTAACCCGCTGCTGCGCACGCACACGGGCATCGCAGCCGGGCAGGTTCATGGCTGGTGGCGCGACGAGCAGGGGCGGGTCTTTGCCGCTAGCGACATCGGGCCGGGCCTGATTGCGGGCCGCGACCTGCCGGCCATGCTCGATACCCTGCAGACCCCGGACGGCTCACTGATAGACGCCCTGATGTCGTCGCCGGCCGACGCCGAACCCAACACGGCCTTGTCCATTCTGCCTTGGCCCTCGGCCACTGAGGGGCCGGCGACGACGCTGCGTCCAATCGCCACCCAGGATATCCCGCAGACCCTGGGCTTTGTGGCCCGCCCTCTGGCCGCCAAAGCATGACAATCGCCCCCACCACCTGGTGTTAAACGCTAAAATCCTCGCATGACCCCGCACGACGCCTCTTTCTACTTCCCTGCCCCACGCACACAAAAATTCTGCTCGCAGTGCGGTCACCTGCTCAGCCGCCTGATCCCTCCCGACGACACCCGGATGCGCGACCTGTGCGAACATTGCGGCGCCGTGCACTACCAGAATCCTCGCAACGTGGTTGGAATCGTACCCATCTGGGGCGATCAGGTGCTGCTGTGCCGCCGGGCCATCGAACCGCGCCTGGGGAAATGGACGCTACCGGCCGGCTTCATGGAACTCGGCGAAACAACCGAACAAGGCGCGGCGCGGGAAAATCAGGAGGAATCGGGTGCCCAGATCCGGATCCAATCGCTGCTGACCGTGGTCGATGTGCCCTCGGTCAATCAGGTCCATCTGTACTACCTGGCCGAGGTCCTGAGCGATCAACTGGACCCCGGGCCCGAGACCATCGAAGCACAATTCTTTGATCTGGCCGATATCCCCTGGAAGGAACTGTCTTTCCGCACCGTGACCACCACGCTGGAACACTATATTCAGGATCGCGAGCGCGGCGTATACGAAACCCATCACTACGCTATTGATTTCCGTTTTCCCGACTGAGATCCCAGGGCCGCAGACCCCATGAACCTGGTATGGATTGACGCCGACGCCCCCTTGCCCGATCCAGCCGGGGCATTACCCGGCGGGCTGCTGGCCGCCGGATCCGATCTCTCGACCCATCGCCTGGCCGAGGCGTACAGACTAGGCATTTTCCCTTGGTTCAGCCCTGGCGACCCGGTGCTGTGGTGGAGCCCGGATCCGCACATGGTGCTGGCCTGCGACGCCCTGCGGATTTCGCATTCGCTGGCCAAGCGCCTACGGCGCATTGCCCGGACAGAAACCCTGCCCAATGCAGAATGTCATATCACGCTGAACGCCGATTTCAGCCAAGTCATCCGCGAATGCAGCGCCCGCAGCCAGACTTGGATCACGCCCAACATCATCGCTGTCTACGAGGCATGGCATCATCAGGGCCGTGTACACAGCATAGAGACCTGGCAAGGCAATCGCCTGGTCGGCGGCCTGTACGGCGTCAGCCTGGGGCGATTCTTTTTTGGTGAGTCCATGTTCACGCGGGTCTCCGACGCCGGCAAGATCGCCCTGGTCTACCTGGTGCGCTATCTGCAGGCGCACGGGGTGCCCTATATCGACTGCCAGCAGGAAACAGCCCATCTGGCTACCCTGGGGGCGAGCCCAATTCCGCGCACGGAGTTCCTGACGCATCTGGACGCCCTGAAAAATCTGCCGGGGCCGCCCTGGGGGCGTGGTCGCCTGACGGCCGACGGACGCCTGATCGACGAAACGACACTGACGATGCGGGCGTAAGCGGCGCGTCGGCTTCCCCCTCCCGGCCAAGAGTGCCACAATAGATGGCGACACAGACAGGCCGTTTCATGAGCAAGCCCAACGAATCCATTTTTCGAAAACTGCAGTTCTACACGACTGCGAACTATCCCTGCAGCTACCTGCCGGGTCGGGCCGCGCGCTCGCAGGTCGCAGCCCCCGCACATCTGGTCGACGACGCAAGCTATTCCCGCCTGATCGAACAGGGCTTCCGCCGAAGCGGGCTGTTCACCTACCGCCCCGATTGCGAACACTGCCAGGCCTGCATCCCGATTCGAATCGACGTACAACGATTCACGCGCCACCGCACACACCGAAAGGTCTGGAACCGCCTGAGCGGCCCCGAAGGCCTGCACACCCATCTGTCGCCGCTGCACTGGGATGCCGGCCATTTCGAGCTGTATCAACGCTATCAGCAGGCACGCCACCCGGGCGCGGGCATGGACCAGGACGACCAAGCGCAATACACGCAATTCCTGTTGACCAGCCGGGTCCATTCAAACATGGCCGAGTTCCGGGATCGGCAGGGTGTGCTGCGCATGGTGGCCATCATGGACCAGACCGACACGGGCCTGTCGGCGGTCTACACCTTTTACGATCCCGACTGGCACGGCAGTCTGGGTACGTATGGAATCCTTTGGCAGATCGAGGCATGCCGACGCCTCGGGTTGCCCTGGCTATATCTGGGCTACTGGATCGAGGAAAGCCGTAAAATGGCGTATAAGGGTCAGTTTCGGCCCCATCAGATCCTGCGCGGCGGGGTGTGGATCGAACCCGCCCAAAGCTGAGCTCTTTATAACGGTATCCATGTCGCCTTTCTTTCATGCCTATCCGCTGGCACGCGCCGCCCTGTTTTCAATGGATGCCGAGCGCGCCCACGAACTCACCCTCGATCTGCTGGCCAAGACCCAGGGCTGCGGTCTATCGGGCCGACTGCTCGGCTCAGCCCCTGAACTGCCGCGCACATTGATGGGCCTGACCCTGCGCAATCCGGTCGGCCTGGCTGCGGGCCTGGACAAGAACGGCGCCTGCATCGACGCATTGGGCGGGCTCGGATTCGGCTTCGTCGAGGTGGGCACGGTCACACCCCGCGCCCAGCCGGGCAATCCAAAGCCGCGCATGTTCCGCCTGCCACGCGCCCAGGCGCTGATCAACCGCATGGGGTTCAACAACCTCGGTCTGGATGCCTTCATTGCCAACGTGCAGCGCAGCCAGTGGCGGCGCCACGGCGGGATCCTGGGACTGAACATCGGAAAAAATGCCGATACGCCGATCGAGCGCGCCATCGACGACTATCTGATCGGTCTGGAAGGCGTGGCACCACACGCCGACTACATCACGGTCAATATCTCGTCGCCCAACACGAAAAACCTGCGCACGCTGCAAAGCCACGACGCGCTGGAGGCCCTGCTGACCGCACTGCAAACGCGTCGCGAGGCCCTGGCCGACCAGATGGGGCGGCGGGTGCCGCTGGCCGTGAAAATCGCCCCGGACCTCAGCGGCGACGAGGTCGATGCCATTGCCGAGGCCCTGCCCCGCCACGGCATTGATGGGGTGATTGCCACCAACACGACCTTGTCACGCGCAGCCGTACGCGGCCTGCCCTACGAGGACGAAGCAGGCGGCCTGTCGGGTCCGCCCGTGCACGAACTGTCGCTGGTCGTGATCGAGCGCCTGCGCCGCCGCCTGGGCCCCGAGTTCGCAATCATCGGCGTGGGCGGCATCCATTCGGGTTGGCAAGCCGTGGAAAAAATCCGTGCGGGCGCCGACGCGATCCAACTGTATACCGGCCTGATTTACGAAGGGCCACGCTTGATTGCGGACTGCGTGCAGGCCATGCGCTGATGGGCGCGGGGATTCAATCCTTTACAAATCTCGGGGTGCGTCCCTATAATTTTCGGTAAGCCGGGCCACAAAACACCGGCCGTGCGTGACGTGCCGGCAATTTTGACCGCTACGCAGGTGTATCCCCACCAGGGAGGTTCGCCACCATCGACGCAGTCACACGTAACGCCGCCAGTGACCTATCTCCTCCCCACAACCCCTACCAAGGAGGCAGGTCATGACAGAAAAATTTTCCCCATCAGACGCATCGAACCACGCAGACGGCGGCCACACGGCCACGCAGCCCGGCGTTTCGCGACGCCGTATGCTACAGGCCACCGGCGCCGCTGGGCTTGCGGCCATTGCCGCACCGCTGTTCCCCATGAATGCCGCGGTGGCGGCCGACCGCCGCACGCTAAAGATCCTGCAATGGAGTCACTTCGTCCCGACCTACGACAAATGGTTCGATAAATTCGCAAAGGACTGGGGCGAAGCCAATAACATCAATGTCGTGGTCGATCACATCAACATCAGTGACCTGGTGACCACCACGGCCTCGGAAATGTCCGCGAACTCTGGTCACGACCTGATCGAACTGGGCCCCGAAGCCGCGCAGTTCTCGCCAAACGTCCTCGATATGGCCGACGTCAACCAGCAGGCAGCCAAGCAGTTCGGCGCCCCCTTCTACGTGGCTGAACGCGTTTCGTACAACCCCATTACCAAGAACTGGTACAGCTTTTGCCACGGCTGGACGATCGACGGCGGCGACTATCGCGGCTCACTTTGGAACAAAGCAGGCATGCCGCAAGGCCCGGACACCTGGAACGATGTGCTCGAGGTCGGTGCACAAATCCGCGACAAGCAAGGCGTCAAGGTCGGGATCGGGATGTCGCAGGAACTCGACTCGAACATGGCCGCGCGCTCGATACTGTGGGCCTGGGACGCCCCGCTACAGGACGAATGGGACAACGTGCTGCTGGATCAGGGCATCTTCAAACGCCGCGCGATCGAGGCCGTCAAATACATGACGGAACTGTACAAGCGCGCCATGACGCCGGCTGTCTTTGCCTGGAACGCCGCGTCGAACAACCAGGACCTGATCGCGGGCACCGCCTCGTACATCCTGAACTCGATTTCGGCCTATCGTTCGGCTCAAAAGGTCAAGCCTGACATCGCCAAGGATGTGTTCTTTACCGGGCCGCTAGCCGGGCCCAACGGCACGCGCTGGGCAAACGTCCACGTGCTCTACAACTTGATCATTCCAAAATTTGCCAAGGCCAACGAGGACATCGCCAAGCAATTCGCCCTGCACCTGGCGGCAAACTACGACCAGGCCATGTACTTCAGTGAACTGTACAACTCGCCCTCCTACTTCAACACCGCCGTACCAAAGGGCGATCGAGGCTACTCCGCTGTGGATGGCGCAGGCACCCTGAAGCAACTGAACGATGCCTGGTTCACTCACGATCCGTTCAGGCTCGAGGGCGAGGCCGACGGCAAACTAGCTGTCCTGAAGGATGCCACCATGTGGACCACCAACGTGGGTCACCCGGGCTATTCCAGCCCGGCCGTGGGCGAGGTGTTCAACACCTTTATCCTGCCGAACATGATGGCCAAGGCGGCACGCGGCGACCTGTCGCCGGAGGCTGCGGTAGAGGAAGCCGCAGGCCATATGCGCAAGATCTACGCTGACTGGCGCAAGCGCGGCCTGATTGGCGGCGATGCCTGATCGCGCTGCGCTCACGTCCATGCCCTGCGATGCGGGGCATGGACACCTTGTTCCGGCACGACGCACTCAAAGAATGAAAGGGGAAGAGATTGGCTAGCCTGAGCATACGAGATCTGTGCACATACTACGGCCGCGTCAAAGCGGTGGACGGTGTCAGCCTGGAAGTACCGGACGGCGAATTCCTGGTCTTGCTGGGTTCGTCGGGATCGGGAAAATCCACACTGATGCGTTCAGTCGCCGGGCTGGAGCAACCCAGCAGCGGCGAGATCTATATCGATGGCAAACTCGCCAACGCCCTGCCGCCAAAGGCGCGCAACATATCCATGGTATTCCAGAGCTACGCCCTGTATCCCCACAAGACCGTCGCCAAGAACATCTCGTTCCCCCTGGAAGCCCTAAAAACACCCACCGATCAGATCAAGACCAAGGTTGCCTGGGCGGCGGATCTGTTCGGTATCGGCCATCTGCTCGCACGCAAGCCGCGGGAACTTTCCGGCGGCGAGCGCCAGCGCGTCGCGCTGGCCCGCGCCATGGTGCGCTCGCCCAGCCTGTTCCTGATGGACGAGCCTCTGTCGAATCTGGATGCCAAGCTGCGCCATTCGGCGCGCCGCGAATTCAAGCGGCTGCACAAGGAAACCGGCATCACGACCATTTATGTCACTCACGATCAGGTCGAGGCCATGGGTCTGGGCCAACGGGTGGCGGTGATGAGCTACGGAAAACTACAGCAGATCGGCACACCCCACGAAATCTACCATAAGCCAAGCAACACATTCGTCGCCCAGTTCATGGGTTCACCTCCCATGAACCTGCTGCCCGAGGGCGGCGACCTGATCGGCTTTCACCCCGAGCACTGCGAACTCGAAGGCGACGGCCCGGTGCCGGACAACGCCTACCACCTTCAGGTACAGGTCGAGCAGGTCGAGGAACTGGGCTCGGACGCCTTGGTCTATGGCGTGATCGGAACGGGCGATGCGGCGACCAATGTGATCATCAAGGTGCCGGAACGCAAGGCCCACATGATCGAGGCCGGGCGCACCGCGACCTTTTACGTGCCTTGGTCACTGATCCGGCGCTTCGATGCCCAGACAGGCATAAGCAAAGACCAGGACTAGTCCCATGAGCACATCCACATCGACACCGCACTGGGGCCTGGGGCAAAGCAGGCGCGATACGCTGCTGGCCGCAGGCATGGTCCTGCCTGCCATCCTGTACATCGTCATTCTGCTGGGCATTCCCATCGCCCTGGCTTTCTACTACAGCGTAAGTGATGTGACCACCGGTGGGGTCACGTCCACATTCGTCGGCCTGGAAAACTTCCGCGACCTGCTGTCCAGCCGCGATTTCATCCAGGCCGCCATCAACACCACAGTGATCACGACCGTTACGCTGGTGGCCACGCTGGTGCTCTCGACCATTCAGGCCGAACTGCTGCTCCGGCCCTTCCCCTTCAAGTGGATCGTGCGATTTCTGATCCTGCAGCCCTGGACGGCGCCCGCCTCGCTGGCGATCATCGGCTGGCTCTGGATGCTTGATTCGACCTTCAGCCCCTATGACTGGCTACTGCGCCAAGCCGGCCTGCTGGGCAGCCCGGACGCCCTGCTCGGCCCCTTTCAGAATATGTTCTGGCTGGGCCGGCCCGGCCTGGCCATGTTCTCGATCATCCTGGTCAATGTCTGGCGACTGCTGCCACTGGCCACGGTCATCGTGCTGGCAGGCCTGAACGGCGTACCCAACGACATCTACGAG
>JAKDMO010000021.1 GCA_030452305.1 Alcaligenaceae bacterium | reverse complement strand
CGCACAAGTGCGTAGCTGGTCTGCATTACCTGTCATGGTGCTGTCCGCGCGTGAGCGCGAAGAGGAAAAGGTCGCTGCCCTGGATGCCGGCGCCGACGATTATCTGGTCAAACCGTTCGGAGTACCCGAACTCCTCGCACGGGTACGCGCGCAACTGCGGCGACGCGCACAAACCGACGCCGCGTCGGGCGCAAGCACGGTGATGTTCGGTGAAATCAGCGTGGATCTTGCCAGCTACGAAGTCCAAAAGCGCGGCGACGTCGTCCACCTGACGCCCATTGAATTCCGCTTGCTGTCAGCGCTGATCCGCGGCCAGGGTCGTGTTCTCACGCATCGCCAGTTACTACACGAAGTGTGGGGACCGGCATACGTCGATCGAGCTCATTACTTGCGCGTACACATGGCCAACCTGCGCCACAAGCTCGAGGATGATCCAACGCAACCTGAGCACCTGATCACTGAGTTACAGGTGGGTTACCGACTGGCCGGGTTGTGAGTGTATTGATTTTTTGGCATGTAAAGATCGCTATAGACCGTCAAGAAAGTGTCGCCGACGCCAATTTCTAGTTGTGATAAGCATCAACGTCGCGGTCAGGCACTTTCAGTGGGAAGGTCAGTATTTAGGAGTGCTGAGCAACGAATACCAGCGTATTCAGCACAATGTGACCTGCTCTTGCAGCTTCTGCCTTGAGAGCGCTATTACGTGAGGAGATAGTACTCAGTGGAACTTCGTCATCTGCGGTGTTTCTTGGCTGTCGCTGAAGAACTTCACTTCGCTCGTGCGGCCGAACGACTGCATATTGAACAGTCGCCGCTGTCGCGAGCCATCAAGGAACTGGAACAAGAGTTGGGCGTGATGCTATTTGCACGCACCACACGCAACACACGATTGACCCGGGCGGGCAAGCTGTTCCTGGAACACGTGCCGCGTGTTTTCACCGCCTTGCAACAAGCCCGGGGCAGCGTCTCAGCGGCGGCGAATGGTTTTCGCGGCCAACTACGCATTGCCCTGTCGGACGGCATCACGCCGTCACGCCTGTCTTCCCTGCTGGCTATGTGCCGCCAGGACGAACCAGAAGTCGATATCCGGCTGTTTGAGGTGCCGCTGCTACAACAGATCAAGGGGCTGCATGATGATCTGTATGATATTGGCTTTGCCCAGTCCGACGAAGTCGGAGACGGTATTGTCGTCACGCCGGCTTGGAGCGACGCGCTCATGGTGGCAGTACCTGCGCGACATCCTCTGCTGACCCACAAACGCATCCCTTTGAAAGATGTGCTGCGTTATCCCTTGGTACTCTGTGATCCTCGGGCATGCGAAGGCTTTGCTAGGCAGGTTGAGCGCGTGTTACGCAAGGTGGACATGGAGCCCATGGTCGCGGAGCGAGTGGCATCATGCGACTTGATGATGACCTTGGTATCAGCGGGCTTCGCCTTGGGGCTGGCCGATGCCGAGCATATTAGTGCTAGCCGCGAGGTGGGCGTGGTAGCACGCCCGCTCGCCGGACGTTCGCCGCCGATTACGACCTACCTGCTGTATCCGGGTAATGAACCATCTGAAACCCTGTCTCGATTCATCAGCCGGGTACGGGCCATCGATGACTCGGGAAATGGCAAACTTGCGCAACTGACTCCTATCGACAGCATGGAGGTCATCGAGCCGTGAAACCTACCCTGCCATTCGTGCTGGTTCTGGCGTTGACGGCCTGCGGACAGCCTGAAACACCCGAACAGACAGACATTCTCACCGTTAAGGAACTGGCCTCCAATCCCGGTCGCTTGAAGGAGCTACGTCAACAATGTCAAACGGATCGGGACACGCTTGACGACGTGTTGTGCAAGCGGGTTGCCGACGCCACACGAAAGCGGTTCTATGGCGACGGTAAAGTGCCCTACACGCCGTCGGAGATGCCCCCGGCATTTTAATTGTAGCAAGTCCGCCACAAATCTTTCATTTTTTCGCTTGATACGTCGCAGCACGCTCGCGCCTGCGGCGCTTTCGTCGTGCTCGTCTCCACATGCACTGATGCTTTTTTCGTCAGCATTGTCCCGATAACAGTCTTTGACCGGCACAGACCCGGCACCGATCCTCGTATAGCGGGCACACCTACGTGCCGTCTTTCCACGGGGAATCAACGCAGGAATCATCGGAGGCCAGACCATGCAAGGGACGAACGTGCTGTTCGGGCAGATCGCCGTCGTATTCGGCATCGTAATAGCGGGAGTGTGGGGCGCCACACAATGGACGGCCGCCGCCTTGGGCTATCAGCCACGCCTGGGGGCGCCCTGGTTTGGTTTTCTCGACACACCGATTTACCACCCCTGGCGACTGTTCGAGTGGTGGTTCTTTTTCGATGCCTATGCCCCAGAGGTGTTCAACGCCGGGGGCATGATGGCTGGAGGCAGTGCCCTGATCGCCGTGGTGGTCGCCATTGGCATGTCAATCTGGCGTTCGCGCCAGGCGCGGCTGGTCACCACCTACGGCTCGGCACGCTGGGCCGACAGTAGCGATATCCGCAAGGCGGGGCTGACTGAGCCCACGGGCGTCTTCCTTGGTCTATACGAGAAACAGTACCTGCGTCACGAAGGGCCGGAACACGTCCTGGCCTTCGCACCCACGCGCTCGGGCAAGGGCGTGGGCCTGGTGGTGCCTACCTTGCTGTCCTGGCCGGCATCTGCCGTTATCCACGACATCAAGGGCGAGAACTGGCAGATCACTGCGGGCTGGCGTGCACGCTTCTCGCACTGCCTGCTGTTCAACCCCACCGATAGCCGCTCGGCGGGCTACAACCCGTTGCTGGAGGTGCGCCGGGGCGAGCATGAAGTGCGCGATGTGCAGAACATCGCCGATATCCTGGTTGACCCAGAGGGTGCGCTGGAGAAGCGTAATCACTGGGAAAAGACCAGTCACGCGCTGCTGGTCGGGGCCATCCTGCATGTGCTCTATGCGGGTAAAGACAAGACGCTGCGCGGTGTGGCGAACTTTTTGTCCGACCCGGCGTGTCCGTTTGAATTAACACTGCATCGGATGATGACGACCACACATCTGGGCACAGGCGGGGAAAGTGGCAGGCCGCATCCCGTAGTGGCCTCTGCCGCCCGTGAAGTACTGAACAAGTCGGACAATGAGCGCTCGGGCGTGCTGTCCACCGCCATGTCGTTCCTGGGTCTGTACCGCGACCCCACGGTGGCCGAAGTCACGTCACGCTGCGATTGGCGTATCGCCGACCTGATCGCATCCGACCATCCGGTATCGCTGTACCTGGTCGTACCGCCCTCGGACATTTCACGGACGAAACCGCTGATCCGCTTGATTCTCAACCAGATTGGCCGGCGGCTCACCGAATCGCTGGACGGTTCCGACGGCATCGAGCGCCGTCACAAGCTGCTGCTGATGCTCGATGAATTCCCGGCGCTGGGCCGCCTCGACTTTTTTGAGACGGCGTTGGCCTTTATGGCTGGCTACGGTATCCGCAGCTTTCTGATCTCGCAGTCGCTCAATCAAATCGACAAAGCCTATGGCCAGAACCATTCGATTCTGGATAACTGCCATGTTCGCGTGACGTTTGCCACCAACGACGAACGCACGGCCAAGCGGATTTCCGAAACCCTGGGTACGGCCACCGAGTTGCGGGCGCAGCGCAATTATGCCGGCCACCGACTCGCGCCTTGGCTGGGCCACCTGATGGTGTCGCGCCAGGAAACGGCGCGGCCGCTTCTGACCCCAGGCGAGGTCATGCAACTTCCGCCGGATGAGGCCGTGGTAATGGTGGGAAGTAGTCCGCCGATCAAGGCCAAGAAACTACGCTATTACGCGGATGCCAATTTTTCGCAGCGGGTGTTGCCGCCGCCCGCGCTTGCCGCCGAGCGATATGCGGATGCGCCGCCAGCCCGTCCTGACGACTGGAGCGCGCTGGCGATTCCGGCTGTTCCAGCGGCTGCCGACGCGATGGAGAACCATGACACAGTTGGCACGGCTGATGACGGCGGCCCGCGTCGCCAGCCGGAACTTGCGGAAAGCGTCTCCTATGTCCCTGAACCCGTCTACCCGGCCAGTGACCTGTCGCTGCTGGATGACGACGATCCGCCGCCCATGCTGCCCAGCCAGCTTGACCCCGCCTTGCAGCGCGTGGCGCGCATGACCTCCCTCGACCTTGATGACGGAATCCAGCTATGAGCCGCTATCGCCTGAATCTTTTTATTCATCCTGAGCACGCCAAGCGCCTGGATGAACTGGCCACCAAGAAAGGTGTATCCAAGTCGTCCATCGTGGCGGCGGCGCTGGCGTCCTGGCTATCGCCCGATGCCGGCGACCAGCGCGAAGCCGCGATGGCCAGGCGGTTGGACCGGCTCTCGCGCCAGTTCGAGCGCCTGGAGCGCGACCAGAACATTCAGATCGAGACGCTGGCGCTCTTCGTGCGCTACTACCTGATGGTCAGCACGCCGATTCCCGAAGCCCATCAGGACGTCGCCCGCGCACAGGGTAAGGCGCGTTTCGAGCAATTCGTCGAACAGCTTGGCCGCCACCTGCTGCGCGGTCGCAGTCTGGTACGCGACGTGGTGGAGGAGCTGCACCCCGAGCCCGTGAACATGGATGAAATGGCGACTCGGGCTGAAGCGATGGAGCGTGTCTCATGAGCGCCGTGCACAAGTCTTCTGCCGCCGTCGCCCTGGATCGTCGCATCCAGATGCTGCGTACTGCGATGGGGCCAGTGATCGCCGCTGCACTGGACGACCCGGACGTGGTGGAGATCATGTTGAACCCCGATCGCTCGCTATGGGTGGATCGTCTCTCCAGCGGGCGGGCGCCGCTGAGCCTGGAGCTGTCCGAAGCGGATGGGGAGCGCATCATCCGTCTGGTGGCGGCACACGTTGGCGCGGAAGTGCATCGCGGCCAGCCGCTACTGAGCGCGGAACTGCCCGAAACCGGCGAACGCTTCGAAGGCATCTTGCCGCCCGCCGCACCCGGCCCGGCCTTTGCGCTGCGCAAGCGGGCGGTGGGCGTGATTCCGCTTACACGCTACGTAGCAGACGGCATGATGAGCGCCGTCCAGTCAGGTTTTTTGGTGCGAGCGGTACACGCACGGCAGAACATCCTCATTGCTGGGGGCACTAGCACGGGCAAGACCACGCTCGCTAATGCTTTGCTGGCTGAAATCGCCGCCACGGGCGACCGCGTGCTGGTGCTCGAAGACACGGTGGAGCTGCAATGTGCCGCGAACGACCATGTACCGCTGCGCACCCGTATGGGGGTCGTGACGATGCAGGAACTGGTGCGCGCCACGATGCGCCTGCGCCCTGACCGTGTGGTGGTCGGTGAAGTGCGCGGCGGCGAAGCGCTGGATCTCATCAAGGTCTGGGGCACGGGCCACCCGGGCGGTATTGCCACCATCCACGCCGGCTCCGCAGTGGGTGCGCTGCTGCGTCTGGAACAACTGATTCAGGAAGTGGCGGTGAACCCGCCGCGTGCATTGATTGCCGAGGCGGTCAATGTCGTGATCTACATCGCCGGTCGCGGCCGCAAGCGCCGCATCGAAAACATTGCCCGTGTCGTCGGCTTTGATGGCGTGGGTTACCAACTGGCCGATGCGCTGGAGCCGGAATTTGCTGAGCCATCGCCTTCCTTCCCAGCCTCTGATCTGCATGGAGACTTGTCATGACGCTTGTTGATGCCTTCCGTATTTCCGTCGTTCCGCTTTCCATTGTGAAGTGCCTACGCCGTCTTGCCCACCCAGCGCTGCTAGGGCTGCTGCTGACCGTGCTGTTGATGCTGGTGGCGAGCGCGGCGCAGGCCGCCGGTTCCTCCATGCCCTGGGAGGGGCCGCTGCAATCCATTCTCGAATCTATTCAGGGGCCGGTGGCGCGCATCGTCGCGGTCATCATCATTATTGCCACCGGCCTGGCGCTCGCCTTTGGCGACACCAGCGGCGGCTTTCGCAAGTTGATTCAGATTGTTTTTGGCCTGTCCATCGCGTTCGCTGCGTCCTCCTTCTTCCTGTCGTTCTTCAGTTTCTCCGGTGGGGCCGTCGTATGAACGCGAGCAACGAAGCCGCGCCCAGCTTCGCCCCAGGCTTTGAGATTCCTCTGCATCGTTCGCTTACCGAGCCGATTCTGATGGGCGGCGCACCACGCACCGTAGCGATTGCCAACGGCACGCTGGCTGCTGCCGTGGGGCTGGGCCTGCAACTTTGGATTCCGGGCGTGATGCTGTGGATCGTCGGCCATTCGCTTGCCGTATGGGGCGCGCGTGTTGATCCGCAATTCATGCAGGTTTTCGCACGCCATATCAAGCACAAGACGCTGCTGGACGTGTGAGGGGATGACACCATGCTGAACCTTGCGGAATATCGCCAGCGTCCCGCCTTGTTGGCCGACTGGTTGCCTTGGGCCGGGCTGATTGCGCCCGGCGTGGTGCTGAACAAGGATGGATCGTTTCAGCGCACGGCGCGCTTTCGCGGGCCGGATCTGGATAGCGCCACCCAAGGCGAACTGATCGCTACTTCGGCCCGCTTGAATAATGCGCTACGCCGCCTTGGATCCGGCTGGGCGCTGTTCATCGAAGCTGAGCGCCGCCCGGCGGCAGACTATCCCCATTCAGACTTTCCTGAAGCCTTGTCCTGGCTGATCGATCAAGAGCGCCGTGCCGCATTTGAAGAGACGAGCAATCACTTCGAGAGCAGCTACCACCTGACGCTTGCGTTCCTGCCACCCGAAGAATCCCGCGCCCGTGCGGCGGGGATGCTCTACGAAAACCGTCCTTCCGACGGTGTGGACTGGCGCGAGCGCCTGGCCGCGTTCGTAGCGGAAACGGATCGTGTCTTTGATCTGCTCGATGGCGTCATGCCGGAAATTGCGTGGCTGGACGACAGCCAGACGCTCACATACCTGCATTCCACCATCTCAACGCGGCGTTACCGCATTGGCGTGCCGGAGGTGCCGTTCCATCTGGATGCGCTGCTGACCGATTCCGCACTGGTCGGAGGGCTGGCGCCGACGTTGGGCGATACCCATTTGCGTGTGGTGTCGGTGCGGGGCTTTCCGACGTCCACCTGGCCGGGGATTCTGGATGACCTGAACCGGCTTGGCTTTGCCTATCGCTGGAGTACGCGCTTTCTGTGCATGGACAAAGCGCAAGGCGAGAAGGAGCTGCGCCGCCTGCGTCGCCAATGGTTCGCCAAACGCAAGAACGTCGTGGCGCTGCTGCGGGAAACGATTTTCCAGCAGGAGTCGCCGCTGGTCGATACCGATGCCAGCAACAAGGCCGCCGATGCGGATGCCGCCTTGCAGGAGTTGGGAAGCGATCAGGTCGCCTTCGGCTATGTGACCACTACCGTAACAGTGTTGGATGCCGACCCCGCCGTGGCCGATGAAAAACTGCGTATGGTTGAGCGCGTCATCCAGGGCCGGGGCTTTGTGACCATCCCCGAGACATTGAACGCGGTGGATGCCTGGCTGTCGTCCATTCCTGGCAACGCCTATGCCAATGTACGGCAGCCTATTGTGTCTACATTGAACCTGGCGCACATGATGCCGGTGTCGGCGGTGTGGGCCGGGCCGCAGAAGAATGATCACCTGGATGGCCCGCCACTGATTGTCACGCGTACCGAGGGTGCGACGCCGTTTCGGCTGGTGACGCATATCGGTGATGTAGGCCACACGCTGGTCGCGGGGCCGACCGGTATGGGCAAGTCAGTACTGCTGGCCGTCTTGGTTCAGCAGTTTCGCCGCTATCACGGCTCACGCATCTTTGCCTTCGATATGGGCCGCTCAATGCGCGCCACCATCCTGGGTCTGGGCGGGGAGCATTACGACCTGGGTGCCGATGGCGGCATCGCTTTCCAGCCGCTGGCCCGCATTAACCGCGAAGGCTACCGCACCTGGACAGCAGAGTGGATCGAAGGTCGCTTGCAGCATGAAGGCATGGCCGTCAGCCCTGACGACAAGGCTGCCATATGGTCGGCGCTGGGGAGTCTCGCGGGTGCGCCGGTGGAACAGCGCACACTGACGGGCTTTTCCGTGCTGCTGCAATCGAACACGTTGCGTCAAGCGCTTGCGCCCTATGTACTGGGCGGTGCGCATGGCAAGCTGCTAGACGCCGACCATGACCGTCTGGGCATGGCCGATGTGCAGGGCTTCGAAATGGAAGAGCTGATGCACAGTCCCGCCGCCGTGCAGGCGGTGCTGCGCTATCTCTTCGCTCGCTTCGATGAGCGTTTCGATGGCGCGCCCACGCTCTTGATTCTGGATGAGGCATGGTTGTTTCTGGATGAACCGTCCTTTGCCGCTCGCATCCGGCAGTGGTTGAAGACCCTGCGAAAGAAGAATGTGTCGGTGATTTTTGCCACGCAATCGCTGGCTGACATCAAGGATTCGAGCATTGCTTCGGCCATCATCGAAAGCTGCGCGAGCCGCATTTTCCTGCCCAATCCGCAGGCGACTGAACCGCAGATTCGCACGATCTACGAAGGTTTCGGGCTGAACAACCGACAGATCGAGATTGTGGCGACTGCCCAGCCCAAGCGCGATTACTACTACCAATCCCGCCTGGGGAATCGCCTGTTCGACCTTGACCTTGGGCCCGCGACGCTTGCCTTTGCGGGGGCTTCGACCCCGCAAGATCAGCGCGACATAGACCGCATCCTGCTGGAAGCCGGCGTATCCGGCTTCACGGGTGCCTGGCTGCGCCATCGTGGCCTGGATTGGGCCGCTGACCTGTTGCCTAATTTCTCCGGCTTCGCGCCCTCAGTCACTGCCGTTCCTTCTCATCTACAGGAGACCCTGCCATGAAAACCCACATGCTATCTGTATCACTCGTCGCTGTGCTTTCGGTGTCGTTACTCGCCGCGCCGCCCGCTTGGGCGTGGAAAACGGTTTTTGACCCGTCCAACTATACGCAGAACACGCTGACCGCTGTTCGCACGCTGCAGCAAATCAACAACCAGATCAACCAGCTTCAGAACGAGACCCAGATGCTGATGAATCAGGCTCGCAATCTGGCGAGCCTGGATTTCGACGTCGTGAACCGCTTGCGCACCACGCTGACCGCTACCGAGCGCCTGATCGACGAGGCGCAAGGGCTCAGTTACGAGGTAACAAACATGGACCAGGAGTTTGCCCGCCTGTATCCCGACCAGTATGCCGCGACAGTAAGCGGCGACAGCATGGCCCAGGATGCGCGTGAGCGCTGGCAGAACACGCTTAATGGTCTGCACACCGCCATGCGTGTGCAGGCGCAAGCCTCGCAGAATCTGCGCGACGATGAAAGCGCACTGATTGATCTGGTGAGCCAAAGCCAGTCCGCGCAAGGCGCATTGCAGGCCATGCAGGCGACCAATCAGCTTCTGGCCTTGCAGGCTAAGCAGACCATCCAGGCGCAACAGCTTCAGATCACCCAAGACCGCGCCGCTTCTTTGGAGCTAACTCAGCAAGCTGTCGTGGCCGAGCGCGCCCGCGAAGTGCGGCGGCGCTTCCAGGGCACTGGTACGCCGTACACGCCGCAAGCTGTGAACTTCTACGGTCACTGAAGAACGGAGTATTTGCGCCATGAACGACGTTGCCGTCATTGATCGATTTCTCGATACCTTCGCGCGCTACATCGACTCGGGGTTCGGCCTGCTGCAAGGCGAAGTGGCGTTTCTGACCGCGACGCTCATTATCATCGACATGACGCTCGCCGGACTGTATTGGGCGCTGGGGCATTCGAGCGGCCAGGGCGACGATGTGATCGCCAAGCTGCTACGCAAGGTGCTTTATGTCGGCGCCTTCGCCTACATCATCGGTAACTTCAACACACTGGCGAGCATCCTGTTCCGCTCTTTCGCTGGGCTGGGCCTGATGGCTTCCGGCTCGTCGCTCTCGATGGGCAGCTTCCTGCAACCGGGCCGGCTGGCCAAGACCGGCATTGATGCCGCAGCGCCCATTCTGGAGCAGATCGGCGACATGGCGGGCTTTCCAGAGGTGTTCGCCAACATCGACCCCATCGTGGTGCTGTTCCTGGCCTGGATGGTGGTGGTGCTCAGTTTCTTTGTACTCGCCATTCAGCTTTTCGTGACGCTCATAGAGTTCAAGCTGACCACGCTTGCGGGCTTCGTGTTGGTGCCGTTTGCTCTTTGGAATAAGACCTCCTTTCTTGCCGAAAAGGTGCTGGGCAATGTGGTGTCATCGGGTGTAAAGGTGCTGGTGCTGGCCGTGATCGTTGGGATTGGCAGTGGCTTGTTCGCCGAGTTCCAGGTGCATCCCGATGAACCGTCGATTGATTATGCGCTGGTCATCATGCTGGCGTCGCTCTCCTTGCTGGCGCTCGGCATCTTCGGGCCCGGTATCGCTACGGGGCTGGTCTCCGGCGGGCCGCAGTTGGGTGCGGGTTCCATGGCCGGTGCCGCCGTGGGTGCGGTGGGGACGGCCGTCGCCATCGGTGCGGCCGCCACGGGCGTAGGCGGTGCGGTGGCGGCGGGCGCGCGCATGGTTCCGGGCGTCGCTCGCATGGCTTCGGGCGCGGCCCGCTCCATCGGTGCAAGCGCGGGCGGCATCCGGTCGGCCTTCCAGACGGGTGCTGAGGCGGGGGGCGGCTTCAAAGGGGCAGCGGGGTCGGCTTTTGCGTCCGGCGCCGGGCCTGGCGCGTCCGCTGCGGCGTCATCCGAGACAACTAGCCCTGCCGCACAACCGGCCTGGGCCAAACGCCTGCATCGCAGACAACAACTGACGCAAGCCGCTACGACCGCCGCCCACGCGCTGCGCGGTGGCGACAGCGGCGGCGCAGGCCAAGGCCCGAGTCTGCGTGATTCCGATTCATAAGGGGAACCCTCATGCGTTTCAAACGACCGCTGGTGCGTTATGCCGAATCACCGCAACCGGCCACACCTTACCAATCTGCCGCCCAGGTCTGGGATGACCGTATCGGTTCGGCGCGGGTGCAAGCCAGGAACTGGCGGCTGATGGCCTTCGGTTGCCTGCTGTTGGCGCTGCTCATGGCCGGTGGCCTCGTGTGGCGCTCGATGCAGTCCATCGTCACGCCTTATGTCGTGGAGGTGGATAACGCGGGCCAGGTGCGCGCCGTGGGGGAAGCCGCCACGCCGTACCGGCCCAACGATGCACAGATCGCTCACCATATTGCGCGTTTCATCACGCTGGTGCGCTCGCTATCCATCGACCCCATCGTGGTGCGCCAGAACTGGCTGGATGCCTACGACTACACCACGGACAAGGGGGCCGCTGTGCTGAATGACTACGCACGGGTGAACGACCCCTTTACCCGTATCGGCAAAGAATCGGTGACGGTGCAGATCAGCAGCGTCGTGCGCGCTAGCGACGCATCCTTCAACGTGCGCTGGACGCAGCGCCGCTTCGTCAATGGGGCATCAGACGGCGTGGAGCGCTGGACGGCGGTAGTGTCCATCGTGCATCAACCGCCGCGCACCGAAGTGCGATTGCGCAAGAACCCTCTGGGGCTTTACGTCAATGGTCTGTCGTGGAGCCGTGAACTCGATTCGTCTGAAGGAGCCCAGCGATGATGCCGTCTTTACGCTTTTACGTTTTTCCATTGACCCTGATTATCCTGGCGGGCTGCGCCACCCAGGGCAAGCCGCCGCCATCCATTTCGCTCGATGAACCGGTGCAGGCCGAATTGCTGCCGGAGCTGCCCAGCCCGATCGAGGTGATTGCCGTGCCCGAACCCTTGGCGCTGCCGGGGCAGTTGAAACCCCTGCCGGGCACGGATGGCGGAAAGTTGAAGCCCGAACCCGCCGATGAAACCGTGCGGGTATCTCGCGCGAATGCCGAAGCACGGGTTGCACCCACCCGCGAAGGTTACGTCAATGCCATTCAGGTCTGGCCCTATAGCGACGGGGCGCTCTATCAGGTCTATACCGGCGTGGGGCGCGTAACAGTGATCGCGCTGCAGCCAGGCGAGGAGCTACTCACGGTCGCCGCGGGCGACACTGTGCGCTGGATTGTGGGCGATACCTCCAGCGGCAGCGGCGCGGACTTGCGCGTGAACGTGCTGATCAAGCCGATCAGATCTGGTTTGAAGACGAACCTCGTCATCACCACCAGCCGCCGCACCTATCTGTTGGAGCTGACTTCCACTGAGAAGACGTGGATGGCATCGGTGTCCTGGGAGTATCCGAAGGATCGGATGCTCGCCTTGCAGCGTCAAAATCAGGCCGCGCAAGCTGCTGCGCCGGTCGATACGGAGCTTGCGCTGGAAAAGCTGCGTTTCCGCTACACGGTCAGCGGCAGCAACCCGCCCTGGAAGCCGCTGCGCGCCTTTGACGACGGGCAGAAGGTCTATATCCAGTTTCCCGCTGGCATTGCTCAAGGGGAACTGCCACCACTCTTTGTAATCGGTGCTGAAGGCGACGGCCAACTGGTCAACTACCGTTTCCGCTCGCCATACTACATAGTGGATCGACTCTTTGGCGCTGCTGAACTGCGCTTGGGCGGCGATCGAGGTGACGTGGTACGGATTGAGCGCACCGATGGCGTATCGCGGAGGAACTGAGTATGAGCGAGGAACACACACCCGATCAAGCCATGCCACAGACGGCCGACAAGGTAGCGCCAGAAACGGTAACGCTACGCGCCCAGCCCCGACCCGTCACGCGGCTGAACCGCCGCACGTTGGCCTTGTTGATAGGCGGGCTGTCGGCGGCCGTATTGGGCGCCACCATTTGGTCGCTGCAACCGCAGCAGCGCAGCGCGGGCGAGCAGACAGAGCTTTACAATATAGACCGGGTATCGAGGTCGGAAGGGCTCGATGCACTTCCGGCAGACTATTCCATGCTGCCTGCCCCGGACGTACCGCCCGACGTGCCCGAACTGGGGCCGCCGCTACCCGGAGACTTGGGGCCAGCCATCGTGAACGCCCAGCAACCGGCGGTCGCCACCTATGCGCCGCCCAGCATTGACGCCGAAGCCGCTGAACGGAAGGCACGGCGCAAGGAGGCCGAGGCGGCCGCAACTTCATCGGTGTTTTTCCGCATCGGCCAGGATCAATCCGGCCAGCCTACGGCGACGGTTGCGCAGACCATGCCCGTTGCGCCGGGCATGGACAGCACCTTGGCCGCCTTCGACCCGTTGGCTGCCGGTCCCACATCGACGGCAGCACAGCCTACCGACCCCGCCGCCGCACAAAACCGGCAAGATCAGAAAGAGGCGTTCCTGCAATCCGGCTCTACGCAAACCCGTAATTCCGGCAATCTGCAATTGCCCGCCTCGCCGTATCAGGTCATGGCCGGTACGGTCATCGCCGCCGCGCTGGTAACAGGCATCAAGTCCGATCTTCCGGGCGACGTGATCGGCACCGTCACCGAACCCGTCTATGACTCCGCTACCGGCAAGTACCTGTTGATACCGCAAGGCTCGCGTATCCTGGGCCGCTACAACAGCCAGGTCAGCTACGGCCAAAACCGTCTGCAGGTGGTGTGGCACCGGATCATCCTGCCCGATACATCCTCCTTGACACTGGATAACCTGGTTGGCACCGACCCGGCGGGCCACGCCGGCCTGGAAGATGATGTGGACTGGCACTGGGATCGCATCATAGGCGGTGCCGTGTTGACGACGCTTTTGGGCGTCGGCGCCGAACTGGCCGCACCGGAAAACCGCCAGGACGGCGAGCGCATCATTATCGCCGGACGCGGCAGCGCCCAGGACAGCATCAATCAGGTCGGCCAGGAAATGACCCGGCGCAACATGAACATCCAGCCCACCTTGACCAGCCGACCCGGCCTGTCGGTGCGCATCATCGTCAACCGCGATCTGGTGCTGCGGCCATACCAGCCACTCTTCTTCAACAAGGGAGCATCACAATGACCACAACCCGAAAGCTGCGGCTCGGGCCGCTGCCCAAGACCGAAACCATCAAACTGACCTTTGCATGCCCGGCCAGCCTGAAAACCGAGCTGGAGCGTTATGCATCGCTGCATGCGCAGACGTATGGGGAAATCGTTGATGCCGCGACATTGATTCCACACATGCTGGAAGCATTCATGATGGGGGATAGGGCGTTCAAAAGACAGCCTCTACGCCAGACTACGCCCCTGCAAGTTTAGAACTGAGACCATCTAAGGCATCCTAAGGCCATATCAATCCACTATGGAGATGGCCATGCCCGACGAGCAAGGAATCGCCAAGCGACCTGCACACACCGCTTTCCCTGTAGCGCCTGCGTTCTATCGCATTGCCGATGTAATACGCATCACGGCACTCAGCCGCGCTACGATCTACCGACGTATATCAGAGGGGCGCTTTCCGTGTCCTGTCAATCTAGGCGGGCGCGCATGTGGCTGGACGCCAGCGGCCTTGCAAGAGTGGATAGGGAATCCCCAAGGCTATAAAGAGACACGGATGCCGGAAGCGCCTGATGCTGCCAGTTCGGTGCGGCGTCGCCGCAACATCGATCATCTCAAGTTGTCTCGCGTTCCGCGTCGGAAATTTCGGACACAAGTCGGACACAGACGTTGAAAGGAGCAATAGATAAGAAAAAGCCCTTGGCGCATAACACGCTAAGGGCTTGATTTTTTTTGGTATTCTGTGGCTCCCCGACCAGGGCTCGAACCTGGGACCTGCGGATTAACAGTCCGTCGCTCTACCAACTGAGCTATCAGGGAATTGAAGAAGCGAAACTATAGCATATTTTGCTCAGTGTGCGCCAGCGCCGGCACCGTGTCCGTCCTGTGCGGGAACGGTTTTGCGAACGATCCAGATCAGCGCGATCATGGCCAGGAAAATCAGGGCCGAGGCGTAGAAGAAATCGGTGGCGGACATGGTGTAGGCCTGTTGGTTGATCACCTGATTGATCACGGCGGCTGCGTGCTGGGTGTCGAGCCCGTGCGCGTGCAGGCCGTTCATGACGGCGTCGAAGGCGGGCTCGCCGGGGCGGGCGACTTCGGTCATGCGGCTATGGTGCAGCGAGGCGCGGTTATCCCATAGGGTGGTGGTGATCGAGGTGCCGAAGGCGCCGCACACCAGGCGCGCGAAGTTCGATAGTCCGGCTGCGGCGGGGATGCGGTCGGGGCTGAGGCCCGACAGGGTGATGGTGGTCAGGGGGATAAAGAACGTGGCCATGGCCGCGCCCTGCAGGAAGGTGGGCAGGATCACACCGTACAAGTCCACCTGGGTCGTGTATTCGGCACGCATATAGCTGATCAGTGAAAAGATCAGGAAGGCAATGGTGGCGATGATGCGGGGGTCATGGCCCTTGTTCAGTGATTTGCCCACGATGGGCGACAGGATGATTGCCAGAATACCGACCGGGGCAGCTGCGATGCCTGCCCAGGTGGCGGTGTAGCCCATGGTGTTCTGCAACCACAGGGGCAGCAGGACCAGGGTGCCAAAGAATACGCCGTAGGCGACCGATAGCGTCACCACGCCCGCGCTGAAGTTGCGGTTCGCAAATAGTCTCAGGTCTACGACGGGGTGCTTTGCGGTCAGCTCCCAGATGATGAAGTAGACGAAGGTGATGACCGATATGACGGCCAGCACGCAGATGGTCGGGCTGGCAAACCATTCCAGGTCCTTGCCCTTGTCCAGCATGATCTGCAGTGCGCCCACCCATACGACCAGCAGGAACAGGCCCATGCGGTCGATGGGGATGTGCATGCGTGCGGAATCGCGGTCCTTGTAGACCTGCCATGATGCCCAACCAGCGATGATTCCGACCGGAACGTTTATATAAAAGATCCATGGCCATGAGTAATTATCTGAAATCCAGCCGCCGAGCAGGGGACCGGTAATCGGGCCGATCAGAATAGTCATGGACCAGATGGCCAGGGCCATGCCGGCCTTGGATCTGGGATAGCTGGCCAGCATCAGGGATTGCGACAGCGGGATCAGGGGGCCGGCAACAGCCCCCTGGATGACTCGAAAGAAGACCAGCGATTCCAGCGACCATGCGAATCCACACAGCCAGGAAAACAGGACGAACAGCAGGATCGACAGGACAAACAGGCGCACCTGGCCGAAGCGTTGGGTCAGCCAACCGGTCAGCGGGACGATGATCGCGTTGGCGACGGCAAACGAGGTGATGACCCAGGTGCCTTGTGAGGAACTGACGCCCAGATCTCCGGCAATCGTTGGGATCGAGACGTTGGCGATGGATGAGTCCAGCACGTTCATGAAGACGGCCGCAGACAGGGCGATCGACCCATACACCAGGCTGCGGCCGCGCAGTGGCGGATATCCAGTGGGCCGTGCCTTGCCTGCCGGGGGGGCAGGCGGTGTGTCGCTCGGGTCGCTGAGGCTGGCTTCGCTCATGATGCGAGGTTGTCCTGGATAATCTGTGCAATCATTTTGTCGACGGTTTCAGGGGCGTGTGTATAGACCTTGGTGGACAGGGGCGCGGGCCTGGCCAGGACCGAGTCGTTTTCAGGTGTGGACAGGTCCACTTCGACCTGCATCGACAGGCCTACCCGCAGTGGGTGATCGTGCAGTTCTTTCGGATCCAGGGCGATGCGTACGGGGATGCGCTGAATGACTTTGATCCAGTTGCCGCTGGCGTTCTGTGCCGGCAGCAGGGCAAAGGCCCCGCCCGTGCCGGCTGTGACCTCGATGATGGTGCCGTGGTAGACGACCTTGCTGCCGTACAGGTCAGAGGTGATGGTCGCCTTCTGGCCGGGTCGCATGGCCGCGACCTGATTTTCCTTGAAGTTGGCCTCGACCCAAAGCTTGTCCAGCGGGATGATGGTCATCAGCGGGGTGCCGGGGTTGATGCGCTGGCCCAGTTGCACCGACCGTTGGGCGATCATGCCTTTGACGGGGGCGACGATGCGTGTGCGTGCGTTGTCCAGCCAGGCGGTGCGGACCTGGTCGGCGGCGTGACGTACGTCGGGGTGTTGTGCCACGGATGTGCCCGAGGTCAGCGCTTGGTTGGTCAGCAGTTTGGCCTGGGCTGCGGCCAGCGCAGCGTGTGCCTGCGCGAGTCCGGCGTGGGCGGCCTTCTGGGCGATGCGTGCGTGCAGGATTTCTTCGCCGCTGACCCCGCCCGAGGCCTTGAGTGCGGTGCGGCGCTTTAGGTCGCTTTCCGCCTTGCTGAGTACGGCCTCGGCCTCAGAGATATTGGCCTTGCGCATATCGACGTCAGCGGACAGGGCTTCGTTCTGTACGAACAGGGTCTGTGTGTGGCGCACGGCCTGGGCCAGGGCGGCCTTGGCCTGTGCCAGCGCAATGCCTGTGTCGCTGCCGTCCAGCGTGACCAGTTCGGCACCCTGCGCGACACGCTCGGTATTGTCGGCGTGGATGGATACCACGGTGCCCGGAATCTGTGAGGTGACCTGAACCAGATTGCCGTGGACGTAGGCGTCTTCGGTGGATTCATAGTGGGACGAATAGATGAACCACCAGATGGCGTAGGCGATACCGATGATGATAAAGACGATGGTGCTGGCTAGTAACAGGCGTTTGCGCATGGAACCGGGTGCGGTGGATGAGGAAGTCATGAATATCTGTCTCGTGGATCAGTGCTTTGCAGTTGCTTTGGGTGTTTGATAGCCGCCGCCCAGGGCCGTCGCCAGTTGGGCATCGAGTATGTAGGCGCGGGCGTGCAGGTCGGCGGTCTGCACGGTCTGTTTGAGGACTTCGTTTTGGGCCAGCAGGACCTGTACGAAATTGCCCAGGCCGCCCTTGTAGCGTTTCAGGGCGATGTCGTAGGCCGAGGTGATGGCCTTGGTGCTGGCCTCCTGGTCGCGAATCTGCTGCTTCAGGTTGCGTATGGATGTGCCGGCGTTCGCGACTTCATGCACGGCCGTGAGGATGGTCTGGTTGTATTGCGCGATGGCCAGGTCGCGTGCGCCGCGCCGGCCTTCGAGCTCGGCGTTCAGGGCGCCGCCGTGAAAGATCGGCAGGCTGATGGCCGGGCCGATGCCATAGAACTTACTGCCGCCGTGCAGCAGTTCACCCATGCCCAGCGACATGAAGCCGACGAAAGCCGACAGATTGATATTGGGATAGAAATCGGCCTTTGCGGCCGCGATCTCGCTGCCTGCGGCTTCGACCTGCAGGCGGGCGGCAACGATGTCGGGCCTGCGGCCCAGCAGTTCCATGGGCAGGGATTCAGGCACGCCGGTGGGCAGCGGGCCGCCGTGCCTGAGCATGACTTTTTGCCCCCGGGCGGGGCTGACAGCGGTCAGCGCGGCGATCTGGTTGCGCAGCAGTTCGGCATTGTTGCGCACCTGGCCCAGCTGGACCTGGGCCGCAGATACGGCGGAATCGGCCTGATCCACGTCGACTTGTGTGCCCAGGCCGTTACGGAAGCGGTCGCGGGTGATGCTCAGGGCTTCCCGCAGCTTTCCGACGATCGATTCGATGGCTTCGGCCTGGGCCAGGGCATTTTGCAACTGGAAGTAGCTTTGTGTCGTCGCGGCGATCAGGGTATTGCGCGCTTGTTGCAGGCCGGCTGCGGCCGCCAGCGCGCGGGATTGCGCGGCGGCCGCCAGGCTGCGGTTTTTGCCCCATAGATCGACATCGAAATCCACACGTAACTGCAGGCTGTTGTCGGTGTTCATCGACCCCCCCAGCGGGGGCGGATAGATGTAGTTTTCGCTGTAGCGCTGCCGGGTCAGGCTGTACTGCGCATTGACCTGGGGCCACTGCACTGCGCGGGCGCCGCGTACTGCAGCATTCGCCATGCGCACCCGTGCCTGGGCAATGTCCAGGCTGGGGTTGCCGGCCAGGGCCTGGTCGATCAGGGCGTCGAGTTGCGGATCCTGATATTGCGTCCACCATTCGGTGTCGGGCCACTGTATTGCCCGGTCCTGCAGGCCGATCGTATGCGGGTCCAAGGCCTGCACTTCGGGTGGGCCGGGATGGATGGGTGCGCACGCCGACAGAGTGAGGGCGAGCAGTAGGGGTAGGAAGGGCCTCATGCTTACAGAAACCTGAATATGGTTGATATGGACTGTATCTGACTAGACAATCATTTAAGGAAAAAAATCCGCCGGCAATCTGGCCGGCGACCTTACTTGTTTTTGGATTCCCGATCCGTGTCGTCGAGCTCGGACAGGGTTTCGAGGTAATGCTCGCCGTTCAGGACCAGGCGACGCAGCAGGCCGCACAACATCTGGGTTTCCTCATTTGAAAACCCTTGCAGGTGCAGGTTCAGTGTGTCGGCGATAGCCGGCAGAATGGCCTGTATGACATCGGTGCCCGCCTCGGTCAGAATCACGTTCACGACGCGCCGGTCGTCCTGGCATCGCTGCCGGGTGACGAAACCTTTCGCCTCCAGGCGATCGAGTGTACGCGTCATGGCCCCCGTATCCACATGCATGAAACGCGCCAGTTCCGCCGGGGTGTTCACGCCTTGGTGACGGATCAGCATCAGCGGGCGCCATTGCATTGCCGTGAGGCCCACAGGCGCGGCCTTGTAGTCGATGATGCGATGCATCAGGGCATGGACGCGTTTGATCAGCAGGCCGATGTTGTCGTCCTGGCGCAGGGACTCGGGCGTCGCGCGATAGTAGGCGCTACTCTGATTGCCTGGGGCGGTAGAGGGGTTAAGCGGAATATCTGGGGACATTCGATCATAATACTCTGCAAATACTGCCTAAGCAATTAGATTTCTAGGGCTGAATTTACCAGACCAGACCAGATCGGCGTTTCCCGTGGGTAAATCAGGATTTTTCAGGGTGCATCGTTTGCTCGATTTCGTCGCGATGGACGTCGTGTGTGACGAAGCCCTCAGCGTTGTCCGGCATGGCCAGGTATTCTTTGTGCGCCAGGGTGTGGCGGATGTCGTGCAGGCCGCTTGACCAGTGATCGTGCATGGTGGTCGGACCAAACTGGAAGTCCCGGTAATGCTGTTCGTAGGGCTTGTCGCGGTAGATCAGGTGGATGATGTTGTAGCGTTTGCTGCTTGCAATCTGGGCGGCCCGCCGGCACAGCGGATCCTCTGCGCGGACTTTGGCCGGAACCTTTTTCAGTACTTCCTGCAGCATGCGTTGCGTTTTGCGGCGTGCGCGCATTTGTTCGGTCACCATACGGGTGCGGCTGGAGTAGCGAATTTCCTGCATCCGGTCACTGACTTCGCCGATATTGTGCGGCACCGGGCCGCGTGCACTCCAGAGGTCCACCTGAAAGACCAGCGTGTCACATTCGGGGCGGGCCGCGAGGATTTGTGCCAGCGGCGTATTCGACACCAGGCCGCCATCCCAGTAGTATTCGCCGTCGATTTCCACAGGGGGAAAAGCCGGGGGCAAGGCGCCCGAGGCCATGAAGTGTTCCGGGTGTAGACGGGTGCGGCGGTTGTCAAAATAGGCAAAGTTGCCCGTGCGCACATTGACCGCACCGACGGTCACGTGCATATCGCCCTGATTGATCCGGTCGAAATCGCACAGCCGCTCCAGGGTCGCCTTCAGCGGCTGGATGTCATAGTGGCTGGCCGTCGCCGGGTTGCTGGTCGTCAGCAGGGCGGCAGGGGGGATACGAGGCCTGAAGAAACCCTTCTGGCCGATGAACATCGCACTGCCCGCATGCAGGGTATTGAGGGTTTCGCGCGCCATATCGTTCAGGCGAAACAGGCTTTGTTCAAACAGCGGATTGACGGGAACCCCCAGGTACGGCTGGCAGATCGTATTCCAGAACTCATGCAGTTTGGCCACCCGGTCTTTGGGTGCGTTGCCGGCGATGATGGCCGTGTTCAGCGCCCCGACCGAGATGCCGGCAATGAACGAAATATCGATACCGCCTTCGCACAGGCCTTCGTAGACCCCGGCCTGGTAGGCGCCCAGCGCGCCGCCGCCTTGTAGCACCAGCGCCGTGGTTTCATATTTGCTTGCCATGAGAGATTCCTTCTAATAAACCAGTGGATAGGGATGATCGGGCACTATGCGGGAACGCCCGGGCCCAGCAGGCTTTGGGTGAAAGCATCGATCAGCGCGCCACGATAGCGCCCCCGATGCAGTACCAGCGACAAGCGCCGGTCCAGGTTCAGAAATGGGGTGCGCAATACCGTCAGCCGGCCGGTGGCCACAGCGTCCAGGGTGGCGGCGTAGGGCAGGCAGGCGATGCCCATCCCGGCCACGACGGCCTGCTTGATGGCCTCGATCTGGCCCAGTTCCAGCAGGATCCGGCCGCTGGGCAGTGCGGTCAGCGCCTGTTCGGTCAGGCTGCGCGTAGCCGATCCGCGTTCGCGCAAAATCCATTGGGCATCGGCGAAGTCCTCGGGCTGCAGGCTGGGCAGACGCGCCAGCGGATGTGAGGGCGAGGCGCATACGACGAGGGCGTCATTGCGCCATGTGCGTGCTTCGAGTTCGGGGTGGTGAACCGGGCCTTCGACACATGCCAGATCCAACTCGTGCCCGAGCAGTTTGCGGGTGATCTCGCGGGTATTGTCAACGTTCAAATGCAAGGAAACCATAGGATGTTGGGCGACAAAAGGGCCCAAGAGTTCCCCAACCAGGTAATTTCCGACGGTGTTGCTGGCACCGATTCGCAGTTCACCCACCAGTTCGGTCGCGGTCCCGGCACGCAGCATGTCCTGCATACGCTCGGTAATTTCACGGGCTGCGGGCAGTTGTTCGCGGCCACGCGCATTGAGCTTCAGGCGACCGCGTTCGCGATCGAACAGCGGTGCACCCAGTTGCCGTTCCAGTTCGGACAGCGCCATGCTGACCGCCGGCTGGGTGACGTGCAGCAGGTTGGCGGCCTGGCGCACGCTGCCGCAGGCGGCGATCGTGACAAAGACTTGAAGCTGACGAGTACTGATAGCAATCATGAATAAGGCTTGCCCGTAATGATCAATCAATAAATTTTATACCGAGCTTAAAGATTTATGAATTTTCTGATTGATTTTCTAGTCATAGAATAACGCCACCTTATAAGCATATGTAATTCAGGCACAGATCGGTATGTCTTCCACAGCATCAATCGTTCATCCGGCCTCGGGCCGGACTCAGCGCCCGGCTTCGTCGTATGCCGGCCCGACGATGCCTTCCCGTCTGTACGGGGTGGTGCTGGCCGCAGGCCTGGCTTGGCTGGCATGCTGCCTGGGTGGCTGGATGCCGCTGGTCGGTGGCCCGGTATTCGGCATTGTGCTGGGCATGCTGGTACGCAATACGTTGGGGGTGTCCCCGAAGTTTGCACCGGGGATTGCCTTTTGTTCGCGTCAGGTTCTGAAATGGTCGGTGATCGGCCTGGGCTTTGGGCTGAGCCTGGGGCAGGTGGCCGATGTCGGCTCGTCGTCACTGGCCGTCACAGGCGTGACACTGGCCGTGGCCTTTGCATCGGCATGGCTGCTGGGCCGTTGGCTGGGGCTGCCCGATCATCTGAAAACCATGATTGGTGTCGGTACCGCGATCTGCGGGGCCTCGGCGATCGCAGCGGTCGCGCCCATCATCCGGCCCGACGAGCGTGATACGGCGCTCGCGATTTCCACGATTTTCCTCTTCAATATTGTGGCGGTCCTGCTGTTTCCGCTGCTGGGGCATGTGTTGCAACTCAGCGATATGGGGTTTGGCCTGTGGGCTGGTACGGCAATCAATGACACGTCTTCGGTCGTGGCGGCCGGCTACAGCTACAGCACGGCGGCGGGCGACCTGGCCACCATTGTGAAGCTCACGCGTGCGACCTTGATTATTCCCGTATGCGTGGTGCTGGCCGTTTGGGTGGCGTGGCGATCCAGGAACGATGCGGGATGCCCGTCGCTGCTGCGGATCTTTCCCTGGTTCATCCTGTGGTTCCTCGTGGCCTCGGCAATCTACACCATGGGCTGGATACCTGCCGCGCTGGATGCACCGCTGCACGAGGCGGCGCAGTTCCTGATCGTCATGGCGCTGACCGCCATCGGCCTGTCTTCGGGCCTGCGCAGCATCCTGCGGGCGGGTGCGCGGCCCATTTTGCTGGGCCTGGGGGTCTGGGGCGCGGTGGCGTTCAGCAGCCTCGGGATGCAGTGGGCGCTGGGTAGTTGGTAATCA
>JAKDMO010000330.1 GCA_030452305.1 Alcaligenaceae bacterium | reverse complement strand
GTGTGGCGCCCGCATGATTCGTGCTCGGATGAGTTGTTGCAGCGCATTGTCGATGGCTTTCGTAAATCGGCTCGACTTCCAAGAGTTTATAACGAGATCTTGGATCGGTTGGGCTTATAGTGGGGGGTGGGTAGAGCTTGGCGACCGTTCTTTCGCAGATGCGTACGTCGAGCTTCACGGCCCGTCGCCCCGACGCTGTTCATCCAGAATATCCTCAATGGTTCGAACATGGCCCTGCTTGATCGGCTTGAGGTCGTAGCCTGCAGCTTCCAGTATGTGTGGGGTCTGGCGGTAGGCAGTTTTCGCGGGAGCGATGCAGCCTACTCGATGCTGAGCAGGTCTTCTTCGAAATCCAGCGTAAGTTGTTGTGGAGTCCTGTACAGCTTGAATGAGCGCCAGGGGCGTGGCTGGAAGGTTTTGTCCTTGATCCGCATGGGGATCCGCAGCTGGTGGGCTTCATACTCCCTGGCTCGTGCCCAGCATCGGTATGTGTGTGATACCGAGATTCGTAGATAGTGCGCAATGGCGGGCACACTGCCACGAAAGTTCTCCAGCAAGCGAACGTAGGCGCGGGCGATCGATAGGTGGGGGCCCAGCGAGACCGGCTTGGCGGCTCGTTGCTCCTCTTGGGCGATCAGTTGTTCCAGGGGGTCCAAGGCGTTCGGGTCGTGCAGGCGCCGCATCAGGGGATGGCAATCATCGTCTGATCCGGCGGGAGCCTTGTCCAGCCGGACCGCGAAACGTAGGTTTTTCTCGGCGTAGTTTATTAATTTTTGATAGGTATATCGGATAATTAAATCCTGGGAGGCAGGGTCCCGGAAGTCGATGTCAATGCCCTTCGTATGGAGCTCGCAGGCCATTTCCCATGCGGTCGATATAACGTCACCCACCTGAATCGCCTTATCTGCGCGGTTGGCGATACGGGACAGCTTGTCTTTTCTGGCAGTGCAGAATTCCATGAATGCAGCAGTGTCATAGATGCCTGACATTGGGGTTGGCCTCTGTTGCTGACATGTAAACAGGATATTTGGTTTTCGTGTGTATCGCGGTAAACAGTCGCAACGATCCTCTACGGCAAGTACGCATGGACGCGCACCGGTATTCAGTCGATATCGCACCGAAGACATCCAATAAGGGTGGCGCAATGATTCAATGTTATTGGTATCGGACGCCCCCTGCCCCTTAAGTCCCGATGACACCCCCGTCGTCCTTGGTGATGATCAGCGTCGCGGATCGCGGGATGGACGCGTCGCCGTCGGGCCAGTGGCTGTCGCCGTCCTCGCCGGGGTGCTGGACGTTGATGAACATGGTCCGGCTGTCTGGCGTGAAGGTGATGCCGGTGATTTCGCATTCCCTGGGGCCGACCAGGAATCGGCGGATTTCCTTGCCGGCGGGATCGGCGCACAGCATCTGGTTGTTGCCCTGGCCTTGGTATTCGCCGGTGTTGCTGTATTTGCCGTCGGTCTGTATCCATAGGCGGCCGTGCTGGTCAAAGGCCAGGCCGTCGGGGCTGTTGAAGGTGTTGTCGGCGGTGATGTTGGCCGAGCCGGATCGCGGATCCTTGCGGTCGGTGTATTTGACGGGGTTGCCGGCCAGCACAAAGATATCCCATTCGAATGTCGTGGCTGCCGCATCGCCGCCTGTTTCGCGCCAGCGCACGATCTGGCCATAGATGTTCTTTTCCCTGGGGTTGGCGGGGCCGGGCGCTGCGCGGTGGGTGTTGTTGGTGAGGGTGACGTTGCACGCGGCCGTCGGGGGGGTGACGCGG
>JAKDMO010000142.1 GCA_030452305.1 Alcaligenaceae bacterium | reverse complement strand
CAGGGCCGCACCCTGGTCCAATGGGACACCCCATACGCCCTGCATCACCAGCCCGCCACCCCCGAGGTTGCGGCCTTCATCCGGCGCGAGGCCCTATTGGCGCAGCGCGCCCAGGCGTGCTTGCGGGGATGTCCGGATGGAACCCCCGGATCCGAACATTAATCTACAACATCCTCGTCCAGCCCCAGTTCCCGGCACTTGCGCGTCAAGGTATTGCGACCGATCCCCAGGCGCATTGCGGCTTCGCCGCGCCGCCGGCGGCTGGCAACCAGGGCCGCCTGGATCACAATGCGCTCAAAATCGCGCAGCACACTACCCATGACGGCGGGCTCGCTGCGTGCAAGCCGCTGCTGCACTTCCCGTCTCAGCGCCTCGTGCCAATCGCCCAAAACCGCATCGGTCGGCTGCGGTTGGGCCCCGCGAACCGCCTCGATGGGTGCGGCAGCCGGCGTGGCCGACTGCAGTAATTCAGGCGGCAGGTCCTCGGGGCCAACGGTCTGGCCGGGGGCCATGACCGTGATCCACTGGCAGATGTTTTCAAGCTGCCGGATATTGCCCGGGTAATCGAAATGCTCAAGCGCGGCCACCGCTTCCGCGTTCAAGGCGCGAACCGGCACATCCAGTTCCTGGGCACTGGCCAGCAGGAAATGGCGTGCCAGTGCGGCAATGTCCTCACGCCGCTCGCGCAGAGGCGGCAGTCTGAGCCGGATCACGTTCAGGCGGTGGAACAGATCCTCGCGAAACGTGCCTTCCGCCACCCGCCGCTCCAGCGGCTGATGGGTGGCTGCGACGATACGCACATCGGCTTTCAGCAGTTGCGTGCCACCGACCCGGTAGAAGCCCCCTTCAGCCAGTACACGCAGCAGGCGCGTCTGCAACTCGGCGGGCATATCGCCGATCTCGTCCAGAAACAGAGTGCCGCCGTGGGCTTCCTCGAACCGCCCCTTGCGAGCCTGTACGGCACCAGTGAACGCGCCACGTTCGTGGCCAAACAACTCGGCCTCAAGCAGATCGCGCGGGATGGCCGCCGCATTGACGGCCACAAAAGGCCCGCCGGTACGACGGCCATGATGGTGCAGCGCGCGCGCAATCAATTCCTTGCCTGTGCCGGACTCGCCGGTGATCAGCACCGTCGCCTGCGAAGGTGCCAGGCGGCCCATCGCACGGTACACATCCTGCATGGCGGGTGCGCTTGACGGGGTCAGCGCGCCGCGCAATACGCCATGCGAGGGCTGCGCGGGCTCGACCCGATCACTGGCCGCACGCCGGATCATCTGCACCGCCATCTCCAGGTCGAACGGCTTGGCCAGGTAATCAAAGGCACCTTGCTGAAAGGCCGCCACGGTGTTGTCCAGATCGGTGAACGCGGTCATGACGATGGCGGGTATGCCGGGATGGCGTGCCTTGAGGGCGGCCATCAGGCTCAGGCCGTCTTGCCCCGGCATGCGGATGTCGGTCAGCAGCACCGAGGGACTGTCACCCTGTTCCAGGGCCTCCAGCACATCCGCGCTCTGGGCAAAGATCCGCACGGGAATTCCAGCCCTATCCAAGGCTTTTTCGAGCACCCAGCGCATGGACTGTTCGTCATCGACCACCCAGACCGGATTCATGATATTGGCTCCAAGGGCAGCATCAGCCGGAATTCCGTTCGGCCCGGCACGGAATCAAATTCGATGATGCCGCCATGCTGTTGGACATATTCCTGAGCAAGGCTCAGGCCCAGGCCGGTTCCGCGTGCTCGGCCGGTGAGCAGCGGATGAAAGATCCGGTCGCGCAGGGATTCCGGCACGCCGAGGCCGTTATCCAGCACCGACACCACCAGGCCCAGACGCACCTGGCGCGAGGACAGCACCAACTGATGCGCAACGCGCGTGCGCAGAACCAGCTTGGGTGCCGGGATATCCGGGTTTTCAGTCAGTGCCTGCCCGGCATTGCGCCCAACATTCAGCAGGGCCTGCAGGATCCGTGAAAAATCAGCCTTCAGTTCGGGGGCCGAGGCATCATAATCGCGCTGGATCAGAACCTGTCTGCCGAACTCGGCCTGCAACAACGTATATACTCGTTCGCAAATTTCATGCACATTGAATTCCCGCAGGTCCAACCCATGGCGCTGCGGCGAGACCAGTCGATCGACCAACTCCACCAGGCGGTCGGCCTCGGCGATGATGACCTGGGTGTAATCACGCTGCGCGGGGTCGGGCAGCTCGGTTTCCAGTAGCTGGGCGGCCGCCCGCAGGCCGCTCAGGGGATTTCGGACTTCATGAGCCAGGTTGCGCAGTGACTCGCGCTGGGCCTCGCGCTCGGTTCGCGCATGCTGTCTGTCATCCAGACGCGTCTGGCGCATGGGCAACTCGTAGAGCCACGCCCAGGGCAGGCCGCGCAAAGGCACCTTGATGAGGCTGGGAGCCTCATGGGTCAGCGCCTGCGCATCCAGGCCGTCCATCTGCTTGCGCGACAGGCCGAAGTGTTCTTCGGCCGCCGTATTGGCCCAGCGAACGCGATAGTCCCCGTCGAGCAACAGCACGGCCGTCGTCAGAAGGTCGTAGCCCGACAGGTCCATCGCCGAACCCCTACAGGCTGTAGTACATGTCGAATTCAACCGGATGCGGCGTCACGCGCAGGCGATCGAGCTCATTGGACTTCAGATCCAGGTAGGCGTCGATCAGATCGTTGCTGAACACGCCGCCTCGGGTCAGGAACTCGCGATCGCCGTCCAGGGCCTCAAGCGCCTGCTCGAGCGAAGCACACACGGTCGGAATCTGTGCGTCTTCCTCGGGCGGCAGATCATACAGGTTCTTGTCCGCAGGATCGCCTGGATGGATCTTGTTCTGGACGCCGTCCAGGCCGGCCATCATCAATGCCGAGAACGCCAGGTACGGATTGGCCAGGGGGTCCGGGAAACGGGTTTCTACACGCCGGGCCTTGGGGTTGCCGACATAGGGAATCCGGATGGACGCCGAGCGATTGCGCGCTGAATAGGCAAGCTTTACCGGTGCTTCATAATGGGGCACGAGGCGCTTGTAGGAATTGGTTCCCGGATTGGTGATCGCGTTCAGGGCACGCGCGTGTCGGATGATGCCGCCGATGTAATACAGGGCGAATTCCGACAGGCCGCCATAACCGTTTCCTGCAAACAGATTCTGCCCGTCCTTCCAGATCGATTGGTGCACGTGCATGCCCGACCCGTTGTCGCCCACGATGGGCTTGGGCATGAATGTGGCGGTCTTTCCATAGACATGGGCGACATTGTGGATCACATACTTCAGGATCTGATTCCAGTCGGCGCGCTGGACCAGAGTGCTGAAGCGCGTGCCGATCTCCAGTTGGCCCGCCGTGGCGACTTCGTGGTGATGCACCTCGACCGGCACGCCCATCTGTTCCATCAACAGGCACATTTCCGAACGCATATCGGCAAAGGAATCAGTGGGCGGTACCGGCACATAGCCGCCCTTGACGCCTGGGCGGTGCCCAAGGTTCATACCGTTGGCATCATCGGCGCTCGACCACGCCCCCTCGTCCGAACGGATCTTGACGAAACTGCCCGTGATGTCGCTGTTCCAGCTGATGCTGTCGAATACAAAGAATTCGGGCTCAGGGCCAAAGTACGCGGTATCGCCCAGGCCGCTGGACTTCAGGTAGGCCTCGGCACGGCGCGCCAGGGATCTCGGGTCGCGATCATAGCCTTTCAGATCCGAAGGCTCGACCACGTCGCAGGTCAGGATCAGCGTGGATTCCTCGCGAAACGGATCCATGCGCGCCGTCGATGCGTCGGGAATCAGCACCATGTCAGAGGCCTCGATGCCTTTCCATCCGGGCAGGGACGAGCCATCAAAGGCCAGGCCGGTCTCAAGCTTGTCTTCATCCACGGTGTGCGCGGGTGCGGTCAGGTGATGCTCGCGCCCGAGCGTATCGGTAAAGCGAAAATCCACGAATGCAACTTCGTGCTCGGCAATTTGTTGGACGACATCTTCTGGGGCGGACATAAAGGCTCCTGGGCGTAGGGATTGGAAAAGTGACAGTGTTCCGGCATTTACGCAAAAGGCGTGCCAGCTTGTGTGCGCCGTGTTCCCACAGTACGCCTCGCCACGCCGCTTGCTTCGCGCCGGAATGCCCCATATTGGTGCAAATTATAATGCGCTGCGCACCGAATCAGTGCGCTATTCCGATAAAAATTCCATTTGCAGCTCGTTGAGAAAATCCCAGCCACGGGGCGTGGCCTGGATGCGTTCAAGACCGGGTTCGAGCAGGCCCCGTTCCACCGCGTGCTTCATTGCGGGCAGGATGGACATGATTGACAGACCGGTGCGCTCGATGAACGAACCGCCCTCGACGCCGTCCTTCAAACGCAGCACATTCAACATGAACTCAAAGCCCAGGTCCGCCTGGCGTAGCCGGCGTTCCTCGGCAATATGGCTGCCATCGCGTGCCATGGCCCGCTGCATCCATGAATCCGGCATGCGCACCCTGGCCTGACGGATGATGCGATCCTGGAACGACAGCTTGGAGTGCGCACCCGGCCCGATGCCCAGATAATCCCCGAACTGCCAGTAGTTCAGATTGTGCAGGCACTGCTCGCCCTGCCGGGCATAGGCCGATACCTCATAGCGTGACCAGCCGCCCTCGCCCGTCAGCGCCACGATCAGGTCCTGCATGGCCGCGCTGGTATCGTCGTCGGGCACCTTGGGCGGGTACTTGGCAAATACCGTGTTGGGTTCCAACGTCAGGTGATACAGCGACAGATGCCCGGTCCCAAAAGACATGGCCTCGCGCAGGTCGCGTTCACATTCCTCGACGGTCTGTCTGGGCAGCGCATACATCAGGTCCAGATTCACGCGCGGCACCGCGCGCTGGGCCATTTCGATTGCGGTACGCGCCTGTGCACCATCGTGGATACGGCCCAGTGCCGCCAGTTTCCCATCGTCGAAGCTTTGCACCCCAAGCGAAATCCGGTTCACGCCCACCTGAGCATAGCCCTGGAAGCGCGCGGCCTCTGCCGTGCCCGGGTTGGCCTCCAGCGTCACCTCGATATCGGGCGGAATATTCAGGTAGGCCCGAAACATCGTCATCATCTGGTCGAGCGCATCGGCCGATAGCAGGCTGGGCGTGCCCCCGCCTATGAAAATCGAAGCAATCTGCCGGCCCCATACTGAAGGCACGGCCTGTTCCAGATCGGCCTGCAGTGCAGCCAGATAATCGGCCTCGGGCACATTCCCTTTGCGTTCATGCGAATTGAAATCGCAGTACGGGCATTTGCGCACACACCAGGGCACGTGCACGTACAGGGAAAGCGGCGGCAGGCTGCTCAGACCCGGCCTGCCCCGCACGCCCGGACGTCCGTCATGCTCTTCGGATACCGGTACAGGAACCAGTTTTTTCATCACGTACCTGCTAATTCAATTCACTGCGCAAGGCCTGCAGCAAAGTGCGCAGCGCCTGACCCCGGTGACTGAGGGAATTCTTGAGTTCCGGCGCAAGTTCGGCAGCGGTCAAGCCCTGATCGGGCAGAAAAAAATAGGGATCATAGCCAAAACCGTTGCTGCCGCGCGGCTGGTCCAGCACCTCGCCGTCCCACTTGCCTTCGACGATGATCGGGCGGGGATCGGTCGGGCTACGCAAATAGACCAGCAGCGCAATGTAGCAGGCACGCCGATCCGCTGTACCCGTCATATCGGCGACCAGCTTGTGATTATTGGCCTCATCCGAACGCGAGCCGCCATCCAGGTTGGCGTAACGTGCCGAATGCACCCCCGGGGCGCCGCCCAGCGCCCGCACGCACAGTCCTGAATCATCGGCCAGGGCCGGCAGACCCGTACATTCACTGGCATGGCGCGCCTTGGCCAGGGCATTTTCGACAAAGGTGCCGTAGGGTTCCGGGGCCTCACCGACACCCAGGTCGCCTTGTGCCACCATATCCACACCGGCGGCACCCAGAATGGCCGAAAACTCTGCAAGCTTGCCGCGATTGTTCGAGGCCAGCACCATCCGTGTCCCGGCCATCACGCGCCCTCCAGGGCCTGAAGCTGCAGGGCCAGTAATGCCCGGATGCCCTCGTCGGCCAAATCCAGCATGCCATCCAGACGGCTGCGTGAAAAGGCTGTGCCTTCGGCGGTTCCCTGGATCTCGACCAGCATGCCGGCATCGGTCATGACGACATTCATGTCGGTGTCGCAACCCGAATCCTCGGGATAATCCAGATCCAGCACAGACTGCCCGCGGTAGACACCGGCCGAGACTGCCGCCACCTGGCCGGTCAGGGGACTGGCCTGCAGGCGGCCCTGATCCACCAAGGCATGCACGGCGAGCGCGGCCGCCACCCAGGCCCCTGTGATGCTGGCACAGCGTGTTCCGCCATCGGCCTGCAGCACGTCACAATCCAGATGCAAGGTGCGCTCGCCCAGGGCCTCCAGATCGAATACCGCGCGCAGGCTGCGGCCAATCAGACGCTGGATTTCCTGGGTACGCCCGCTTTGCTTGCCACGCGCCGCCTCGCGATCGCCCCGCGTATGGGTCGCCCGGGGCAGCATGCCGTACTCGGCCGTCACCCAGCCCTTGCCCTGCCCTTTGAGGAAAGGCGGTACCTTGTCCAGTACGCTGGCATTGCACAATACGCGTGTCTCGCCCATGCCGATCAGCACCGAGCCCTCGGCATACCGGGTGAAGCCGGTCTGGATGCGCACCGGACGCAACTCGTTGGGGCGTCGGCCGGACGGACGAACGGACGATGGACTTGAATCTGCTGAACTCACACTAGTGTCCTGTTTGGTTAATTGTGCACTATCGAGACTACAATCTTGCCCACATTGTAAAGAAATGAGAGCCCCCATGATCCTGAGCATGACCGCCTTTGGTGCCGCACGCATCGAAAACGAGCACGGAGCCCTGACCATCGAGGTGCGCAGCATCAATAACCGCTACCTCGATCTGAACCTGCGCCTGCCCGATGAGCTGCGATTTGCCGAGAGCAAAATCCGCGAACGGATCGCGCGGCACCTCGCGCGCGGCAAGGTGGAATTCCGGGTGAACTACAGCTTGACCCGCAACCCGCTGGTCCAGTCGCTGGACACCGAAGCACTGCAGATGATCGCCAGGCAGTTAGAGCAGGCCCGGCAATTCATCCCCGACACCCCCGCCCCGACACTGGCCTCGCTACTGCAAAACGAAGGCGAGAGAAATTCGCTGGATCCGGAACAGTGG
>JAKDMO010000141.1 GCA_030452305.1 Alcaligenaceae bacterium | reverse complement strand
CTCAAGGATGCGCTGGGCTTGCGCGACCACCCGCAAGCCTATGGGGGTGATACCGACTTCGGATCCGCCACGCTCGAACAGTACCAGCTCGAGTTCTTCTTCGAGCTTGCGTATCGCCACCGACAAGGTCGGCTGGCTGACGAAGCATGCCTCGGCCGCCCGTCCGAAATGGCGCTCGCGCGCGACAGCCACAATGTATTTGAGTTCAGTCAGTGTCATGCCCTATCCCGGTAATGTTCTGTGCAGTTCAACTGCGCAAGTAATCCAGCCGATCCCGCATCCAGCGCTTCATATGTGCATGCGCATGCTCGGGAAAATCGGTGGACAGACGCTGCGCCGCCTCGCGGGCCTGCTCCACCAGCGCCTCATCTGTATCCCATTGCGCAAAGCGCATCAAAGCCTGCCCGGATTGGCGCAGGCCCAGCAGTTCGCCCGGCCCGCGTTGCTGCAGATCGCGCCGGGCGATTTCGAATCCGTCATTGGTTTCATACATGGCGCGCAGGCGATCGCGCGCAATGCCCGACAGGGGCGCCTGGTACAAGAGCACACAGGCCGATTCATGGGTGCCGCGCCCGACCCGGCCTCGCAACTGGTGCAACTGCGCCAGACCGAAACGTTCGGCGTGTTCGATCACCATCAGCGAGGCATTGGGCACATCGACACCCACCTCGATCACGGTGGTGCTGACCAGCAGGTCAATTTCCTGATCCCGGAACGCCTGCATCACCTCTGCTTTCCGGGATGCCGCCAGCCGCCCGTGCATGAGGCCGACCCGCAGATCAGGCAGCATCGCGGCCAGGCGCTCGTAGGTATCGACAGCCGTCTGCAGCTGCAGGGTTTCACTTTCCTCGACCAGCGGGCAGACCCAGTAGGCCTGCCGCCCCGCCCTGACCTGCAGGCTGATCTGCGCCAGGACTTCGTCACGTCTCTGCTCGGCGAACAGTTTGGTCAAAACGGGTGTGCGCCCCGGTGGCAAGGTATCGATGACGGACACATCCATGTCTGCAAAAAAAGCCATCGCCAGGGTGCGCGGTATGGGCGTCGCGCTCATGCTGAGCTGATGGGGCAGTTCGTCGGATGTTTCGCCTTTGCGATTCAGGGCCAGGCGCTGTCCGACTCCGAAACGATGCTGCTCGTCCAGAATCACCAGCCCGAGGCGGTGAAAGCTGACCTTATCCTGGATCAGGGCCTGGGTGCCGATGACCAATTGGGCGCGCCCACCGGCGATATCAGACATGGCGGCCTTGCGCTCGGCTGCGGGCTGGCTGCCAGTCAGCCATGTCACGCTCACCCCCAGGGGCTGCAACAGTTCAGCGAGCTTCTGGTGATGCTGGCCGGCGAGGATTTCAGTGGGCGCCATGATCGCCACCTGCGCACCGGCCGAAATGGCCTGCGCTGCGGCAAAAGCGGCAACGATGGTCTTGCCGCTGCCCACGTCGCCCTGCAGCAGGCGATGCATGGGGTAGGCGCGCTGAAGGTCCTGGCTGATTTGGTCGATGGCACGCTGTTGCGCAGCCGTCAGTGCAAAGGGCAGGCCGGCGCGCAGCGCATCGAGCAGCCCCCCGATTCCCGGAAGCGGATGCGCCCGCTGGGCCAGCCGTGCAGCGCGCGCCTCGGCCAGCGACAGCTGCTGGGCGAGCAATTCGTCAAATTTGATGCGCTGCCATGCCGGATGCTCGTGCGCCTCTAATTGCAGCAGGGAAATATCCGGCGGCGGGTGATGCAGCGTACGGATCGAAGACTCAAAGGGTGCCAGATCATAGGCCCCGAGGACGGCCTCGGGAAGCGTATCGCGCAGATCAGCCTGTGCCAGCGCCTCGTCGATCGCCTTGCGCAGGCTGGCTTGCGATAGCCCGTCGGTCGTGGGGTACACCGGCGTCAGCGTATCGGGCAGCGCCCTACCCGACTCAGAGAGCAGCGGGTGAATCAATTCCAGGCCGTGAAAGCCCGAGCGCACCTCGCCGCGCGCGCGCCAGCGCCGCCCGACGGCCACCCTGGCCTGCTGCCCGGGATAGACATGCAACCAGCGCAGGCCAATCATGCCGCTGTCGTCGCGCAGGGTGGCCTGCAACTGTTTGCGGGGCCGATACTGCATATCGCTGTGAATGATCTCGCCCTCCAGGACGAGGTGCGCGCCGATCCGCGCGTGGCCGATCGGCGTCACGCGAGTCTCGTCCTCGTATCGTATCGGCAGGTGGACGACGAAGTCGGCGGGCCCTGCCAGGCCCAGCCGTTGGAACTTGCGTACCAGCGGCCCTGTGCCTGAGGGCTGCTTGCCGGGTGCGGCCGGACGCTTCGGTTTTGAGGCGGGTGCCATTGCGACGCGCCCGCGACCTTATAGCGCGACGATCGCCTCGACCTCGAACTGCGCGCCCTTGGGCAGGCTGGCCACGCCTATGGTCGAGCGTGCGGGATAGGGTTGCGGAATGATTTCCGCCATGATCGCATTGGCACTAGCGAACTTGCTGAGGTCGGTCAGAAACAATGTGAGCTTGACGATGTTGTCCAGCGTGCCGCCCGAGGCCTCGATCACGGCCTGCATATTGGCGAACGACTGGCGCACCTGCCCTTCAAAATTTTCAGACACCAATTCACCCGTGCCGGGCTCCAGGCCGATTTGCCCGGAAAGAAAAACGAGCCTGGACGAATCCGTGGCAATGGCCTGGGAATACGGCCCGACTGCTGTGGGTGCGGCGTCTGTATGGATGATGTCCTTGGCCATAGGTAATGCTCACTCTGTGTTAGTTAGTATTAACTATAAGAGTGTAATCATCTATAGCCACAATTCAAAGCCCCCCGGCCACGCCAAAACGCGAGGGGGTGACGACCGGGGCGTGCCGGCCGTGCAGACATCATTTTTCGGCGAAGGCGCGCTCGAAGACGTAATCGCCGAGTTCGCCCACGCTGGGCGAAACCTGGAATCCGCGGGAATTCAGCATCTGGCTGATATCCGCCAGCATCGCCGGGCTGCCGCACACCATGGCGCGATCGACCGCCGGGTCGAGCTCGGGCAGGCCGACGTCCTGGAACAGGCGGCCGGTCTCGACCAGATGGGTGATGCGCCCCTGGTGGCGGAAGGGCTCGCGCGTGACTGTGGGGTAATAGATCAGCTTGTCGCGCAGCATCTCGCCGAAGTATTCATTGCCCGGCAGTTCCCGCTGTATGTAGTCGGAATAGGCCAGTTCGTTGATGAAGCGCACGCCGTGCACCAACACCACCTTATCGAAGCGTTCGTAGACGGCGGGATCCTTGATGATGCTAAGAAACGGCGCAAGCCCCGTGCCGGTCGCAAACAGGTACAGGTGCTTGCCCGCCCGGAGGTCATCCGCCAGCAGGGTGCCCACCGGCTTTTTACTGACCAGGATGGAATCACCTTCCTTTAGATGCTGCAGGCGCGATGTCAGCGGCCCGTTCTGGACTTTGATGCTGAAAAATTCCAGGTTTTCCTCGTAGTTGGCGCTGGCGATGCTGTAGGCGCGCATCAGCGGCCGGCCCTCGACCTCAAGCCCCAGCATGACAAAATGCCCATTATGAAAACGCAGGGCGGGGTCGCGCGTGGTGGTAAACGAGAACAGGGTGTCGTTCCAGTGACGCACACTGAGGACTTGTTCGGAATTGAAGGCAGCCATAGATAGAATCGAGCAGAAAATGCAGGCGTGGAATACGTGCCTGCACGTCAATGATGAGATAAACCTTCCCATATTATATAGGTTTGCTTGCAGCGGGCTGAATCCAGCTTGCGCCCGGCTGAATGTCATGTTAATTTCACAACGATTATGAGAATCATTTTCATTGAATGATTCAAACCAGCCTCAGGAGAACTCTGAAATGCGCCCCACCCGACCCTCTCGCCGCTTTATGCGAAACCTGGCACTGCTGGGCGCAGTGGCATTGCCCATGATGTTTTCGGCACCCGCCGGCGCCGACGAGGTCAGCCTGTACACCACGCGCGAGCCCAAGCTGATCCAGCCCTTGCTCGACGCCTATACCGCTGACACCGGCGTCAAGGTCAATACCGTATTCGTGAAAGACGGCCTGCTCGAACGTGTGCGCGCCGAAGGTGAAAAATCCCCCGCCGACGTGCTGATGACCGTTGATATCGGCAATCTGCTGGATCTGGTTGACGGCGGCATTACGCAGCCGATCGAATCCGAGGTCTTGACCCAGGCAATACCGGCCAATCTGCGCGGCGCCGATGGCCAGTGGTACACCCTGTCGCTGCGTGACCGCGTGGCCTACGTCGCACGGGATCTGGATATCCAGGCAATCCACTACGAGGACTTCGCTGATCCCAAATGGAAGGACAAGGTCTGCATCCGTTCGGGCCAGCACCCCTACAATACTGCACTGATCGCGGCCTTGATCGCGCACAATGGTGAGCAGGCCACGGAACAGTGGCTGCAAGGCGTGAAAGACAACCTCGGCCGTCCCGCGACGGGCGGGGACCGCGATGTGGCCCGCGACATCCTGGGCGGCATCTGCGACATTGGCATTGCCAATGCCTACTACGTCGGCCGCATGAAAAACTCCCCGGAAGGTTCGGACGGCTACAAATGGGGCGAGGCGATCCGGGTCATCCGCCCGACCTTCACACAAGGCGGCGGCACGCACGTGAATATTTCGGGGGCCGCCGTGGCACGGTATGCACCCAACAAGGCCCAGGCCATCGGGCTGATGGAATACCTGGTGTCCGATAAGGCCCAGCACCTCTACGCCCAGGCCAACTATGAATACCCGGTCAAGGCCGGGGTCGAACTCGATCCCGTGGTCGCCGGCTTTGGCGAACTGCAGGTCGATGCCCTGCCCCTTACGGAAATCGCCAAACACCGCAAACTGGCCAGCGAACTGGTGGACAAGGTCGGCCTGAACAAGTAGCGTCGCAACACCCTTGATCTTCAATCGCTCAGCACTCAGACCCAGTTCACAGGCATTTCCCTGGAACCTGGGTCTGATTCTTATCGCGCTCTGCGTCATCGCACCCGTGGTGTCCCTGCTCGGCCTGGCCATGCAGGGCACGGGCGAACATTGGGCGCATCTGTTCGCCTATGTCCTGCCCGATTCCCTGACCCAGACGGTACTGCTGCTGACAGGCGTCGGGCTGGTCGGCAGCTTCCTGGGGGTGGGCGGCGCCTGGCTGATGACCGCCTACGACTTCCCCTTGCGCAGGATGCTTTCGTGGGCGCTGCTGCTGCCCTTGGCTGTGCCGACCTATATCGTCGCCTACGCCTACCTGGACGTTCTGCACCCGATCGGGCCGGTGCAGACCGCCATCCGTGCCGTGCTGGGCTTTGACAGCCCCCGCGATTTTCGCCTGCCCGATCTGCGCAATCTGCCCGGAGCGATTTTTCTGCTGGGCTTTGTCCTGTACCCCTACGTGTACCTGACGACACGCAGTATGTTTTCCACCCAGGCGGCCAACTTGCTCGAAGTGGCCAGGCTGCTGGGGCACGGGCCGTGGAGCACATTTTTTCGGGTTGCCCTGCCCCTGGCCCGCCCGGCCATCGCGGTAGGCGTCAGCCTGATCCTACTGGAAACCCTGAACGACATCGGGGCCTCGGAATTCCTGGGTATCCGGACACTGACGGTGTCGATCTACACCACCTGGATCAGCCGATCGGATCTGGGTTCGGCGGCCCAGATCGCCATGTCCATGCTGGTACTGGTCACCTTGCTGATCACGGTCGAACGCTACGGGCGGCGTGGGCTGCAATATACAGGCAATCGTCGTGCACACCCGGTGCAGGCCCGACGCCTGCATGGCCCAAGCGCATGGCTGGCCACAGCGCTGGGCTGCTTTCCAGTTGTGATCGGCTTTGTGGTGCCGGCTGTGTATCTGCTGTCTGAATCGCTGGAACGCCTGACTGCAGCCGGCATGGTGTCCGATCAGCTGATCAGCGCGGCACTGAATACGATTTGGGTAGCCGTGGTCGCAACAGCCGTGACCGTCGCCTGCGGCCTGGTCGTGGCCTGGAGCATACGCATCACCCGGCGCCCGACAACGTGGCTGCGCGCGGCGGCGCGTATCGGCACACTGGGCTACGCCTTGCCCGGCACGGTGCTGGCGCTGGGCCTGCTGTACCCGGTCATGGCAGGCGAACATCTGCTGTCCGGGGCGCTCGACGCCCTGGGCATGCCGGTGGATCACCTGATCCTGATGGGCACGCCACTGGTGTTGATCGTCGCCTATACCATTCGATTCCTGGCGATTTCGATCGGCAGCATCGAGGCCGGTCTGGCGCGCATCCCCGCATCCATCGAGCAGGCCTCACGGCTTTTGGGCGAAGGGGTGAACGGCACCCTGCGCCGCGTGCACCTGCCGCTGTTGCGCCCCGCTCTGGCCAGCGCCGCATTACTGGTTTTCGTCGACAGCATGAAGGAATTGCCCGCCACCCTGATGCTGCGCCCCATGAACTTTGAAACCCTGGCAACCTGGCTGTACGGCGAGGCGGCACGCGGCACCTACGAGGAAGGCGCCATCGCCGCACTGGGTATCGTCCTGGCCGGCCTGATCCCCGTTATTCTCCTCGCCCGTGTACAGACGGGCGGGCGCCCCCACTGAGAAACCCATGCTCGAAATCGACCATATCACCGTTAGCTACCCTGCCCATAAGGGGCCGCCCCAGGTCGCCGTCCATGATCTGAGCCTGCGCTTGCCCGATGGGCAGATCGCCTGCCTGCTGGGCGCATCGGGCTGCGGCAAAACGACCGTGCTGCGTGCCATTGCCGGTTTTGAACCCCTGAACCAGGGTGCGATCCGCCTGGGCGGCCTCACCCTGTCGGACGCCACAACTCAACTCGACCCGGAACATCGCCGTGTCGGCATGATGTTTCAAGACTACGCCCTGTTTCCCCACCTGACGGTCGAGCAGAACATCGGCTTCGGCCTGCGCCGACTGGGCCCTGCGCAGCGTGCTGAAAAGATCGCCACGCTGCTGGAACTGGTGGGTCTGGAAGGCCTGTCGGCGCGATATCCACATCAGCTATCGGGCGGCCAGCAACAACGCGTGGCCCTGGCTCGCGCGCTGGCTCCCGAACCCAGTCTGCTATTGCTGGACGAGCCGTTTTCAAATCTGGATATTGATGCGCGCGAACGCCTGGCCTTTGAACTGCGCGACATTCTGAAGGCTGCCGGGCGCACCGCCCTGCTGGTGACGCACAATCAGGCCGAGGCCTTTGCGATCGCCGACCAGATCGGCA
>JAKDMO010000140.1 GCA_030452305.1 Alcaligenaceae bacterium | reverse complement strand
TCGGCGTGGTTTGCCAGGACAGGGCGGCCCAGGCTGGTTTCGACATCCGCATCCAGGGCAAGGCCGAGCTCCAGGCGGCGGGCATGGGCGGGCTGCTGGCGGTGGCCTCGGGCAGCTGCTACGAGCCCTACCTGGTGCGCCTGGATTGGCGCCCGGCAGGCATGGACGACGCGGCCCCCGTCATCCTCGTCGGCAAGACGGTAACCTTCGACAGTGGTGGAATCTCGCTGAAGAATCCCCAGGACATGGATTTCATGAAGGCCGATATGGGCGGCGGCGCTGCGGTGTTTGGCGCCATGGCCATGATCGCCGAACTGAAACCCGCATTTCCAGTGACGGCGCTGTTTGCCGTCGTTGAAAACATGCCTGATGCCAGCGCCATGCGCCCCAGCGATGTGATCCGGATGGCCAATGGCGCCACCGTCGAGATCATCAATACCGATGCGGAAGGCCGTCTGATCCTGGCGGATGCCTTGCATGTGGCTGCAGGCCTGAACCCCCGCGTGGTGATTGATATGGCGACGCTCACGGGGGCAAGCCTGGGGATTTTTGGCCCGATCGGGACCGCCGTTTTCGCCAATGACACGCAATGGTTCGAAAAGCTCGTACGGGCCGATGAATTTGCCGGGGAACGGGTTTGGCGGATGCCGCTTTGGCCCGAGTACCGGCAGTACCTCGAAAGCCCGGTTGCGGACTCACGGCATTACTCGACCACCGGGCAAAATGGCAGCACGCCCATCGCGGCGGCATTCCTGTCGCAATTCATCGGTGAGCACCCCTGGCTGCATCTCGACATCTACAACACCTGCTGGAACCACCAGGCCAATTCACTAATGCCGCAAGGCCCGACAGGAAGCGGTTCGCGCGTTTTGGCACAATTGATTCTCAACCTTGCCCAAGAGGCGCTCAGCCCGCCTCCGTCGGCAACTTCTGAAAGGGATTAGCATGAGCAAGAAAACCGTTTATTCGCCCAAGGTCCTCAAGTCGCCGAATCCTCATTCCCAGGCCACGCTGGCGGGCAACCATTTCTACACGGCGACGGTCGCGCTGGACCTTGATGGCAAAGTGGTCGGGGTCGGCGACATCGAGGCCCAAACCACACAGGCTCTGGCCAATCTGACCTACCTGCTTGAGGCCGCGGGGGGTACGATCGACGACGTTGCGCGCGTCATGATCTATTTGTCGGACATGCGCTACTTTGAAGGCATGAACAAGGCCTACAAGAAGTTTTTCTTTGGGGATTCTCTGCCGTCGCGGGCCACGGTGACAGGCACCTTTGGGATGCCTGAGCTCCTGGTCGAGTTCGATGTAATTGCCTATATCGACAATCCAAAAGCGAGCTGACATGGAATTATGGAAACTGGGCATCGCGCAGACCTTGCACGGTTACCGCAACGCCTCGTTTACCCCGGAGGAAGTGCTTCAGAGCCTGCTTGATCGCCTCGAGCAGGTGAACCCTGCGCTGAATGCCGTCATCACCCCCAACGTAGACGAGGCACGCGAACTGGCGCGCCAAAGCACGCGCCGCTGGCAGGCGGGCTCGCCAGTGGGTGAACTGGATGGGATGTTCATCACAGTCAAGGACAACATCCCGGTTCGCGGGCTGCGGTGCACCTGGGGCAGCCGCAGCTACGCCGACTATATCCCTGCCCGCGACGAATCGCCGGTCGCGCATCTGCGCCAGGCCTGTGTCGGGATTCTGGGCAAGACCAACGTGCCCGAGTTCACTTTGCAAGGCTACACCGACAATCTCATTTTCGGGGCAACCGGCAACCCCTGGGATCCGGCACTGACTCCGGGAGGCTCCAGCGGGGGCGCCGTGGCGGCAGTCGCCAGCGGCGTCGGTGTGGCGGCATTGGCTACCGACGGCGGAGGCTCTATCCGCCGACCGTGTGCGCACACCGGGCTCTATGGGTTGAAGCCCAGCCCTGGTTTCGTCAGCCGCGTCGACGGCCTGCCGCAGATTCTCAGCGATTTTGAAACCTTGGGTGTCATCGCTCGTTCCCCGGCGGACCTGCGGGCGATGTTGACGGTGGCCGCCCGGCGGGATGCGTTGGATCGATCATCCTATGCCTTTACCGATGCTCAGCGCTGCGAGAACCCACCTGTGCTGAAGGGCTGCCGGATCCTGTTCGTGCCGGCCTTTCGTGATTTCCCGGTGGATCCTGAAATCCGCAACAGCGCGGCGGGTGCGGCCCAGGTGCTGGAAAGCCTGGGCCACCACATCGAAATTGGCGAAGTGCCTTTCGACGTTGATCGGCTCAATGCCATCTGGTCCTTGATCGGGCCGGTCGGTCTGGCCTGGCTGGTCGATCATGCGTCGCTGAATATCCAGTTGATCGCCCCATCCCTGCGGCCAATGATCGATTCGGGACGTTCAGCGGCAGGCACCGCTTATGTCCAGCTGCTGGCCGACGTGCGTAAGCTGCGGGCAGAACTGGCGCGGGTGTTCCAGCGTTATGACTTCATCCTGACGCCATCGATTGCGGCCTTGTCCTGGCCCAAGGCGCAAAGCCATCCCGAAAGCATCGATGGTGTTGCAGCGGGTCCGCGAGGCCACGCGATCTTTACGGCTTTCGTCAACGCGGGCGGCCTGCCCGGCATCAATATCCCCACTGCCCCCGCCGCGTCGGGTCTGCCGATCGGCTGCCAGCTCGTGGGCCCTTTCGGCGCTGATCTGGCCCTATTGGCCATGGCCGACGCGTACGAAGAGGCGTTTGGAACTTATTGCTGGCCCTCGCTGTAGGCGGTTGGCCAAAGGAGAACACCAGTGAAGGCGCTACTTTTGACCAATCGGGCCCCACGCCACCAAAAGATCGCCCTTCAGGCGGCGCCCGACTTTCTGCAAGTGAACTTGCTTGAATCGCCTGATCGGGCAGTCATTTTGTCCCGGATTGCCGATGTGGACGTGCTGATTTCCGAGCGTAGCGGATCGATCGATCGAGGCCTGATCGAGGCGGGCAAGAAACTGCGCCTTGTCCAGCGCCTGGGCCAGTTCACCCACGACATCGATCTGGACGCCGCCCGGGAATCCGGCGTTCCGGTGTGCTATGCGCCCTTGCTGGTCAGCACGCTCGTGTCCGAGCACGTCATGATGCAGATCCTGGCCCTGGCCAAAACCTATCGCGAATCCGCGCACGTCATGCTGCAACGCGGCGATTGGGCGCCGCCACAGAAATGCGACGAAAATTACTTTGCCTACAATTGGACTGGCCGTACCGGCATGCGTACCCTGGCCGAGTCCACGGTCGGCATCATCGGCTTTGGCGAGATCGGCGCTGACGTGGCGCGACGCCTGCGGGGCTTCGGCTCCGAGGTGCTGTACTACAAACGCCGCCGTTTGCCCGCCGGCCTCGAGGATGCGCTGTCGTTGCGCTACGCCGACCTGGATCAGATCCGGGCACGCAGCGATTTTCTGTGCCTGCTGCAGCCCCATGGCCCAGGGGTTGGCGAGTCAATTGACAGTCATTTCATTGCGAAAATGAAAAAGGGAGCGCTCCTGATATCCACCGGTGCATCCACCGTCCTCAAAGAGGCCGATGTTGCTGCCGCAGTGCTTTCCGGGCAGCTGGGTGGGCTGGCAGTTGATGGCTATGTGCATGAACCGGCGCCTTTTGACAGCCCGCTGCTGAACCTGGCGCGAGAGTGTCCCCAGGCCAATGTGATCCTGAGCCCGCATATTGCGGGCGGCGTCGCGTCCAACGATGTGGCGGCTCGGTCCCGAGAGTTCGAAAATATCCGGCGACTTAACGAGGGTCGGCCTTTGCTCCACCAATTGGTTTGATTCCGCAGGGACACCTGCACTTATTTTTTTCCAGGAGAACCCATGAAAACGAAACAAATGCTGCTGGCCGACGACGTGCGGGCAATCATCAAGGCCGCTACAGAGCACGCTGACTCCAATGGTTGGAAGGTCGTCGTCGCCGTCGTAGACGAGGGCGGCCATCAACTGGGCTTGCTGCGCCTGGACGGTGCGGCACCCATCTCGAGCGAAATCGCCACCAACAAGGCCCGCACTGCGGCGATTGGTCGACGCGAATCCCGTGTCTATGAGGAAATGATCAATGGCGGGCGTGTGTCTTTCCTGTCGGTGCCATTGCAGGCAATGCTGGAGGGTGGCGTGCCCATTGTGGTCGACGGTGAAGTTATTGGCGCCGTCGGCGTATCCGGCGTGAAGTCTGATCAGGATGCGGAGACCGCACGCGCGGGGATTGCCGCGCTGGGCATCGCATCCTAGGCGGAAGGTCTTATACCACCCACGGGGTAGTCCACGAATCAGTTTATTTTGTGGATTGCGCCCCGGCGCTACACCGTCAGTATGATTTTGCCGATTTGCTCGCCTGCGTCCATCATAGTGTGGGCCCGTGCCGCATCCTGCAGCGGAAACGTCGCATGGATCACAGGCCGGATGGTTCCGGCTTCCAGCAGCGGCCAGACCCGTTCGCGCAGGGCTTGGGCGATGCCTGCCTTGAAATCAACGGGGCGGGCACGCAGCGTGGATCCGGTGATGGTCAGGCGCCGTCGCAGGATCTGCCCGCAATCCACCTGAGCCTTTGCGCCGCCCAGCAGGGCGATGATCACGATACGGCCATCGTCGGCCAGGCAGTCGATATTGCGCGGCGTATAGTCGCCGGCCACCATGTCCAGGATCACATCCACCCCGCGACCCTCGGTCAGTTCGTCGATCCGACTGACGAAATTCTGATTGCGGTAGTTGATGCCGGCTGCGGCACCCAGGGCCTCAATCGCGCGCACGCGATCATCGCTGCCTGCTGTGGCGTATACACGGTGGCCCAGCGCCGTCGCCAGCAGGATGGCTGTGGTGCCGATGCCGCTTGCACCGCCGTGCACCAGCAGGGTTTCACCCGGGGCCAGGGCGCCCCGTTGGAATACATTGCTCCAGACCGTAAAGTAGGTTTCGGGCAGGGCGGCCGCCTCGGTCATCGACAAACCGTGCGGGATCGGCAGGCACTGGGCTGCAGGCGCCACGCAATATTGCGCATACCCTCCACCCGCGACCAGCGCGCAGACGGAGTCTCCGACCTTCAGGCCGCCGGCTGCCGGATCCCCAGCCACGATTTCCCCCGCGACCTCAAGGCCCGGCAGATCGGATGCCCCCGGCGGGGGCGGGTAGGAGCCCTTGCGCTGGAACACATCGGGGCGATTCACACCGGCGGCGGCCACCTGGATCAGGACTTCGCCCGGGCCTGGCTCGGGCATCGGGCGCTCGACCCACTGCAGGACTTCCGGGCCCCCGGGCTTGGAAATTTCTATCGCATGCATGGCGCAGGGCTCCTCTGGGAAAAACCCTATTATGGCCTATTGGATGAACGGGCTTTGCCCGGCCTGAAGCTTAGGCCGGGCTTATCGATTGCACCTTAGGACTGTTTCAGTGCCGGGCACTCGCTGGATTCCGGGGTTACAAAGGCCTGTTCTGCGGGGATTGTGGCCAGGACATCAGCCAGATCCCACTCGCTCTTGCCGTCCGTCTTGACTTTCAGCATATACATATCGTGCATGAGAATACCGTCGGTGCGGATGGTTCCGCCTTTTGCGAAGAAATCGTTGATCTTCATTTCCCCGAGCTTTGCGCGAACCGCATCGGTGTCGTCGGTGCCGGCGGATTCAATGGCCCTCAGATAAGCCATCGTGCCCGAATAAAGCGCAGCATGGGGGCCCGTTGGCGCGGCGTTGCCCGAGTACTTCGCGTAGCGCTTTTGCCAGTCTCGCGAGGCATCGTCCAGATTCCAGTGCCAGCTGGCGGTGTAGCGCAAGCCATCGGAAATATCCACACCCATGCTTTTCACGTCAGACAATAGGATCAGCATGCCCGCCAGATGCTGCCCGGCTGAAACGATACCGAATTCGTGAGCCTGCTTGATAGCGTTGATCGTGTCCGTTCCCGCATTGGCCAGACCAATGATCTTGGCGCCCGAGCCCTGTGCCTGCAATAGGAACGATGAGTAGTCCGCCGTATTCAACGGAACATTCACCGTCTGGATGACCTTGCCGCCCAGACTGGTCACGACCCGGGTTGTATCCTTGGCCAGAGCGTGGCCGAAGGCGTAGTCGGCCGCCAGAATGAACCAGCTGTCGCCGCCGTCCTTTACAGTTGCCGTAGCGGTGCCGGTGGCCAGCGCATACGTGTTGTATCCGTAGTGGATTCCATATTTTGTGCAGGCCTTGCCAGTCAGGTCTACCGTGCCTGGCCCGGTTGAAATCGTCAGTTTTCGTTTTTCGAGGGCCAGCTGTTGCACCGCAAGGGCGACCGACGAGTTGGTCAGGTCGGTGATCATATCGACGTGTTCTGTGTCGAACCATTGGCGCGCGGTTGCTGAACCGATATCGGCCTTGTTTTGGTGGTCGGCAAACACCACCTCGATCTTCTTGCCCAGCACGGTGCCGCCGAAGTCCTCGACGGCCATCCTGACCGCGTCAACTGCACCCGAGCCGCTGAATCCGCTCGAGTACATGCCAGACATGTCTCCGAGCACGCCGATCTTCACGATATCGTCAGAAATCCCGGCCGCCGAGCAGTTCAGGCCCAGTCCAAGCGCCGTTGCGGTAAGCGCCGTTTTCAATCCTGTTTTCAGCATGTCATCCTTCCTCCTTGTTGATTTAATTTGGGACCAGGAAACCTTTTCCGGTCGTTTGGGTATCGAACAGCTCGTACGCAGCCTTAGCTTCTTCCAGAGGCCAGGAATGCGTGAAAAGGCTATCGACGTCGATCTTTCTTTCGGATATGAAGCGTGCGCAGTCCGCCTGGCCGCTTTTGCTGAACGTCCAGCTGCCATAAATAGACAGCTGCTTGCGGTTCATCTGATTGCTGACGTCGATCGTCACATCCCCACCTTCTCCCAGGAAAACAACCCGTCCCCATTTGCCGGTGGAGCGAATGGCCGCCGATCTGGCGCTCGAAGCACCAGTGCAGTCCATCGAACATGTCACGCCACGCCCGTGGGTGGCGTCCAGAATCGCAGCGACTGGATCATCGGACTTGGCATTGATGGCCAGTTCGGCTCCGTATTCTTTGGCACGTTGCAAACGGCTGTCATCGAAATCGATGGCGATGACGCGTGTACCCATGGCTGCGGCTAATTGCGTGCCGCTCAGCCCGACCGGGCCCTGGCCAAAGATCGCAATGGTGTCCTTGCCGCGCAGGCCAAGGCGATCCAGCCCGCCCCATGCCGTCCCCGTGCCGCAGGAAATGGCTGCCCCTGCCTGG
>JAKDMO010000139.1 GCA_030452305.1 Alcaligenaceae bacterium | reverse complement strand
GCAGTGTCGGCCATCGACGCCATCACGCACATGGCACCGCCTGGAAACTTGATCGTCTGGATGGCTTCGGGTTGCATCATCCCCCCTTCAGCAAGAGCAGGCTCATGATCACCAGCAGCATGCAGGCAAAAATAAACTTCAGCCGAGCCTCAGGTAAAGAGTATGCCAGACGAACCCCGTAGGGAACACACAAAAGACTGCCGGCAGCTAGCGGAATACCCACCATGGCATGCGCCTGACCATGCGCCGCGTAAGTTGCCAGGGCCACCACCGTACCTGGCACGATCATGGCCAGGGCCTGAGCCTGGGCCGTGATCTGGCGCAGACCGAAAATCGCTGTCAGAAGCGGCACCGCCAGAACTGAGCCGCCTACGCCGAATATGCCACCCGCCAGCCCGGCGAACACCCCCACCAGTGCGTACCATCCCGGATGAACATCCCGCGCCTCGCGGTGCTGTTGAGCGCCACGTCGTGCAGAGCGTGGCCTGCGCCGGCTCTGATAAAAGTAAAATATGGCGATAACCAGGACAAAGACAGCATAGATGCGTCGCAGCAGCTCGGAGTCCATGCCAAGCGCGAAACCCGCCCCGATCCAGGTGCAGACCATCGAGGTGCATGCCCCCGTCCCGGCTGCACGCCAGTCTATCGGCGAGCGCTGATTGTACTTGCGCAAGGTCAGCAGCACTGCAGGCAAGACCATGATCAAGGCAGTTCCCTGCGCGGCCTGCTGGCTCATGCCCAACAAGAGCCCCAATAGCGGAATGGCGAACAGGCCGCCGCCGATTCCCAGCACGCCGCCGGCAAACCCGATGATCGCACCGGCGCCCAGACATGCGGGAATGATGAACAGAGCCGAAAACGCCATGCGCTCAGTCCAGAATATCCAGGGCCGCCTCAATCCGGTCGACCGCCCGGATCTCCAGCCCTTCGATGGCATGCCTGGGTTTGTTGGCACGGGGAATCACGGCCAGACCAAAACCGAGCTTGGCCGCTTCGCGCAGGCGCTCCTGCCCGCGCGCAGCCGGGCGGATTTCGCCCGCCAGCCCGACCTCGCCAAACACGACCAGCCCCTGCGGCAGCGGCCGGTCGCGCATCGACGAAATAATGGCCATCAGGACCGCAAGATCGGCGCCGGGTTCTATGATCCGCACGCCGCCCACTGCATTGACGAACACATCCTGATCGAAGGTGGCCACCCCGGCATGACGGTGCAGCACGGCAAGCAGCATGGCCAGCCGCGTGGCCTCAAGCCCCACCGATAAGCGTCTGGGATTGGGCACGTGCGCCGTATCGACCAGCGCCTGGATTTCCACGAGCAAGGGCCGTGTGCCTTCCTGGGTCGCCATCACGCAGGATCCCGCGACATTCTGGGCGTGCTGGGACAGAAACAGGGCCGACGGGTTGCTGACCCCTTTCAAGCCCCGATCGGTCATGGCAAACACGCCCAGTTCGTTGACTGCGCCGAAACGATTCTTGATCGCTCGCACCAGACGGAACGAGGAATGCGTATCGCCCTCGAAATACAGAACAGTATCTACAATGTGCTCTAATACACGAGGCCCGGCAAGCGAGCCGTCCTTGGTCACATGGCCAATCAGGATCAGGGTAATGCCAGTCTGCTTGGCGACCCGGGTCAGTTGTGCCGCGCACTCACGCACCTGGGATACCGAGCCGGGCGCGGCCGTGAGTTCGCCGGAATACAAAGTCTGGATTGAGTCGATCACAGCGACTGTGGGCTTGCGCGCCAAAAGGGTCTCGGTAATCACTTCGAGCCGTATTTCCGCCAGCAGATCGACTTCGTCGCCCGAAACATCCAGACGCTGCCCCCGAAGTGCCACCTGTTCGGGGGATTCCTCGCCGGTGACATAGAGGACCTTTCCAACGCGCGACATGCTGGCAAGGGCCTGCAACAAGAGCGTGGATTTTCCGATGCCCGGATCCCCCCCGATCAATACAACCGCACCCTGTACGAGACCACCACCCAGCACACGATCGAATTCCGGAATCCCCGTGGGGCTGCGAGCTTGTTCCCTGGCTTCGATTTCGGACAGCCGGCGCACCGGCGAGGCGCCTGCCAGGGGTGCGAAGCGATGGGCGGGCGCGGCGGACTCGCGCGACTCCTGCAAGGTATTCCAGGCGCCACAATGGGGGCATTTGCCCTCCCACTTGGCTGTGATCCCGCCACACTCGGAACAGACGAACGAAACCTTGGCTTTGGCCATTGATCTATCGACCCGCCAGGCTGCCGCCGCCGTCTACGCCAAGTTCCTGTCCGGTAATGAATGCAGCTTCGTCGCCAAGCAGGAAAGTCACAGCGGCGGCGACCTCGGAAGCCTGACCCAGGCGCCCCATGGGCACGCTGGCCAGAACGGCCCGTTCGCCATCACTGCCTACCGGATATTCGGCACGGAACAAACCGGTTTCGATCGGCCCCGGGGATACGGCATTGACTGTGATCCCATAGGGCGCGAGTTCCAGCGCCCAAGTACGCGTGCAGCCCAGCAAGGCGCTTTTCGCAGCCGAATAGCTGGTATGCCCGATTGAGCCGTGTACCGCCCGCCCGCAGATATTGATAATGCGCCCGACCTTGCGTGCCTTCATCGAGGGGGCAAATGCCTGAACCACCTGCAGGGCCACCCGGACGTTCAGATCGAACGATTGATAGAGCGAGGCAAGATCGACCTCGCCCAGCGGTTCGGGCATGACCGGGCCGACGCTGTTCACCACAGCGTCGATCGGGTATTTTTCGCGGATCACCCGCAGGGCTTCCTCGGTTTCACCCGCATTCGACAAGTCGCATGAGTACAAATACCCCGGAAAATCAATATCCTGAGTGTGGCGGGCGAGCCCGACGACATGGCAGCCCAGGTCGGCCAGCCTTTGGGTGATGGCCCAGCCTATGCCCTTGGTGGCACCGGTTATCAGCACACAATTGTTTTTCACTGGAAGTCCTTGTTGGGGAATCGCGCCGCCATCGGCGCATCCGCTAAGCAATCCGCCTGGGAACGCGTGGCGCCACGGCACACAGCAACTCGTATCCTATCGTGCCGCAGGCCAGTCCAACCTCGTCGACCGACGGGCCGGCAGCGCCCCACAGTATCACAGGACTGCCGACCGTGGCAGCAGGCACCGGACTTAAATTGACCGCCAGCATATCCATGGAAACGCGGCCGATCAACTGTGTGCGCACCCCGGCGACCGTCACTGGCGTACCGTCGGGCGCATGGCGCGGATAGCCGTCGGCATAACCACAGGCCACCACCCCTACTTTCATGGCGCAAGGCGCCGTATAGCGATATCCGTAGCCAACCTGCGCCCCAGCCGGCACCATCCTCGTGCTGATCAGCCGGGCACTCAGAGTCATCGCAGGCAGCAGGCCCATGTCGGCCGCGCTGCGGTGTGCATAAGGCGATGCACCGTACAGGCAGATGCCCGGGCGTACCCACTGCCCATCGGGTGCCACGACCTGCGCGGCAAGACCCGGGGTCATCGTGGCGGCAGAGTTGCAGACGCTGACCCGCCCCGGCAGGCCCTCGGTCGCACGGTAGAAGGTATCGAGCTGCACACGGGTGGCCTCTGGATCATCGTCGGCACGTGCGAAATGGGTCATTTTCCCCAATTCCCCCAGCACCCCAGCCTCCTGCAGCGCCTGGGCCCGCTGAAAGGCCGCCCGATAGTCCGAAGGCTGGAAGCCCAGACGGTTCATGCCGCTGTTGAGTTTGACCAGGGCGTCGATGGTATGCACGACCTGCGCCTGTTCGAGCATATCGAGTTGCTCGGACGTGTGCAGAACAGTCGAGATCCGGTAATGATCAAGAACTTCGATATCGGCTGTCTCGAAGAAACCTTCCAGCAGCAGTAGCGGCCCGCCCCACCCGGCCTCGCGGCAGCGCACCGCGTCATTCAGATCCAGCATTGCAAGGCCTTCAGCATCGGCAAAGCCGCGCAAGGCCTCATCCGTGCCATGGCCATATGCATTGGCTTTGATGACCGCCCATACGGACGGGCGTTGCCGCCCGGCAGAACAATCCTGATCCAGGGCGCGCATGACCGTACGCAAATTGTGTGACAAAGCGGATACGGAAATGGTTGCCTGTATCGGGCGCGGCATGGGATCCCCCTGGAAGCAGACACGGCACAGCCCGCAGGCACGCCAGTAATTGGCTACCATGTAGCCGAGCCTAAGTATACTGCCGGATTATGGCCGTCAATCACTACGAAAACTTCCCCGTCGCATCGATCCTGCTGCCTGCGCGCCTGCGCCCGGCGGTGCGTGCCGTCTATACCTTTGCGCGTGGCGCGGATGACATCGCCGATGAGGGTGACGCCGGCCCCGAGGCCCGCGAGGCCGAACTCGATCGCTGGCGCGCCGCCGTACACGCCATCGCCCGGCAACGCAGCGCACTGCACATTGAAGGTCCGCAGCGCGCGTTGTTCGACACCCTGGCTGCCACGATTTCCGAGCACAGCCTGCCGGTGCAACCCTTCCTGGATCTGCTCTCGGCGTTCCGCCAGGATGTATGGGTCAGTCGCTACCCGGACGAAGCGAGCCTGCTGGATTATTGCAACCGTTCGGCCAACCCTGTGGGCCGCATCATGCTGCACCTGTACCGTGCTGTGGACCCGGACCGCGTGGCCCGGTCGGATGCCTTGTGTACCGGCCTGCAGCGTGCGAATTTCTGCCAGGACGTGGGGATAGATTGGCTGAAAGGCCGACTATATATCCCCGAGGACCGACTGGCGCACCATGGCGTGGACGAGGCATATATCGACCAATGCACACAACACCCGCCCGCCACAACATCCGACGCCTGGCAAGCCCTGATGCGCGAACAGGTCGAGGCTACAAGGCGCCACCTGCTCAACGGGCGGTACGTCGCCTCGAATTTGCCCGGGCGCATCAGCCTGGAACTCAAACTGGTCACACAAGGCGGCTTGGCCATACTCGACAAGCTCGAAGCCTCGGGCTACAACATGTTCGCCCAGCGCCCCATCCTCACACGCACAGACTGGGTCCCCTTGCTGTGGCGCGCACTGCAGCCGCAGCGCCCACCCCATCCATCATCCGATCACACACAAGCATGAACCCCGACGATTACTGCCAGAGAAAGGCTGCCCAGAGCGGATCGAGTTTTTATTACTCCTTCCTGTTTCTGCCACCCGAGCGCCGCAAGGCCATCACCGCGCTGTATGCGTTTTGCCGCGAAGTGGACGACATCGTGGATGAAACCACCGAGCCATCGGTCGCGCGCATGAAGCTGGCGTGGTGGCGCACACAGGTCGAGCAGATGTTCGACGGCAAGCCCGACCATCCGGTGGCCATTGCCCTGGCCCGTCACATCAGCAGCTGTGGACTCAGGGCCGACCCCCTATATGCCGTGATTGAGGGGATGGAGATGGATCTGGATCAGTTCCGCTATGAAAACTGGGATGCCCTGAAAAAATACTGCTGGCACGCTGCCGGCGTGGTCGGCGACCTGAGCGCCGGGATATTCGGCTACACCGATCCGCGCACGCTGGTCTATGCCGAAACGCTGGGCCTGGCTTTCCAGATGACAAATATCATTCGTGATGTGGGTGATGACGCGCGCCGGGGCCGCATCTATCTGCCCGCTGATGAAATGACCCAGTTCGGCGTCACTGTGGATGACATCCTGGACGGGCACCACACCGAGAATTTCGAGGCCCTGATGCGTGCTCAGACGGCGCGCGCGCGCGAACTCTACCGCGATGCCATGCGCGCACTGCCCAAGGCCGATCGGCGCACCCAGCGCCCGGGCCTGATGATGGCGTCCATCTATTACACATTGCTCGACGAAATCGAGCGCGACGGCTGGCACGTGCTCAAACAGCGCATCGCGCTGACACCGATCCGCAAATTCTGGCTGGCCTGGAAAGTATGGGTGACCGGCGGTCGCGGCCTGGTCCAACACCTGGCCCGATGAACATCGCCGTTATCGGCGCAGGCTGGGCCGGGCTGGCGGGCGCACTGCGTCTGCATGACGCAGGGCATCGCTGCACTGTTCTGGAAGCCGCACCCATGGTGGGCGGACGGGCTCGCGCCATTCGGTCTACAGCGCTGGATACTGTCATCGACAGCGGCCAGCACATCCTGCTGGGCGCCTATACCGAGACCCTGGCCCTCATGGACAGACTGGGGGTTCCCGCCAGGGGTACGCTTGACGAACTGGCCCTGCGCCTGGAGTCGGCGGATGGCCGCTTTCGCCTTTCGGCGGGCGGGCTGCCGGCCCCCTGGCATCACCTGTTGGCAATAATAGGCGCCCACGGACTGAGTCTGGCCGACAAACTGTGCCTGACCCGGACGCTGGTCGCCCTGAAGCGTTCCGGCTGGCGAGTGCCTGCCGGGATGACGGTGGGCCACTGGCTGTCGGGCTACGCAGCATCAGCGGCGCTCAGGCGCCGATTCTGGGAACCTCTGTGCCTGGCGACCATGAATACAGCGATCGACGCCGCCGATGCCGAATTGTTCGCAAACGTGTTGCGCGACAGCCTGGGATCCGATGCAAGCGCCAGCCGGATGCTGATTCCCCGAGGCACCCTCAGCCAACTTTGGCCTGACGCCGCCTGCGCCCTGTTGCCCGATGTACGGCTGGGCCACGCCGCACGAACGATCCAGGCTGCAGACACCGGCTATCTGGTCGATGGCGAGCATTTTGACGGCATGATCCTCGCCACGCCGCCCACCATCGCCCGCCGACTGCTTCAGGGGCTGGCCCTACCGCCAACCCAAATGGATTGGTGGCACGCCTGGCCGGATTGGAGCTTCGAGCCCATCAGTACCATCAGCCTGCGCCTGACACAGCCCTGGAACCTGAAGCATGCGATGCTGATGTTGTGGGACCGGCCCAAACGCGGTCAGTTCGGCCAATGGCTGTTCAACCGCAGACCCGACCATCCAGGCGGCCCAATGGCGCATGTGGTCATCAGCCAGGCGGGTCGATGTGCCGGGATGCCTGCGGCAGACCTCATTCAGGGCACCATCGCACAACTGCGCGACCAAGTTTCCGCACCCATGCCCGATGTACTGGCCCAAACCGTGATCAGAGAAAAACGCGCAACCTTCAGCGCGGTGCCCGGTCTGCAGCGTCCGGGCGCGCTCACGCCCTGGCCCAATATCGTGCTGGCCGGTGACTGGACCGATACTGGCTACCCGGCCGTCCTGGAGGGTGCGGTGGGCCGCGCGCGAACAACCCCCGCCCCCCTACACCGCAAGCCCAGA
>JAKDMO010000138.1 GCA_030452305.1 Alcaligenaceae bacterium | reverse complement strand
CATAACGTGCCTTCAGGGGGCTGTTCGGCATGATGAACAGCCCGGCGATCAAGATGGCACCAGCTAAAAACACCAGAGCAAAGTAACGTGCGTTGCGGGGCGTCAGGAATGCTATCAAAAATAGCAAAATGACCGGTGGTAGGGCAACCCAACTGCCACGACTGCCTCCCATGATGACGCTGTAAAGCCCGCAGGCAATGGCCAATAGGAAGGCCGCGCACCAGCGTTTAGCAAGGCGTCCTTGCGTTGGCGCCCAAAACAGCCCGGCCACACAGAAGAGTGTGAATACCAAGCTCAGATTACTGAAATGAATGATGTTCAGGAAACCTGGTGCCCGAGCCCAGTCGTCAATGCGAACCTGCCACCAAGCCAGAGGAGCGGACAGCGTAATTCCTACGATCGTTCCCAACCAGAGGACACGTAGTGGCACCCGAACTAGACATAGCATCAGAAAAATCGGTGTTGCCAGCAACGCGCGGGAATATTGGTCATAGTCGGTGGGGTTATTGCCCAGCAGCCATGTCATGAGGGATGGCACGACGGCATAGGCCAGCAAGACGGCGACCATGATGCGATCCTCGTTGTCCAGACTTGATAGATCTGGGCGCTGCGCCAGGAAAACCAGGGCGCCAAGCAGCAAGAAAATCCCGCCATAAGAATAACCGGATGGTACGGCGAACATAGCTGCGAACAGGACGAATACGCCAAGGACGGCCATCCGGTTGGCGAATGCGGGGGAGCAAGAGGCGGTCATGGTCTGATGATTAGAAGTTGATAGCTTTAATTTTAGAGGAGATTGCCTGAACGGTGACACTTCGGCCTTCCAGGTCTAGGTAAAAGGTCCTTTGCCTACTCACAATTATCGGAATGTGCACTAATACGCACCATCACGCTTTATCACGACTTTTATGGTTTTAAATAAGATAGCGATATCATTCCATAGGGACCAGTTCTTTACATACCACGCATCAAAGTAGACTCTTGTGTCATAGTCCACATCATTGCGCCCGCTGATCTGCCATAGTCCAGTCATACCAGGTTTTGCCATAAGATAATATTCTTTGTTGTTCTTGTAGCGTTCCAGCTCTTCTGTAATGACAGGTCGTGGGCCGACGAGGCTCATTTCCCCTCTCGCCACGTTGAACAGTTGAGGTAACTCGTCCAGACTGGATTTACGTAGAAAGTGACCTATTTTGGTAATACGAGGGTCGTTCTTGAGTTTGAAGTCCGTTGCCCATTCCTCGCGCGCCTCGGGGTCGTTAGCAAGGAGCTCGTTTAGAACTTGTTGCGAGTTCAAGACCATGGATCGGAACTTTAGGCACTTGAAGGACTTGCCGTCAAGGCCGATACGGGTATGCCCGTAAATCGGTGAGCCGCCATCTCGCATGATCAGCCAGGCGAGGGTAATCAGTATAGGAGAAAGTAATATTAATATACTAACCGCACCCAGTAGATCGAAGCTACGCTTTATGAGACGTGCTGACTTCTTGGTTAGATTGTTATTGATGCGTAGGATCAATACCTCGTGTCTGAATATGAATGACATGTCTGTACTGTTTAGGGGTAATCCTCGCGTGGTGGGCACGACCGAAACGACTCTGCAGCGGCGCATTGCCAGGTGTTTTATCCAGTATTCTCGTTGCTTGGTTTGGCCGTCGTCCAATGCGATGAAGTAATGAGTATTGCGCCTGTCGGTCGTTCTCCATAATAGGCGCTCGTCATTGATGATCGGCAAACCCTCTAGCCTACTTTTATGCGCGACGGGTTTATGTGAAAAGAAGTACTGGATATCAAAGCCAAGACTGGTTTCACTTTGTAGTGCCCGGAACGCGTCGAGGGCATTACTGCCTGTACCGATGATCACACACTGTTTCTTCCAAAGGTTCAGTCGCCTAAGCATCCATTTTGTGATAAAGCGGCATAAAGGAAGCAGCACAAGGATAGATGACCAGGTAAAGACCCATATGTAGCGTGAAAGGTACCATTTCGAGAGCGCAATGATCGCGAGATCTATAGTTGCAAAAATCAGCACCGTCCGTAGGACTTCCTTGAGCTCGAACCAGAACGGTTTCCGGTATGTGTAATGGTGTAGCCCTACCCAGAACCACGCCACGCAGATGAGTGATAGGAGTAAATGTGCAGTTAACCTGGAGCTGATTTCGTTGGCTGGTATGTAGGCATTCAGATTGCCCCACAATACCGACACCAGCAACGCAGCGATCAAAGGCCCTAGGCTGAAGGCAACTAGATCGGAAAGGGCAAGAAGAGTTTGCGAGATCGTGGATCGCGTATTGTAAAGGCGCGTCCGCTTTCGTCTGCTTATGTACATGCTCAATCTGTATTAAAGGAGTCCTGGCCCCGTTTCTGCTGGCCTGTATTATCGCGCGAGGCCCAGCGCCAACCATCCTGGCACATTTCTTTTAGGCCTAAGTCGGCTTTCCATCCCAGCGTTTGTTTTGCATATGTCGTATCCGCCCAGCATGCGGCGATGTCACCAGGCCGTCGTTCAGCGACCTGGTAGGCGATGGGTTTACCGCAAGCCTGCTCGTATGCCTGGATCATTTCCAACACAGAATATCCTTGGCCGGTACCAAGATTTGTGGTCAACAGCGTTTGGGCCTGGGCGTTGCAATATTCCAGGGCGGTTTTGTGGCCTTCAGCCAGATCCATTACATGTATGTAATCGCGCACACCTGTGCCGTCTGGCGTATCGTAGTCGTTGCCGAATATATTGAGTTGTTTGCGCTGACCTGTGGCGACCTGGGCAATGAAAGGCATCAGGTTATTTGGAATGCCTTGCGGCGATTCGCCGATCAGCCCGCTGGGGTGCGCCCCTACCGGATTGAAATAGCGCAGGCGGGCGATTTTCCATCCGGGTTCGCTGCGGTAAAGACTTTCCAGAATGTCTTCGATGACGAGTTTAGTGTATCCGTAGGGGTTGGTGGCCGAGCGTGGGTGGTCTTCGGTTAGTGGCAGCCGCTGCGGGTCACCATAAACCGTGGCCGAGGACGAAAAGACGAAGGTCCGAACGCCGGCATTCCGCATGGCCTGTAGCAGGGTGATGCTGCCCTGAATGTTGTTGTCGTAGTAGGTCAGAGGAATCTGGGTGGATTCCCCCACGGCTTTCAGCCCCGCAAAATGCATGACGGCCTGGATGTGATGTGTCTTGAACAGGCCAGCCAGTAGCGATACATCCCGTATGTCGCCTTCGATGAAGGCAGGTTCGCGGCCTGTGATCTGGCCAATTGCCGAGATCACCTCGCGCTCGCTGTTGTGCAGATTATCAATGACCAGTACGTCGTACCCTGCTTGTTGCAGGACGACAGCAGTGTGGCTGCCGATGAAGCCTGTGCCACCAGTAATGAGGATCATAGGTCAGGGTTGTTGAGTGGATAGTTGGTCAATTGTAGCTGCCTTGATGTTTGGCAGACTGAAACTCTTTGCATGATGGCCGCGATCAGGGGGCAGCCATCTACGAGTAAGTCTCTGCACCCATGTACGAACCCGCAGCCATGTCCTTTACCGAGAGCGTAGGGGCCGCTGTAATGGGCCATTGGATGTTCAGATCCGGATCATTCCAGAGGATGCATCGTTCGTAGGCGGGTGCGTAATAGTCGGTGGTCTTGTACAGGAGCTCTGCGGTTTCACTCAAGGTCACAAAACCATGTGCGAAACCTTCGGGTATCCAAAGCTGGCGTTTGTTCTCTGAGGACAGCGTTTGGCCCACCCAGCGGCCGAATGTCTGGCTGCTGCTGCGCAGGTCCACAGCCACATCGAATACCGCCCCCTGCACGACACGCACCAGCTTGCCCTGGGGGTGTTGAATCTGATAATGCAGGCCACGCAGCACGTTCCGGGCACTACGACTGTGGTTGTCCTGCACGAACTTTACAGAACGGCCAATCGCGGTTTCGAATTCCGCCTGGTTGTAGCTTTCAAAAAAGAAGCCCCGGTCGTCGCCGTCCACCTTGGGCTCGATTAGCAAGACATCCGGTATGGTCAACGGGGTGGCTGTGATCAAATCATTTCTCTAGTATTTCAGTCAGCATGCGGGCCACGGCTAGTTGCCAGTCTGGTAGGCATAACTCGAAGGTGTGTTCCAGTTTCTGGGTATTCAGGCGCGAGTTTTTGGGTCGTTCAGCGGGCGTTGGGAACGCTGTTGTCGGCACGGGCTCGATCGCCTGGGGGGCGACCTGGATGTCTATTCCGGCGTGGCGCGCAAAGTCCAGCACATAGGTGGCATAGCCATGCCACGATGTTTCGCCTCCGGCCGTCAAATGGTATAGGCCGCTGACGTCCGGTCGCCGTCGTGCGGTGGATAGGGCGTGGGCGCTGATGTCGGCCAGCAGCTCGGCACCGGTCGGTGCACCAATTTGATCATCGATGACGGTCAGTTGTGTGCGCTCGCGCCCTAGGCGCAATATGGTTTTGGCAAAGTTGTCGCCCCTGGCGGCGTACACCCAGCTAGTACGAAAGATCAGGTGTCGGCAGCCCGACTGCCGGATGGCGCGTTCGCCCTCCAGCTTGCTGCGGCCATACACGTTCAAAGGGTGTGGGTCGTCGGTTTCCCGCCAGGGCGTATCGCCGCTGCCGTCAAAGACATAGTCGGTGGAATAATGCACCAGCCAGGCGCCGCTGCGCTGGGCCTCGGCGGCCAGGACGGCCGGCGCCAGTGCGTTAAGGGATCGCGCCAGATCAGTCTGGCTTTCCGCTTGGTCAACTGCGGTATACGCCGCAGCATTGACAATGACATCCGGGGCGACCGCCCGAACAGTCCTGGCAATACCATCCAGGTCGGTGAAGTCGCCACACAAGGCGCCGTCATCAGAGCCCAAAGCGATGAGCCGGCCCAAGGGCAGCAGGCTGCGTTGCAGTTCCCAGCCCAACTGCCCGTTCTTTCCAAAGAGCAGAATTTTCATACGCTGCGTTGCTTGTAGTTCTGGTCAACCCATTCGCGGTATGCGCCCGACTGAACATTGCTGACCCAGTCCGGGTGGTCCAGATACCACTGGACCGTTTTACGTATGCCGGTTTCAAAGGTTTCTGCAGGCCGCCACCCCAGATCCCGTTCCAGTTTACGCGCATCGATCGCATAGCGACGATCATGGCCCGGGCGGTCGGTAACGTAGGTAATTTGGTCTTTATAGCTTTTGCTGTCTGAACGGGGGTGCAGTTCATCCAGCAGGGTACAGACCGTGTGAACGATATCGATATTGGGCTTTTCGTTCCAGCCCCCGACGTTATAGACTTCGCCCAATTGACCGGCTGCCAGCACACGACGTATGGCGCTGCAGTGGTCCTTAACATACAGCCAGTCGCGGATCTGTTGGCCGTCGCCGTAAATGGGCAAGGGCTTGCCCGCCAGGGCATTGACGATTACCAGTGGAATCAGTTTCTCGGGAAAGTGGTAGGGGCCATAGTTGTTGCTGCAATGGGTGGTCAGCACCGGCAGGCCGTAGGTGTGGTACCAGGCACGCACCAGGTGATCGCCGGCCGCCTTGCTGGCGCTATAGGGGCTGTTGGGCTCGTACGGATTCGTCTCGGTAAACGGCCCATCGTTGGGGGCCAGGGATCCGTAGACCTCGTCAGTACTGACGTGCAGCAGACGAAATGCGCGATGGCGTTCCGCCGGCAACGCCGCCCACCAGTGACGGACCGATTCCAGCAGTCGAAAGGTACCGATGATGTTCGTCTGGATAAAGTCCTCGGGCCCGTGAATCGAGCGATCCACATGGCTCTCGGCTGCAAAATTGATCACGGCGCGTGGCTGGTGTGTGGCCAGAATCTGGTCCAGCAAGTCACGGTCGCCCAGATCGCCCCGCACGAAAACGTGTCGAGGGTCGCCTTCCAGCTCGGCCAGGTTGGCCAGGTTGCCTGCATAGGTGAGCTTGTCCAGATTGACCAGCGTTTCATCGGATTCGGCCAGCCAGTCCAGCACAAAATTGCTGCCAATAAAGCCCGCGCCCCCAGTCACCAATATCGTCATGAGTCAGATTTTCCTTAAGGTGGCTGCCGCCCACAGCCCGATATTCCCAAGCAGTGTCTGGCGGTAGACACCACTACGCTTTAGCCCGACAACACGCGCAATCACACCCGCTGCGCGGGCTTGTGAAAAAACTTCAGCATCGTCGATGAAGGCTCTGCCGCCGGGTGGGTTCTGTACCAGCGCATTTGCGAAGGTCGTAGGGTGCAGAAGACGGGCGGTCGAGCCTGTGCGCCTTCCAGGCTTCTAGTATGGATAAGGTAGCATCTGCGGAGCCGTCATCAGAGGCGTGAACGGTCCATTGACCATGTGTCTGGGTGCCGTAGGATGCCAGTTGTTCGGCCAGATAATCCTGACCCTGGTAGGTACACAGCAGGATGGCGACAGTGGGTGCAATCATGTCTTTTGATATTGATCCCGGATCACGAGCGCAACCGGCCACACCGGCAGCGATGGGCTGCCCCAAAGGCTGCGAGTTCATCAAGAGTTTTGCACCTCTTGTTGCAGGCGCTCGATCTCCTGGCGTAGCACGTTGTACTCAAGCTGCTTTTGTGCCAGAAAGCGCCGTGTCAGATCCGCCTTGGCCGCAATGCCGGCAGGTGTCAGCAGGTATGCGTAGCCCAGCTTGTTGCTGCTGTTTCTGAAGTTCTGCATCTTGATCAGGCCCTTGTCCAACAAGGCGCGGACGCAGTAATTGGTCTTTCCTAGACTCACGCCCAGCGCCCGCGACAATTCCCGCTGGCTCAGGCTGGGGTTGGATTCCAGTAAACGTAAAACCTTTAGATGGCTTTCTTTATGCAAGGAGGTTCGCAGTTGTAACACGCTACCGCCGTGCTGTGACACGATCAGCAAGCGCTAGGTGGAGTTCATGAGTTGAACGGATGACACACCACATGGGACCATCTTGACTCCAGAACGGGCGGTCAGAGTTATCTAAATTTAACAGTCGCCCTCTGCCGCATTCCATAGTTTGTTCCATATTGCGACAATCTGACGAGTATCGCGGAAGGCTGATAAATGTAAGACATCAATTGATGCTGTTCAGCGAATTGATCAACGATTCGGTAAAGAGAAGTAGACTGTCATCTGCCACGATGATGCTGGCAATCTATAGGGGCCGAAAAATGAAAAGACTGGCAATCCTGGGGGCGAGTGGGCACGGCAAGGTCGTGGCCGAGGCGGCGCTGGCTGCGGGTTGGGACACGGTGGATTTTTACGACGATGCCTGGCCGGCTAAGCGCCGGATCGGGAAATGGGTGATATCGGGCGACACGACGG